>NZ_JBNKSF010000007.1:0-418835 GCF_050297175.1 Gynuella sp. | reverse complement strand
CGCCTTATGACGACAGATGTCAGCTTTCAGTCACTTCCAAAAAAACTGTTCGGACGCCAATAAAACCCTAATTTTCAAGGACATTTTGCTTTGTGAAGGATTGTTTTTCGGAAGTCGTTTTTACGTTTTAGCAGGAGATCTCAGGCGTCAAAAAACAGCCACCCATGGCCATCAGGCAATGAAATGTAACTCTGTGGAACAATGGCGTTCAAAAATTCATTTTGCAACAGTGCAAGCACTTATTTTAAAAATCGATATTCGATTGACTGCGGATAAAAACCCTTAAGGCACAAAATGGATAGCACCAGCTAATTCTGGTTTAAATGACAAGCAGTGACAGTCAGAGTTTTGCTATCCGGTCTGATACCCATTGCCCAAGCTTTCGAATCGCGTCTTCGCGTTCAGGTGTCCACCGTGGAGCATAGTTCAGGCGAAAACAGTGTTTGAACTGTTTGTTAATGGAAAATATTTCTCCGGGCGCGATCAATATCCCGGCATTTCGGCAAAAATGATACAGTTCAGTCGAATCGAAATTCTCAGGCATTTCCAGCCAGGCGACAATTCCTCCCTGAGGACGTGAAATTTTAGTAACAGCCGGAAAGGATTCAGAGACCAGATCCACCAGACGCTGATAGCGCTGGCGATACACTTCTCTGGCCTGTCGCAAATGACGTTCGTATATCCCCTGCCCTAATACCTCGGCGCATACCAATTGTGGCAGTACCGGTGTAGATAACATGTTTACGAACTTTCGATGCAGAATATCTTCGTAATAACGCCCGGCCAGCACCCAGCCAACCCGTAGTTGCGGATCAATGGTCTTGGATAGCGACGAACACAACAACACCAGTCCTTGTTTATCAAATGCTTTTATCGCACCGGGTCTGTGGGTACCAAAATACAGATCACCATAAACATCATCTTCAATCAGGGGCACCTGATATTGTTCCAGTAGCTTAACCAATGCTTTTTTTCGTTCGTCAGGAATACTGCACCCCAGCGGATTGGAAAAGCTGGGAACCGTGAGGACCACTTTCAGCGGCCATTGCTCCATGGCCATTTTCAGTGCCTCAAGGCTCAAACCAGTCTCCGGGTGAGTGGGAACTTCAATTGCTTTGAGTCCGTAAGCTTCAATCAACTGCAATATGCCGTAATAGCACGGAGACTCAACCGCAACCAGATCGCCGGGTTGAGTCAACACCTGCAAACACAGCCCCATGGCATTTAGACTACCGGCAGTCGTTACTATGCTATCTGGTGAAACAGCCACACCTGTATCCACAGCATGGCGTGCAACTTGTTGTCGTAAAACATAAGGACCTTCAGGACGACAGCTCACTCCAAGATGTTGCTGGGTTCTCGACAACCGGGTATAGGTTTGCTGCAGATGACGGCTGATAGGAAAATCCAGGGCAGGAGTTGCCCGACAAAAATTAATCGCATTAGCTTTGAAACCATCTCGCTGTACGTCCATTACCAGCTGGGATGTAGAGGCAATGACAGGATCAGGCTCGACCACTGACTCGCTTGGAACCGCCAGTGGTTCGCGTATCTGGCGACAGGCGTAATACCCAGACTTGGGCCTGGCCTCTACCCACCCCCGTTCTTCCAACAGACTATACGCAGCCATCACCGTAGAGATACTGACTCTTTCCTGTCTGGACAGATGTCTGACTGAGGGCATGCGCTCACCAATGGCGATTGCACCATGACGAATCTGTTCAGTCATTTTATCCGCCAATTGTGCGTACAAACTACCTTCCATAACTGAGAACTCCCAGAACCAGTACAGTTGTATCAAAAATGGACCATAACAGATGAGCTTTTTCTCAATCTGTATTGGTTAATATATAGAAAATCTGAATCTGTTACGGTTCAGATAGAGTTTGTAGCATATCTTCCAGCACAGTCATTAGCAACGGAGGACAGCAATGAACAATAAGGGGATACTCTTAAGATCATGGGGCAGCCAATTCCTGGGGGGCCCTGGGTTACAGCGGCTCAGACCGGCAGTTCTACGCCACTATTGGTTAACCTGGCGCCAGAATGCTCAAACCCGAAGACAGCTACGCCATTTGCCTGCGTACCTTTATCAGGATATCGGCTTAACGAACCAGGATGTCCGCCAGGAATCGAAAAAATGGTTCTGGCAATAATTCCCGCGTCATAGTTTTGTTCGGTTCTGTTTATCAACCGGATAACAAATATCATCGGGTTGATTGTTGTAGCGATATAAACGCTCCTCTTTTAACCCACCATCAAAACGCAGTATTGATTCAAGTTGATAAAATCCGCCTCTTCGGCGACGCGACATTTAAAGACCTAGACCAGGCCTGGCCAGTCGCCAGCATTTTTGGCCCGCTCATAAATTGCCTGTCCAGGCATATCTTATAGCCGGGAAATCCACACCTGGGCAGGTCACCGCAATGATTTTCGGATCTCCCAAAACTCCATACAACACGGTGTAAGGCGGGCTTCCAGTCTTGCCCTCCAGTGATTGCAGAGCCCTTCCCCGCTGCGCCAATAACCCAACGGGAGTTATGATTCCCGTGCATAGCTATAGCCAAATTCAATAAGCGTTAGAAAAAGATTGTTTGCCTGTGGATGTGGAGTTCATCAACATGGCTTTATCAGCACAACCAAGCTGTAAAGATCAACTCAGATACAAAAATAATAAGGTGGGGAACCATGAATATTGGACTATTGATCAATGGTGAAGAGATCGCTGTCGATGACAATCATTGTTTTAAACGACTGGATCCGGTAACGGGTGAAGTTGCAACGAAGGCATACGCAGCCACGGTGAAAGATGCTGAAGCGGCTGTGGATGCAGCTCAAGCGGCTTTTCCTGACTGGTCAAAAACAGGCCCCAATGCACGCCGGGCTCTATTGCTGAAGGCAGCAGACATACTGGAGTCCAAGGTAGAAGAGTTTACCAGCCTGATGATCTCCGAGTGCGGGGCTACGGGCCCATGGGCGGGCTTTAATACTATGTTCGCGGCCAGCCTGCTGAGAGAAGCGGCAGCCATGACGACGCAAATCAAGGGCGAAATCATACCTTCTGACAAACCGGGCACGACTGCTATGGCCGTTCGTCGTCCAGCGGGTGTCTGTGTAGGTATTGCTCCATGGAACGCTCCGATTATCCTTGCCACCCGTGCAATCGCAATGCCTCTGGCCTGCGGGAATACCGTAGTACTGAAATCATCTGAAATGTGCCCAGGCACTCATCAATTGATTGGTAAAGCATTAATGGAGGCAGGTTTTCCGGCAGGTGTCGTAAATATCATCAGTAATGCTCCAGAAGATGCAGCGACCATTGTTCCTGCTCTTATCGCTCACCCAGCGGTCAAGCGCATCAACTTTACCGGTTCTACCCGGGTTGGCAAAATCGTCGCCGAACTGGCGGCAAAAGAGCTGAAACCGGTATTGCTGGAACTGGGCGGCAAAGCCCCTTTTATTGTCTTGAGCGACGCGGATATCGATGCCGCTGTCAATGCCGCAGCCTTTGGTGCATTCATGAACCAGGGACAAATCTGCATGTCAACTGAACGCTTGATTGTGGAAGAAAGTGTGGCTGATGAGTTTGTAGAAAAACTAGCCGCCAAGGCCGCCGCACTGCCAGCCGGAAACCCTCGCGAACATGTCGTTCTGGGTTCCCTAATCAACGAAGATGCCGCGCTGAAAATGGACGCTCTGATGGCCGATGCCACCACCCACGGTGCTACTATCCGTGCCGGCGGACAACGCAATGGTACGATTGTTGAGGCAACGCTGGTCGATCATGTTCAACCCAAAATGCGCATGTATGGCGAAGAGTCTTTCGGTCCGGTCAAACCGGTTATCCGGGTTAAGGATGAAGATGAGGCCATCCGAGTAGCGAATGATACTGAATATGGTCTTTCCTCTGCAGTATTCAGCCGAGACATTCAGCGGGCCATGAAAGTGGCAGAACAAATTGAAAGCGGTATTTGCCACATTAATGGCCCAACCGTTGGAGATGAAGGACAAATGCCTTTCGGAGGTGTCAAATCCAGTGGTTATGGTCGCTTTGGTGGAGAGGCAGCGATTGCCGAATTCACTGACCTGCGCTGGATTACCATCGAAGATCCTGCTCAGCACTACCCTTTCTAGAATAATTCTGATTCTGCCTAATCAGGGCGTTTTGGTAACCATCGACTGTGAATGAAATGCAGTCCGGTGGTTGCCATTTTCCATGTCACCTTTTCTCTATCACCAAGCGTATAACCCGGCAAGCAATTATGTTGTGTTAACTGTTTGATGTAAGTGTCGAACAATATCTTGACCACAGCCAATGCGAGACCAAAGAAACCGAGAGGTTTCTCACAGCATCGACAGCTTTGACATGATGACTGTCAGAACGATCTAATTGATTACCAACCATCATTTTCGTCGACCCCGCCAGATGGCAATAAGGGCAGGCACTCAATTGGATCAAAAAATTTATTTGAACATCCGATTATTAATAGCAAATGCTCACTTCCCATAATGGCCATTTTCTCCATATACAGTAATCGCTTCTAGCTGGTGATTAAACGCCGCTAGGAGCGGGTAACGCTGTCCACACTTCAATTTAATAGTCAACTTTTCAAAAGTAGTCCTTTTGAAAGGGCTTTTTCGCCCCCCTCGCCAAACAGATAAAAATTCAACGCTGCTTTCTTATCTTAAACGAACCTTAAAAAATAATTTTGTAAAAAAATTGTCATGAAGTACGGAAAATTTGCATTTAATCCACAATTAGCCTCTTTTTTAGCGACCTTAAAGACTTATTATTAACTGCTAATGTTGATGGGCATTTTCCTATCGAAAATTTTTTTTACTGTTTTTTGTAAAGGTCATATTCATGTACCACCTTTTTTTTAACCTTGCTGGCCGTAAACCTGTTGCGGTCGGAAAAACCAGATACATCTATGAACATCCTGACAACCCGGACTGGCTAATTAAAGTTCATCGCTCCATGATCCCCGATCAAAACCTTGGCAGATTCAAAACCTGGTATGCCCGCATGGAAGACCGTTTCGTTTATATGACTGGTTATCTGAGAGAACTGGCCGTGTATCTTGATTCCCGCTACGGTGCCCCGGAAGGAATCATCAAGCACATTGCCCCTATCGGTGGCCTGGTCGATACAGATCTGGGAATCGGCCTGGTGGTTTCCGCTGTCCGTGATGGTAGTGGCGAACTTGCCCCAACACTGGGCCAGCTCATCAATAATGGTCAAATCAATGAGCAAAGATATCAGAAACTGATGCACTTTCTGGAAATTGTGCTCACCAGTAAACTGGTATTGGGCGATTTGAATTTGGAAAACGTTGTCCTGGAACAGCAGGAAGATGGTACAGAGGAATTTGTATTGATCGACGGATTAGGTGAACGTACGTTTATTCCGGTGCAGATATTCAGCAAGCGAATCCGCCAGAAGCGCAAACTGAAGTTTGTTCAGCGGGTGATGGATCGCCTGAAATCAATAAACGCTGAATCATTAAAACAGCAGCCGGGCTTCTGAGGCACTGAAGACAAGGCAAAACCATCTGGATAGCAGAGTTTATAAATCATAAAGGGGCGGTTGTAAGAGAATTTTTACACCGCTTTCACAACAAACGGCCGTAAACAGACACCTGCTCCAGCGACAATGCAGGGCAGGTATCACTAGGAACTAGTCGGTTAAAAAGATGATTGGCCAACTGTCAGCGTCATTCATGTTTTCCAGTTCAATCTTAATCTGTCTGCTCAACTGACTATCCAACGGCAGCAGATCAAATTGTTCCTGATACGTTCTACCTCCACTTTTGTCGACACGGTATATCAACTTGTGACTCCAGACGGTTACGGTGCCTTCTGCAATCTCGACCAGCATATTCATGTCCCAGCTACGATCATCGCGGGAAGCATCCCAACCTTTTTTACGCATGGCATGGAGACTAAACCGAGTCAGCAGATAAGTACCTGGTTGCACCCCGGCTTTCAGCACCTTGTGCCGACCATCAAAAGGATTGACCACTACCTGGAAAGGTTCGCCTGCATCCACCGGCTCAAAATCCAGCCAGAATGATTTGAGATATTCAGCATTCTGGTGTTTTATAAACTCGGTCGGAACGACAAATACAGCGTCATTGGTTTCTTCCCTGGCCGGTAATGACGCATTACATGCAGTCAACAGACTGACCCATAACATCATCCAAACAACTTTGATTTTCAAACGTAGCTCCTAGTGTCCATGAAGATTATCGAAATAAGCGCGCGATTATATACGTTTTGTTTACAAACAAAATACACTTCCTCACGACACGGTGAGCCGACGATAATATTCTTTTTTTCTGTCCTGTAGCGGTTTGTCACCTTCATATTCGGCAGTTTCCACCCAATAAAATATTCGCATCCAAGAAGGGATTGATATCAATATAGTCTTCAGCCAATACGGTTTTTAATGACGTAAGCAGATATCAGGTCTTCTCATTGGCAGCATATTTCCCTCCATTCGACCGGCAGACATGGCTTCAGCCTACGGCCTCCAAAAGTCATTCTGCTAATTACCCTGCATTTTTCTGGGGTTTTTGCTGATCTTTGCCAATTCCTGTGCAAATCTGGCAAAGTTATAACCTGAGATCAAAACAGGTTCGGCGATATCCTGCCAAACCACCGACAACCCGCCTAACCAGAGTGAGAGAACAGAATATGGCAGACAAAAATGAAAAACATAAAACAGCGATGGCCAAACAAAAAGCCAAAGTGGATAAAAGTATCGCTGCTGCCACGACCGAACGCGGCATCGTTCTGCTATTGACGGGAGATGGTAAAGGCAAATCCAGCTCTGCCTTTGGCATGGTCATGAGAAGTCTGGGATATGGCTACAAAGTTGGTGTCATTCAGTTCATTAAGGGCGAACAAATGTCCGGTGAAGAATTGTTCATCCGCAACCATCATCCCGAGGTGTATTTTTATCAGATGGGCACCGGTTTTACCTGGAACACTCAAAACAGAGAAGCAGATATTGCAGCAGCACAACGTACCTGGGAACATGCAGAAAAGCTGCTGGCTGATGAAGCCTATCATCTGGTGGTGCTGGACGAAATCACCTACATGATTGGCTACAAATATTTGGACGCCGAACGTGTTATCAAAGCAATCAATGAACGTCCTGTAGAACAATCCGTTGTGATAACCGGTCGTGGTGGTGGTTCAGCTATTCGAGAACTGGCTGACACCGTATCGGAAGTACATGACGTCAAACATGCCTTTAAAGCAGGCATCAAGGCAAGAAAAGGTATAGATCTTTAGAAACGATGGCTCACTTGGTTTCAGCTAGATATATGAAGACACCAATGCGTGGACACTTCTCAATAAACAGATTCCAGTGTCAATGAAGCCATGAGCCACCACTCTGAATGCAAAAAGATAAACGTTTTCGATTAATCAGATAAATCAGATAAATCAGTGCACACGGTCCAGAACATGAACTCTGATCTTTCGGGTAGTGTTCTGGTCCAACATAAACTCAAGATTCTGATGACCAAACTTCAGCTGCAAATGACGTAAACCGATAAACCTCCGGTCTTTCTCAATTTGCATATCGCGAAGCTGACTGTAAGGAATATAACTGAGAATATAACTGTTATCGACTTCTATACGGCGCTTTACGGGCTTGTTGCTGCTGATAACGACAATTTCCCGCTCAGCACTCAAAAACAGACTGCAATACAGTGTGTAGTTGTTATAGATGTTTTCAAAGCGCTCATAATCATCAGAGGAGTTTCCTTCCAATACCATATTAGGTTGATAGGCCAATAAGGAAAGCTTTTCGTTTGCCCTCAGTTTATTCAGTGCGTTTTTGAACAACAATGGCAATTCAACATTCGGGAAGCTCTCATCCTCCAGCTTGATTAGAATATCCGAACATATATATTTCTTTCGAAGAATATGGACAACCTGATCGACCATCTCCTGCGATACCATATTATACGGAATACTGTAACTGCGGTGGTCTGTCTGGATTCTCAGCTCTCCCATTAGCAGATCCCGCACATCCTGAATAGTTACGATATCTTTATAACAGACACTTTCGACCAATACCTGTTGCTGCTCCAGATGCAGTATTTTCACTTCACGGTCATACAGGCAAACAATGCCATCGTATAAAACCTGCCCTGGCCTGGCATCCCGGCGTTCGATCGGCCGGGGCACCTTTAAAGCCAATAGAATCTCATCAGTCAGTTGAAAGTAATCAACAAACACCAGGGGAATATCTTGGGCTTGCTTGATCTCCAGCAGCCACGGTCCAAATGAATCGTATTCATGTTGTAACGTTGAATCTATCGCCATCACCTCTACGTACCAACCTTCAACTATAATCAGGAAATATCAAACCGCTCCTGAATCCCTACTATTTAATTAAAGTCCATTTTTATTGGTTTTCAACTACAGAGACCAGTTTGGAAGAATGCACAAAAGACAGGTTCAGGTTAACTGGCCATAATCAATGATTTGTTCCAACCTTGGCTGTAGCTCCATAGCCAGCCGATCTAATTCAGTATCCAGAAAGTCATACCAGTTTGCCTGCTGACTGAATTGCACCCCCAGAGGCTGTAAAAACCACCGGCAAAAACAGGCATTTTCAAATAACCCATGTAGGTAAGAGGCATATACATTGCCTTTCCGGAATCCGGTACCAGCTTCAATAAACACTTCCAGTGAGTCTTCCAGCGCCTCGCTTTCTCCCTGGTGAATCTCATAGACAGACAGTTCATCTGCCTGCCAGTTAATCATTCGCCGGACCGTTGTCTTGGGTTTTTGAAACCGGGTCTGCAAGGGCAGAATATCCAGTCCACGGAATGAACCTCCTTCAACATGAAACTCATCAATCACCTCCCGCCCCAACAATTGCAACCCTCCGCAAATGCCCAGCACTGACTTACCTCGGTCGATAAACTGGCGTATTCCAACATCCAGGCCTTCTTCCTGCAGATACTGCATGGCCGCAGCAACATGTTTGGCTCCCGGTAAAATCAATGCGTCCAGATTTTCAAGGTCAGCGACATGTCTGACCACGGTCAGTTGCACCTCATCGTGATAGGCCAAAGAATCAAACTCATCCAGGTTACTGGCATATGGGTACATCACAAGACCCATATTGACAGCCCCTCTGGCAGCTCTGGAACGATGAAAAAAAGCATCCTCTTCAGGCAATCGATGGCGGGTATAAGGCAGCACTGCCACAATTGGGACACCGGATTGTTGATACAGCCAGTCGTTGGCATCCGCCAGCAGAGATTCATCCCCTCGGAACTTATTCAATACAAAACCTTTGACCCTGAGCCGTTCTGCTTCGGTCAGACACATAAAAGTACCCAGCAAGTGCGCATACGCCCCACCACGATCGATATCCGCCACCAGAAATACATCCGCCTCTACATGAGTGGCAACCGCGAAATTAACAATATCTGATTTTTTGAGATTCACTTCTGCCGGACTGCCGGCACCTTCGATCAGAATCAGCGAATACTCTTTCTGTAGACGATCAAGACAAGCCTTCACTACCGGCCACAGACGCTCCTTCCGTGCATGCCACTCCATGGCATTCAGCTGATGATCCACCTGACCATTCACAACCACCTGACTCAGAACGTTGGCCTGAGGCTTCAATAGTACAGGATTAAAATCCGTATGTGGTTCAACCCTCGCTGCGATGGCCTGAAGATACTGCGCCCGCCCCATTTCTCCGCCTTCATGGGTCACCGCAGCATTATTACTCATATTCTGTGCTTTGAAGGGAGCAACGCGTTGCCCCTGGTTGGCAAATATCCGGCATAAAACACTGACAACGAAAGACTTCCCGGCGTCACTGGTACACCCCATGATCATGATACTTTTTGACATAAGGAAAAATAATTTATTGAGTAAGTAATTTCACACGCCCACGAATGAGCACAATGCTGAAAACATGACAAAGTAGCACATCTTATTCAATCCTCTGATAAAAGTATCGCTATGAATAAATCCATCTCTGAGCGGATTATCATTGACTGGCGGTTATTAGTACTTTCAATCGGTGATCGCCCCCTGGCCCGCTCAGTACCTGGCGAAAAGCGCCGTTATGTGTTTCTTGGGTATCTCCACTGGCAGTTTTGGGGAAATTCTGGTTGTGACATTCATGCAACAGCCGTTTGGCCGGTTTCACGCCACAAAACTGCTGGGCCCCTTGGCGTTTCCGATGTCTTTGCTGGCGATACTCCTGACACCTTACAGAGATACCATTGGCCATTCGGACAAACCCCCTAACCTGTCGTTATAACATGTTCTGCACCAGACTTTTCGGATAGGTGCCTACACTCTGCTGGTTGCCGTTTTTTTAGCATGTGAACTCCAACAGTCCTTCATCACTGTCCTTATTCCTGTATGTATTTTAAGCCAGGATTTCGACACCAAAACCGGTATATGAAGCATCAATCTGATAGGCCTGTGAATATCATCGATGCCTATTATGCCGTAGTACTCAGCGCTCCAAACCGCGTATCCTCGCAGTATTTTTTTTAGATCGGGTGATCGCTATTACCGATGATACCTGATCAACTACCGGTATTTTGATCTCCAGCACAACCATGAGTTTTCTATTCTGCAAAAAATAACCCACCAACCAATTTAGTTATCATGAAACCAGTCATCATATTGAAGGGTATTCAATGAAACACCAAAAATTGTAATGTGAACAATTCGTCCTAAACTGATCTTTTGAAAACAGACAGCCTTTGATCCCGATATTGA
The DNA here is from genome assembly GCF_050297175.1 of Gynuella sp. Classification (NCBI taxonomy): domain Bacteria; kingdom Pseudomonadati; phylum Pseudomonadota; class Gammaproteobacteria; order Oceanospirillales; family Saccharospirillaceae; genus Gynuella; species Gynuella sp. The sequence goes on along the minus strand of NZ_JBNKSF010000007.1, from coordinate 408,056 downwards.
TTGATACATCGGGGTCCGACTAGACATAAACAGGCCTGGGCCTTTTATAGGACGCCCATGTGATCATTCAAGTCGCTGACAGTGCAATCGGGAAACTGTTACCTCGATACGTCGTGGCGCTCTGTCTCTGGCTGCTATGTTTTGCAACACTTGGTACCCCGCAGGACTTTTTTAATCAACTGAGCCCCCCACAAAAAGAATGGCTGGAGCAACACCCTGTTATTCGCATTGGTGCCATGGATAACTGGCCACCAATTAACTTCACCGACAACCAAGGTAAGGCCAGGGGTATCGGTGCCGATTATATTGAAACCCTCAATTATCGTCTTGGCGGTCGTCTGCAAATCATCAGTGGCGGCTGGTCAAATCTGTATCAGGGGGTTATCGAGCAAAAACTGGATGCCATACTGGACATTACGCCCAAACCAGAGCGTGAACCGTTTTTCAATTTCACGGTGGCCTATCTCAATATCCCTCATGTCATCGTTGCCAGAAGTGATGCACCTTACTATCAAAATGAAAATGCCCTGATTGGCAAAACCATCGCACTGGAAGCAGGATTTGGCAACGTCCGATATTTTCAGGATCACTATCCAGACATCACCATCCGGGAGTATCAAAATACGGCAAAAGCGCTTGGAGCAGTCATCAGACATGAGGCTGATGCCTACGTTGGCAACCGGGCAGTTGCCATGTACATCATTAACAACGAATTGATGCAAAACCTGAAAGTACATGGTCGGGCGCAAAAACAGGGTTCCATTCTGACCATCGGCATCCGCAAGGACTGGGCACCATTAACGGAAATTCTGAACCTGGCACTGAATGACATAAGTACTTCTGAGAAAGCAGCACTCCAGGGCGATTGGGTGGGCACAGCAAATATGAATACCTCTCCATCACAAATTGTGTTGACGGCTGCGGAACGAAGCTGGTTGAGGTCACACCCGGTTATCCGGCTTGCGTCAAAATCAGCCAGCCCACCCTTTGAATATACTGCCGCCAATGGTGATTATCGAGGTATTGCTGCTGATTACATACGCCTGATTGAATCACGCCTGAATATCCAGTTTCAACGCTCTCCGGTTGCTCCCTGGGAAGATCTGCAACAACAGTTGGAGGACCGGCAGCTGGATGTGCTGTCATTTGCAACCAAAACTCGACAGAACCAGGGTTTTTTAACATTTACACAACCCTACCTAAGTGCCGGGATGATCATCGTTACCCGTGAAAATGTCCACTACGTGGCGAACCTGAACAGCCTTAAAGGTCAGTTAATCGCGACGGAGACACACTCCATACCGTATCAGGAGTTGCATCCGAAATATCCGACGCTTAATTTTATTGAATATAACACCACCGCTTCGGCACTGGCAGCCGTTGCCAAAGGTGAAGCATTTGCTTACCTTGGAAACATTGCTTCTGCCAGCTATATCATGCGGGAGCAGAGCCTGGCCAATCTGACAATCTCTGGAGAGGTCCCTTTTCGCTATCAATTTGCGCTTGGTGTTAGAAGTGACTGGCCGGAACTGGTTTCCATCCTAAATAAAACATTAGCTACTATCACCGAAGAAGAACGCAATCGAATCTTCAATCAATGGGTAGCTATTTCCATCCATAAAGGCGTGCCAGTCCTATGGTTGATTGGCTGTACACTCCTGGCAGTAATAGCTGTCGCCGTCGTTCTCTATTGGAATTACCTGCTGAACAAAAAAGTTGCAGATCGAACCCAACAACTGGAATACCGAGCTCAACACGATACTCTCACCCAGTTACCCAATCGCACTACCATCTTGAGCCATGTTGAGTATCTGCTGAAAAACACCGAGAAAACTTCCGACGACCAATGTTTTGCCGTTATGTTTCTGGATCTGGATGATTTCAAAAAAATCAACGATACCCTTGGGCATGCTGTTGGTGATCAACTATTACAGGCCGTAGCAATACGATTGGATCATGCACTTAAGGAAACAAATTTCATAGGCCGTTTTGGAGGGGACGAATTTGTCATCATGACGGGGCTCTCTGTGCACCTTAAACACATCCTGAGTATAGCCGAAACAGTTCTGTCGGAGATACAAAAGGGCTTTGTGATAGATGAACGCACATTGATGATTACCACCAGTATCGGCATTGCCATCTATCCTAATGACGGACACTCAGGTGATGCCTTATTACGTCATGCAGATATGGCTATGTATAACGCCAAGCACTTGGGCGGAAATGTATTCTCTTTGTATTCCGGCGATATGGATGCTACCCAACATAAAAAAATGACCATCGAAGAACAAATGCTCAGGGCACTCGACCACAATGAGATGTATCTGACCTATCAACCTATCGTCAACCTTATCACCAATGACACGGTACGTTTTGAAGCCCTGTTGCGCTGGGAAAATCCTATATTGGGCCAGGTCAGTCCGGAAGACTTCATTCCTATTGCCGAACAGAATGGCTACATTTTGAAAATAGGGGATTTTGTCTTTCAACAGGCCATTGCTGAATGCAAGATCCTGCAGCAACGCTTTGATCAGCCTTTTTCCATTGCTGTTAACCTGTCGCCACGGCAGTTTCGTGATCGGGAATTGCTTATTAAGCTTACAAAAACACTTCAAAGATACAAATTACCAGCCCGAAACCTGATTGTTGAGATCACCGAAGGCGTATTGATGTCAGATATAGAACATTGCAGCGGAGTATTAAGAGCTCTCAAAGACTTGGGCGTCAGCATCGCCATGGACGATTTTGGTACGGGTTATTCATCCCTCAGCTATGTCCGCAATCACCCATTCGATATCATCAAAATAGACCGGGAATTCGTGCGGGATATCGCTTCTGATCATAAAGACAGACAATTGGTGGAGACAACCATTGCCATGTCAAAAAGCCTGGAACTGGAAGTGGTTGCAGAAGGTGTTGAAAATCACTCTCAGGTTATGGTGCTACGTAATCATAATTGTAAATATGCTCAGGGATATCTGTTTGCCCCCCCGATGACCAGCAAAAATCTCTGTGTCTGGCTGTCTCAGGGAATACGAATGCAAATGAACTGAGTCATGAAAATGAATGGAGGCACATTAAAGATCCATATGAATAAATGTTGTATAACTGGAGCGAACCAGCACATTTTTCTGACGCAGAAAGTTCATTTCGTCTTCTACTTCCGGATCATCCAGAGGATCACAGGCCAGCGCGAGAGAATACTCTCCTGATGATATGAATCCAAAGTGATAGGCGTTGTCGTTTTCCAGATTGACAGGAGCAATGACCTCGGGGTCATGTTTGGGGTTTATGTCCGACGGCTCAGCATCGTAACCACGGAACAAATACATCGCTGCTTGGTGACAACGATTACCGGACAACAGGCTAGCATCCACCCGGCCGGCAATACGGCCAATATCATCGTTGTTCACTACTCTAATGACCGGCTTCAAACGATACCCGTCCTTAGTCTGAATCAGGGATTTCTGCAGATCCAGATCCAGCGTGAAACTGACATTTCCATCTTCGGGAACATAAAAGCCACGGTTCAGCTTTAATCCGGTTTCCGAGATAACTTCAAGTTCATGAATGCTGCCATCTTCCAGCTCCACATAGGAGTCCAGATTTCCTTCTGTAGCCAGATTCAATCGAATCCAATGGTATGCGCCTGGCGCCACTTGGGCGTCTTTCAATAGACTGGCTGATATGCCGCCATTGTAATCCAGCAGCGGATACTGAAGGTAATCATGGATATCATTTGACAGTTTATAATTCAGCGTGCCATCAGGGCCATGAAGACTGACTGATGAAATAGCCAAATAAACCTGGGTCACATTATTGACAGCAGCATCTGTAAGATCCAGAGAGACCGTTCCAGAACCGCCTTCCTGTTTCTGACACCCCATTAACATCATGATAGACAGGGTACTGATTGCCACGAATTGTTTGATCACAGTGCTCTCCTTAACGTCTGTGTTCGCACATCATAAAAGTAAATAACACAAACTGTAAGCGAACAAGCTCAAAGTTGTGACTAAATTACAAGCCCATATGCGTAATAAGTCAGCTTTTGTACAGAAAAATACGCTATCGGAGCCAAAATTATAGCGCCTCGACAGAACTCCATTCATCTTTCTTCAATGCATACACCACTGTATCCCACCAGCACCCTTTAAAAAAACGATGCTCAATAAAATGCCCTTCTTTGCGCATCCTCAGATGTTCACACAAACTAACCGCCGAATGGTTTGCAGCCAGCGTTTCGGCATAAACCCGATGTACCCCAAGCGCCTGAAACCCAAAACAAATCATTGACCGGGCCGCTTCAAATGCATACCCGTATCCCTGGTAGTTAACGGCAATGCCAAACCCCAAGGAAGCCTGTCGATCATTTTCTACCCGAATACCACATGTGCCTATCAGTTGATTGGATGATTTCTCAATAACGGCCAACTGATATTTACGACGGGGATCATCCTGGGCCTGGGCAATAAACTGATTAACCAGGAACTCTGATTTTTCACGGCATGAATCCTCTTCGCTATAGTATTTCTGATAGTCAGGAGTGGCGGTAAAGCTTATATACGACTGCATATCTGAAGGCTGAAAATCGCGCAACCATAAACGATCAGTTTCCATCTTAAACATCAATTCACGAACTAATTCACGAACTCCCGATTCATACACTCCAATATTGCTCATGATAACTGCATATTTGCTGCACGTCCCACTCTGCGAAAGAGACCCTATCACCGCTGTAAAACATAAATGCCCCACATGCCCAGAACACACGATCGCTCGGCTTTCTGCAGATGAGTGTCAAGGTTTCCTTCATTCACCGAACATGATAGATTCCTGGCTTCCATTCACCTATTTGATAAGGAGGCCCCATGTTACTGTGTTCGCTTCCCAGAGTTTATCTGGGCACAACACAAGTTCTCTCTGGAGCTGACCACCAGTCCTCTTTCGCCTCACGGCGCTGAGCCTGTCGGACTGGTATTCATAACTTTCCATTCTGCCTGTCCGGTTGGGCCAGTGCTTGTTTATTCATTAAGCACAGGACTGAACCATGGCAACTCTATTACATACTCATAACTTATCTTGCTCCGTTGGCGGCAGGATGCTGTTCGAATCCCTTAATCTGAATGTCCATTCCGGGGACAAAATAGGTCTGGTTGGCCACAATGGCTGCGGTAAAAGCACTTTGTTTGCACTCTTGTTTGGCACTAAAGAACCAGACAGCGGTGAAGTCATTCGCAACCGAGGTCTGAAGGTATCCTGGGTGGAACAGTTTGTTCCAGAAGAGATACTCGAACTAACGCTGCTGGACTCAATTCTCACGAGTCTCGAACCTGAAAAACAGCTATACGAAAAATATCGAGTCGAAGCACTGCTGAACAACCTTGGGTTTCAACAACCGCAGTTTATGTCCCCGGTCAAAACACTCAGCGGAGGTCAGAAAAATCTGGTCTTATTTGCACGCGCCATTATTGACGATCCTGAACTATTGCTCATGGATGAGCCAGGCAACCATATGGATATCGTCGCTCTGGCGAACCTGACGAGCTTTCTGCAGACGCAGCAACATATCAGTTTCATCATGGTTTCTCATGACCGGCAATTACTTAACGACTGTTGCAATAAAACGATCTTTTTGAGGGATGGATGCAGCTACTCGTTTGACCTGCCTTTTTCCGACGCCAAAGAAAAACTGCAACAGGCCGATGTTGTTGCCAGACAAAAACGTGAAAACGAAGAGCGGGAAATCAAACGCATCAAAACCAGTGCCAATCGCCTGGCACGATGGGGACGGGACTATGATAACGAAGACCTTGCCCGCAAGGCGAAGACCATGGAACGACGCGTCGAGCGTCTGCAAGAGAATCTGACCGCTGTCAGTCGGGGCAGTGGACTTTCGCTGAAGCTCGACACTCAACAACTCCAGGCAAAAACGATGTTGATTCTGGAGCAAATGGAGATCCGTCATTCATCTGATCAACCACCACTGGTCCGTTGTGAGTATCTGACAATACGACCAGGAGATCGCATTGCTCTGCTTGGAAGGAATGGTGTCGGAAAATCTTCAACCCTCAATGCCTGGATAACCCAATATCATGAACCAGCCAATGACACGATACGTTTCAATCCTGGCACGGCCGTTTTTTACTATGATCAGGAGTTAAATAGCTTCCAGCAACCGGAAAGCCGGTTTGAATGGCTGCGTAACCGCGCTTCGGGTACAGATGAACAGATCAGACAGACACTCATTTCTGCAGGTGTCCCTTATCAACACCTCAACCAGCGATGTGATCATCTCAGTGGTGGTGAACAGGCGAGAATGATGTTCATGCTGATGCAGCTACAGCAGCCCAATTTCATCATTCTCGATGAACCCACGAACCATATTGACCTGGATGGCAGAGAACAGCTGGAACAGCAACTTGTGGATTCAGGTGCCACACTACTGCTCACCAGTCATGACCGCTTGTTTCTCGAAGCAGTGGCAAACCGTTACTGGCTGGTCGATGATGGAGTCTTGCAGGAAATTCATGACCCTGACATCTTCTACCACGGTCTTCAGCAAACACGTCACGACCCTTTTACCAGGCAGCCCGAGAGCATTGATGAACCCGTGGATGAGGAAGGCATGCTGATTGAAATTGACCAATTGGAAACTTTGCTCAAAGAGGATCGACAACGAAAGCCTCGATTCCAAAAACCGGAAAAACAACAGCAGTGGCAAAACCGGATAGCAGAACTCTGGCAACGGCTGGAGCCATGAATCATTACCAATATGGCTAATGTGGCGTTAAGCATTTGCCCCTAACATGATGGGTACAGCTGTTTACCTTGCTCTGGTAGCCTCATTGGTGTCATTAAGAGGTTGCTAAAATCTGCCTGTTCAGTCACTCAATGGCTGAACAGGTTAATATTTTCTGGTAACCGTATATGAGGATTGGCGCTTTTGAGAGCTTCATACAATTGTTTACGGGAATAACCATAAGTCATACAGACCTGATATCTTTGGTTATTATTCAATACCATCACGATAGTGGCGGTGGGTTCATCACCATATCCAAGATTATGTTCAATCCGGTTAATCTCCCTTGGATGAACACTGAAACACCATTCTCTGAACAAAGGGTGATGACAATAAAACTCAGAATCAGTTACGTATATTTCAAACTTTGCAGGACTGATCATCAACCAGACAAACCCTCCAAGTAAAATCAGAGCGATTGCCTCCAGCACGTGTTTGGTTACCAAATACATTTCCAGAAATTGGCTTTGATTCTCCGCTAAATACCCGAAACTCCATATGAATACCGGCATCAATAGAAGAATGATGGCAATAGTCAGAGCTTTGCGTCTGCGCGTTTTCTGATAGTGAAACAGCATCATTTTTTGTACTTCATCGCATACTATATTCCCCGAAAACCGAACGCACTCCCTAGCAATACAGTTAACAGGATAGATATCACAAAACCAAAATAAAACAGCGACTTCCATACTCCAGTATCGGTAGGTCGGAACACGGCCATAACAACGTTTAAATAGGCACCGATCGAGTAACAAATATTGGCGCCCACTCCATAACTAAGAATCATTATCCAAATTGTAGCCTTAGTAACCGTTATAGCCGGCAACAATAACGACAACAGTATAACTCCGATGAGCAAATTCACCAGATTGTACAATAACCGTTTTTTTTCCCAATATACCACTATCTCACGAACTGTGGTTGATCTGTCTGCGTCCGTTATATCTGAGGCAGGAGGTCTATAAAGGTTAGGTTGATTCATGACTAAACCCGTTATTCATTATAGACAATATACTGCAGCACGACTTTCCCATGATGAAAAACAGTTTCATTCCTTTCTTCCAAATCGCATAGGCAGCGTGAAATATCTGCTGTTTAATCCATTCTGTCAAAAAAGAATCCAACGACCATATAATTAATTTAGGGAGCCTCTGAAAAACAGGAACAGTTTTGATGCAGGCGAGAAAGCACCACTCGCAACACCGCAATTTACGGGCGTAAATGAGGATGTGAGACGAGGGCTGACAACGTCCTGCGCGAAAATAAGCCGTTTTTCAAAGGTTCCTTAGAGCCATAGACGATGAATACAACATCATTAGAAGCACAATTCAGCTCCATCCCGATTAGACTATGTCATGCGTCACAGGGTACAGATCCATACCGTGATAATCATTCATCACTTAAAAAAAGAGCTAGTCCAGTACGATCCGGATAAGATGAAACGACTGTCAGATCACTCAGTTGATTTTATATGGGTGACTGCAACTTCTGGGGAGGGTAGAAACATAGAGAGTGAGTGCACCAGGAACTACCCGATGCACAATGGCAGACAAAAATTGCTCTATATCACAAACAAATCCATAAACTCATTAACCGCTGTCTGATTAAGCGTTTTGCTATCTTTACACAGCTCGAAGATTTGATTCACGCGTGACACCGGAAAACGGGTAGCCAGATTACGTTTGAACTTTGTTTCCAGAACAGGAATTCCTTCTGCCCGGCGCCGTCTGTGTCCAATCGGATATTCAACTTCCACTTTTTCAGTACAGCTGCCATCTTTAAAAAATACCTGCATGGCATTAGCGATACTACGTTTGTCCGGGTCGTGATATTCGCGGCTATAACGCTCGTCTTCAACAATTTCCATTTTCTCACGCAACGTATCAATGATTGAATGGTTATTATGGAACTCATCTTCATAGTGCTCAGCAACCAGATCCCCAAAAGCCAGGGGTACTGCTGTCATATACTGAATACAATGATCACGATCTGCCGGATTCGACAGTGGCCCCACTTTGGAAATAATACGGATCGCCGACTCATGCGTGGTAATCACGATTTTTTCGATATCATCAAGCCTGTTTTTAACTTGAGGATGCAGAGTCACCGCAGCTTCACAGGCAGTTTGTGAATGAAACTCAGCCGGGAATGAGATTTTAAACAGCACATTTTCCATCACATAAGTACCGTAAGGTCTCTGCATTGAAAAGCGACGTTCGCTCTCAGGTTTCAACTGCTGATCCTTATTCGTCTTACTGAACAGTATGTCGTAGAATCCCCACTGCGGCGCCGACAATACCCCGGGAATTCCCATTTCCCCGCGCATGGCGATATCCACCAATCGCACAGCTCTGGATGTTGCATCTCCAGCGGCCCAGCTTTTACGGGAACCCGCATTAGGCGCATGGCGATAGGTTCTCAGACTCTGACCATCAACCCATGCATGACTCAGCGCACTGAGCAGTTGCTCACGACTGGCACCATGCATTTTGGCAATGACGGCCGTCGATGCAACTTTCACCAGAACGACATGATCCAGCCCCACCCGATTAAAGGAATTATCCAATGCCAGTACACCCTGGATTTCATGAGCCATAATCATGGCCTCCAGTACCTGTTGCATTTTTAGAGGTTCTTTGCCCTGGCTGATGTATTTTTGCGAAAGATAATCCGCAACCGCTAAAATGCCACCAAGATTATCGGATGGGTGACCCCATTCTGCCGCCAACCAGGTGTCGTTATAGTCCAGCCAACGAATGATACAACCAATGTCCCAGGCCGCTTTAACCGGGTCCAAACGTAATTGAGTACCTGGTACACGTGCACCATTAGGTACAACTGTTCCCTCCACTATCGGCCCAAGATGCTTACTGCATTCCGGGAATCGTAAAGCCAACAGACCACATCCAAGGGTATCCATCAGACAGTTACGCGCAGTATCCATGGCTTCTGCACTTTGTATGCTAAAGTTCAGGACATAATCCGCGATATCCTGCAACTCCTGATCATAATCAGGGCGGTTGTTTAAATCGACGTTGGCACTCATACGCTATTTCCTAGTCACGTTCTTCAATGGGTTGATAGGTCTGTAAATTTGGGCCGGTATATTCTGCACTCGGTCGGATAATCCGATTATTGGCACGTTGCTCTTTCACATGCGCTGTCCACCCCATCACCCGGCTCATTACAAAGATAGGCGTAAACAGCGGTGTTGGAATGCCCATAAAGTGATAGGCCGATGCATGGAAAAAATCCGCATTACAAAATAGTTTTTTCTCTCTCCACATCACTTCTTCACAGCGTTGTGAAATCTCAAATAACGAACGATCACCATACTCGTCTGCCAATTTGTCTGACCATTTTTTGATGACCGTATTGCGAGGATCGGATTCACGATAAACCGCATGACCAAAGCCCATAATTTTTTCTTTTCGGGCAAGCATGCCCATCAGACTCTGTTCAGCGTCATCAGGATCACGAAATTTTTCGATCATGGCCATTGCTGCTTCATTGGCACCTCCATGTAGAGGCCCCCGCAAAGTGCCGATGGCCGCTGTCACACAAGAATGAATATCACTGAGTGTGGATGCGCAAACCCGGGCTGCAAAAGTGGAGGCATTGAACTCATGTTCAGCATAAAGAATTAATGACGCATGCATGGCTTTGGCAAACAGCGGATTAACCGATTTTCCTGTCAACATCGCCAGAAAATGAGCGCCAATCGAAGATTCATCGGAATCCGTTTCAATTCTGCGACCATGATAACAAAATTGATACCAGTAACAGATAATGCCTGGCAGCGCTGCCACCATACGTTCAATATGATCATCCTGTTCAGAAAATGACGCCTCTTCTTCCAGATTTCCCAATACCGAGACACCGGTTCTCATAACATCCATCGGATGTGAGTTGGTTGGAATTTTTTCAAGCACTTCTTTTAGCTCAACCGGTAAACACCGTTTGCTTTTAAGCCTGGATAAGTAGTTGTCATACTCAGATCTGTTGGGTAATTTGCCGTACTGTAATAAATAAGCAACTTCTTCAAACTCAGCATGATCTGCAAGGTCAGAAATATCGTAACCGCAATAAGTCAGCCCACTGCCTTCCTGACCGACTGTACACAATGCAGTTTCACCGGCAACCTGTCCGCGTAGACCGGCACCTCCTATTTTTTTATCAACCATCGTTGCACTCCTGTTTGATCAGTGTCGCTGGCAATCGTTCTGACCAGCCTTGATTGTTATTGTTTAAACAACTCATCCAACTTATTTTCGTAATCATGATAATTTAGGAATTCGTACAACTCAGACCGGGTTTGCATATCCGCAACCACGTCTTTCTGATCCCCATTGGTCAGTAGACATTGATAAACTTTTAATGCCGCAGCATTCATGGCCCTGAATGCGCTGAGAGGATACAAAGCCATTCCCACGCCAGCCCGGCGCAGTTCAGTCAGAGTAAACAAAGGGGTCTGGCCAAACTCTGTCATATTGGCCAGTACCGGTACCGAAAGAGCTTCTGAAAAGGCCTGATAATCCTCAAGCGAATGCACGGCTTCTGCGAATATGCCATCGGCTCCAGCCTCCACACAGGCAATGGCTCTTTCGATGGCCGCATCCAGACCTTCCTGCGCAAATGCATCAGTACGGGCAATAACGAAAAAATCAGAATCGGTTCTGGCATCGGTAGCGGCCTTGATTCGGTCGGCCATTTCCACCTTGGAAACAATTTGCTTGTTGGGTCTGTGGCCACACCGTTTTTGTTGCACCTGATCTTCGAGATGCACCGCCGCTACGCCTGCACGAATCATTTCTTTGACGGTCCTGGCAATGTTAAATGCCCCACCCCATCCGGTATCAATATCAACCAACAGCGGGGTCTCTGTAATTGCAGTGATTCGACGGGCATCTTCCAACACATTTTCAAGACCGGTCATACCCAGGTCTGGCAACCCAAAAGAGGCATTTGCGACCCCTCCCCCAGACAGATAAATCGCCTGATGCCCCACTTTCTCGGCCATCAAAGCCGTGTAAGCATTAATGGTACCGACGATCTGTAAGGGCTGATTGTGTTCGAGTGCTGTTCTAAAGCGTGATCCCGCTGATTTCATACCTGATCCTCCACCTGAATGAGATGAGCACTCTGACGTGCCCGCGAAATGTGTCTTTGCATCAACATGGCAGCCAGTTCACCATCACGTTGATTGAGTGCTTCATAAATACGCCAATGCTCCTGTAACGCTTTGACTGGCGTATTACGTACTAAAATGCCGCTGTGTCGAATCATCCGAACCAACTGATAAAGCTCATTACACAATAAATTCACCAGCATCTGATTACGACTGCCCTGGATAATGCGGTAGTGAAAATCCAGGTCATCCTGTTGTAACAGATAGCGGCTACCGGACTGATCCTGAATATATTGTTCATGCTGAAGTAATAGCTGTTTCAGTTCCTTCAATTCGGTCTGTGTCATTTCCACAGCTGCCAGACGACAAGCCAGAGCCTCCAGATTTTCACGAATCAAATAGATTTCCTGCACTTCCCGGGCCGTCAGATTTACAACCTGGGCGCCAACATGCGGCACTTTGACAACCAGCTTCAAACTCTCAAGACGATTCAAGGCTTCACGTAGCGGTGCCCGGGAAATACCGTACTCTTGACTCAAATCCGCTTCCCGAAGCTTGGTTCCGGCTTTGATCTCCCCCCGGACAATTGCCTCCTGCAATTGCACAAATACCTGACTGGCTCTCGATCCTGTATTTTCTTCTATATGCTGCGACATCAAATTGTCTACAATTTATGAAACTGTCAGCTAAAATATCGACTAACACACCAAAAAACAACCTTAATTGTCTACAACTTTGGTTTAAGGTGCTCGACATAGATCTTAGGTATCTGTAACGTCTATCGCAGACGGAGGCATCACAACTGCTTCAGTGAGGGCTTTTCAAGAGAGTAAAGAGCAGAAAAGGCTCTGAGTGATTGAAGTAGGGCTGTCAGCGGACAGCTCTATTTCAAGTTGACAGGATTAACAACAGAACTCGCATCGTACCATTAATCTAGCGCCTGTGGATTCAGGCAGTCTGGTGGCATATCACCGTTCAGCGCAGCAATCAGGTTGCTGGCAGCCTTCACAGCCATGGCATTCCGGGTGGCATGGGTGGCAGAACCAATATGGGTGGTTAGTACTGTATTTTCGAGTAGCTCCAGCCCCTCAACCATATCCGGTTCAAATTCATAGACATCCAATCCCGCTCCAGCGATCTGTTTGCTTTTGAGTGCTTCGACCAGCGCTGCTTCGTCAATCACAGGCCCTCTTGCGGTATTGATGAGATAGGCCGTCGACTTCATCAGCGCCAACTCTCGCGCACCAATCAGATGATGAGTCTGAGCACTCAGAGCCACACTCAAACTGACGAAATCAGATGACTGTAATAGTGTATCCATGTCCACAAAGCGGGCGTTGAGCTTTGCTTCCAACTCCGGATTATGACGACGCCCGCTGTACAATACTTCCATATCAAAACCACGGGATTTCATGGCGATTGATGTGCCTATTCTGCCGGCACCAATGACACCAAGAGTTTTACCGGTAATATCTCCCCCCAGGAACTCCTGCGGCTCCCACCCCACCCATTGGCGCGTGCGCATAATACGATCCGACTCCACAACTCTGCGCGCAACCGCCATCAACAAAGCCCAGGCCATTTCAGCGGTAGAGTCAGTGAGGACATCAGGGGTATTGGTACACAGTACGCGACGATGAGTGGCAGCAGCCACGTCCATATTGTCAAACCCAACGGCATAATTGGAAAAGCAGCGTATACCAGGATTCAAATCCATGAGCTCGGCGTCAATTTTGTCCGTTCCAGAACTCAACACCCCATCAACATCTTTTATATTTTCCAGTAATGCCTGACGTGTCAGTTTGCCGGGCCGTTCATTAACACGCACGTTAAAATGTTGCGCTAACAGATCGATTCCCACCTGAGGAATACAACGGGTGATATACACACTTTTCATAGTCGGTTTATCCTGGTTGATGCTCATTCAGCCATGTTAAACCTTATCCAACAGATGTTCCAAATGATCAATATAGCGTTGCGGAGGAGCAAGATTTTCTGGCCAGATGTGAAATCCGCGAAACCAGATTGCTTTCATCCCACAACTCAAAGCTCCCTGATAGTCATTGATGGGATGATCGCCAACAAATATTGCATCAGCAGCCTGACATCGAAGGGCAGACAAGGCCGCTATAAAAATCCCAGCCTCAGGTTTTTTCCATCCAGCTGCTTCTGAAGTCAGTACCACATCAAAATACTGCTCAATTTTCAATGCCCGGATTTTTGTCTGCTGAACATTCTGAGAACCATTGGTAACAATACCCAGAGTAAATTTCCATTGTTTAAGCTTATTCAGGACCGGATAAAGACCGGGCATCATGACCGGATGAGTCGGTACCCAGGACAGCCAGTGTGTCAGCAAGTGATCAAGGTTTGGCCTTGTACGCCAAACATCCAGCATCGCCAGCCGGAGCGACCGTTCCTTGTGTCCAGAGTACCCGCCTTCATCCAAAGTGACTATTTTGTCTGCTAACCACACAAGATCAAGACCCGTTATTAACTGATGAGCGTAATCAGAAAAAAAGACCTTGGTGTAATTTCGAATCGTCTGTTCGCGATGGGTTAGCGTATTATCCAGATCAAACAATATAGTTTTCATATAAAACCGTTATTTGGATAAACACCCTAATGCCAGTTGGTTCACAACGATACGTCGAAACGAATATCAATTGCTGGCTGTGAGTTCCAAAGCCTTCGTGTCAGAGGTTAATGACTCAATATCGACCGGTAAAATAATTGTGATACAAGTACCATGGCTGATATTCGGCTCTATTTTGATACTACCCTTGAGCACTCCATGCACCCATTGATGAATCAGATACAACCCTAATCCAGTGTGTCCATGGCCGCGTCCGGAAGTGACAAACGGATCAAATATTCTACTTCGAATCTCTGGATCAATACCTTTACCATTATCGACAACATGAAGACAGACCTGCCGTCCTTGGTGAACCAGAGATGCAGACACTGAGACAATGCCACTCTCTCTGTTGGGAAAACCATGATAGATGGCGTTATCGATCAAATTTTGGAGTACTTGTGAAATTATACCGGGAAAACTGTTGATCTGCAGTGTATCCGGTAGATCAACGGTTATCTTTATTCGCCCGCCTTTAAGCCTTGGCTCAACGGTATGAATCAGATCACGAATACATTCAATCAAATCGAACTTAACCAAAATCTCCTGATTACGGTCTACCGCCAGACGTTTGAAACTACTGATCAACTCACTCGCACGACGTAGGTTTTTCTCGGCCAATCGCAGCCCCTGTTCTAGATTTTGAATAAAATCTTCCATCTGCCGCTGGGTCAATCCTTCCAAAATATTTCGTTTCAATTCATCCAACTGTGACTGCAATGCTGATACTGCAATCAAGGCTCCTCCATTGGGGGTGTTCAGTTCATGAGCAACACCAGCAACTATCAACCCCAGAGCGGATAATTTCCGCGCTTCCACCAGTTCATCCTGAAGAATACCGAGACGTTCATGAGACTGCTTGACTTTTTCCAACGCTTTTTGCAATTCTTCTTTTTCTTCCTGCAATGCCTGGGTATAAAATTGGCGATCCATCTCTGCTACAGTTAATGACCGGATAATTATAAAACCGATCAGAAACAAAAGCAGACAACCTGCAACCAATGGAATGAAAACCGCGCGATTGACCGATGCCAATACATCCTGACCGGTTACTGCAGCAATAATTATCCGGTTAAGATCCGATACCACCAGACCATCATTGTTATCAAATGACAGGAATATATAACTCGCCAAAGAATTATCGGCTCTTATTCCTGTAGCACTGGATGATTTCATCATGTGATGCCATACCTCTGGCCTGAGAGTTCTGGCATTGTGATCCGGATGGCCTAACTGAAAACCCCATTCCAGGTCCGGATCATCTGCCAACAACCAATAACCTTCGGAGTTTAGTACCTCAAGATGTTGTCTATCATTGCCCATTGATCGTAAATCGGAAAAAAGATCCGTTAATTGAAAGTTCACTACCAATACACCATCGCGTAAACCTTCGCTGTTTTCCGTCAAAACAGTCGCCCGAATGGTGGGTTCATAAGGATACACAACGCCCCCTTCTTCGATATTCAAATCTATTGGTGAGATATAAACAGAGTCACCAGCAACAATAGCTTTCTGGAAATAATATCGATGACTTTTGTTCTGTAGGTCTTCTTCATGAACAACACTCGCTTCCTGACCAACCAGGTTAACGCGAACCCGTTCATTGCCTTTCATATCAATCCATCTTACTTGGGAAACATTGTTTGAAGACTCAGCAAAATAAATAAAAAATTGCTGTAGTAAAGTGGTATCAATCTCTCTGTTCAATGCCAGTCCTGACTTTATCGCAGAGCTGTTTTTCAGCAAACGGATTAGATCACGGATATAACCTATTTCACGATTCATCATGGAAATCGACCGAGACACGGATCTCACCTGAGATTCTTCAATCGGTGAAATTTTAAATCTGATAAGTTCAGTCATTCCGAAAACACCAACAATAGTCGTCAAGACCAACAGCAAAGCCAGGCGCGGTAACATATTCTTAAATACAACAGCATGTTGTTCTTTTGCTCGCGAGGTCGTCATACCATTGTTCCTTTCACTGAAATACGTACCGATCAAAGCCGAGGCTCATGAGAATGATGCTCCTCTTTATTCTTCAAACAACTACGACAGAACTACGGGAAGTTAAACTAGAGGGCCTTATCTGAAATGAGCCTAGCATACATCCTGAAAAGACAGATTATAATTTCCGTCATGCGGCTATTTTTAATGAACTTAAGAAAACAAAATGGCATCGTCCAATGTCAGAGGTTTGGCAAAAAGATACCCCTGGCCATACTGACAACCCTTTTGCAACAATTGCTGCCTCTGCTCCTCTGTTTCAATACCTTCAGCAATCACTTTAAAACCCAGCTGATTCCCCAGTTCCAGAATCATGTCAATTACGTAATTGTGCTCGCGTGATGTATTCAGACGAGTAACAAACGTTCGATCTATTTTGAGTGTAGTTGCCTTTAAATCAGTGATATGAGCAAGTGAGGAATATCCGGTACCAAAATCATCAATACTCACATCCATTCCCAGTGCCATAATTTCTTCTAGGGAGCTGGATATTCTCTGATACTCTGGCGCTGCCTGAGATTCAGTCACTTCAAGTTCCAGATATTTAGGGTCAACATCATACTCACGAATTATTTGAGTTAAGTTCGTAAGATAACTCGAATTCATGAGTTCTGAAGAACACGCGTTAAATGACACCGGGACATATATATCATTTGCATTCAGGTATTTTACCGCTTCACAGGTTAGTCTCAGAACCTGATTATCCAGCTTTCCGATCAAACCTGATGCTTCTGCAAGAGGGATGAAATCGCCAGGAGCAACCACTGAGCCGTCGGTTTTACGCCACCGGACCAATGACTCAAAACCAACCAGACGACCATCTGCAAGTCCTACCTTGGGTTGTAATAGAATAAAAAACTGCTTCTGCAAAAATGCCTTTCTCAGCTCATCAAGCATAGAGTGTCGATATACCACCTGCTTTTCGAGGTCTGCGTTATTCTCAATGTAATGAACACCTTTTAATCGCGACAAGCCAACCAGACTCTCTGCTCTTCGAATAATTTGTTCTGATGAAAAGTATCCTTTGGTTTCCACCATATTGATCTTCGAAACGGTGATGGAAACCGCATGTTCAGTTCCGGCTATGGTCAATGGAGAGGAGAAAAGTTTATCAAAGAACGCTCCATCAACATGGGATACGCTATCTACCAGAACACCAATAGCGCTAATCCCCACTCTGGCAATACTGGCACTGCCGGGCACATTTGAAAGCAGTTTTTCGCTAACGCATTTCATGAGCTGATCACAAAATACATTGCCAAACGTCATACTGATTTCTGCAAAATCGTCCACATCAACAACAAACAATTCTGCCTGATATGGTTGATTGACATTCAATCGGGCAATCTCTTTCGCCAGCCAACTTCGGTTTGGCATCTTCAGAAGTGAATCTTCGTATGCAACCCTTAACAACTGACCGTACAAAGAAATATTATCGAGCCCCACACTGACGTTTTCAAAAAATATCTGCAACAAATGTATATCCAGTTTTGACAATGGTTTTTCATTCTTCAGAATGACAATGTATTCGGCCAGCTCAACATTGTAACGGATATACAGAATGGAATACCCTGGAATAAAAATGTGATGTTTGGAATTCAAAACCTGTTTACAGGCTTTGAGCAATAAATCGTGTTCTATCTGACCGAGGTTTTTATTTTTTATATTTTCAAATTTACCAGTCACGACCATAACACTTGCATTTCGAATATTCTGACTACCCTCATCAATAGCACAAATCAAACTACTGTCGATATTAAAGATATTACCCACTTGGGTCAGAATAGTTTGGAGATACTCATTAACATCACGTGTACCATTCAATTGTCTGCTGGCACTAATAACCTGTTGCAAACCGGTAGTGGATTTTCTGATTTCAGTCAGATAGTTCCAGGTACGGATATTACTGGTAATGATGGTAAGCAAATGATCATTGGTCAGTTCTGATTTACACCAATAATCATCAATATCGTACCGGCTCATAACATCTTTCTGGGGAGCCATGCCCGGCTGCCCCGTCAGCAAGATAATTCTGACATCACTGTTATCAAAAAGTTCGCGAATCGTTTTTACAAGGGTCAAACCCGATTCATCATGTTCCATGACGACATCCAGCAATATCACTGCAATGTCTGGATTTCGGGAAATAATACGAGTGGCTTCTGTGGTCGATCGGGCTGTCAGCAAACTGATCATCTTACGTTGAACCTTCATGGATCGTAACGCAAAAACCAGAGATGCCTGATAGGCAGCATCATCTTCAACCGTCAGTACTTTCCAGCCGGAGTCCTCAGATGATTTTCTGTCATTATCACTGGAAGCAAATTCAAACTTTCTTTCCAGGTTTGTCATATCTTGGCTCCGAATACTTCAAACATTGCCAACAGCCAATGCAATCGACGTGGGCCATATACTGTAATTGCAAACGCATCATGCCTAACCAAACCCATGCACAAAATCAATCGCAGACCTTGAAACCAAGTAACCGGTGAGATGAATACAATCAGTTGGTTGTCTTGTAAGTCATAGCAGAGGATTGATGCTGGTCAACTCATCCTTTTTTCCGACTACCGGAGAAAAGCCTTACTATTCATAGATTTAAACGACCGATGGAACCTATAAAAAAGCGTGTCTGAGTAATAGCATTCATCAGTTTGTCATACGAATATGAAAATATGATCTATATGATTAGATTAATATACTTACTCTTACTCGCTCTTTTAGTGTCTGTCAGTGCATTTGGCACAACAATAAAAATAGCAACCGCTTACCCTGATGGTACTGATGTTGTAAAAAGCCTAAGAGCTCTGGATACAGAATTACGCCAGCAGACGGACAATAGAGTTAAACTGAAAATCTATCCGGCTGGAGTCATGGGGTCTGATGATGCCATCAGACGCAAGATGATGATTGGTCAATTGGATGCAACCGTTTCTCAAAGCAGTGCCTGGACCAAAGAGTTTCCAGGGTTACGCGTTTATGGCTTACCTTTTTTCTTCGATAATTTTGACCAGGTTCTGAAGGCACGCGCTAGCTTTGATACGGATATTTTAAGACTTGCTGAAGATAGCCGCTTTAAAGCGATAGGATTGATTGATGGTGGCATGGCTTACGCTATGACCCAAGAACCGGCTGTCAATCTTAATCAATTGCAACAACAGAAATTATGGCTGCCTGCAGATCCGGCATTGTTGTATTACGCCAGCGAATTTAACCTAAAGGCTATTGATCTGAATCTTTCCGAAATAACGACCTCACTACAGACTGGTTCAATTGATGGTTTGATAGCACCACCAGCGGCTGCAATTACCTTACAATGGCATCATAGCCTGAAGTATCTCACCAATGTTCCGGTGGTTTATTCGTTCGGGGTATTTGTTATCAGCAAACGATCTCTCGAAGACCTGAACGAGCAAGACAGAAGCATCATGATGAATCTCACAAAACTGTCATTGAGTACCCTGGACAACACCATGGTTCGCCAAAATAGTCGGGCATTGGCTACTTTGAACAAATTGGGAGTGACTATTCTCGAACCAGCTGACAGTGAAGTTCAAATACTGAAAGCCCAGGCAAAGCTCATATGGAAACAGGTTATCGAACAAGGTCTGATTCCAGAGAAACTATTTAGCAGTCTGCGCACTATGACTCATAACGATTGACCCAGGCACCTGCCCAGAGACCTTGTCAGTTGAAGTACTTTTTCTGATCAAACAACTTCACCCACTCTGGTCTGAACACAATCATACCGGTTATAAAAGTACCATTCAGAATGGCTTCAGGTAGGGCTATTAACGGGACGTATATCCAGAACTGACTAACGATATGATCAAAATCATAAACCCCAGCTCCCAAAAAAATGGCCGTCATCAATACTCCTGAAGCAACTACAGAAATAATTGCTCCCAAAAAAGCAACTAAAAAAATAAAGGCAAATGGGCTATTCAATCGGCTTTTTCGCTGGATTCTCCAGAGAGTATACGTACAAAGAATAGGCACCACCCCACTGACAAAACCGTTAATACCAATGCCTTGCCATGATTCCTTACCAATCCATACCATTCCTAATATCGCCAATGCCACAGCATACATTGCCAATTGCCACCCGAATACCAGGTGGAGCGTGGTGACCAGAAAAAAATGAATGCCCAATCCAGTGGAAATACCTGCCCGCATAGACCAGATAAGAACAAGAATCACCAGCGACAAACCAAACCGATGCTGCAACTCTTTATCACCGCGTAATTCATGCCATTCGAGAAAGTTTGTAGCCATCAGCAGCAGTAATGCGAAGGCAATATCAAATGACCAATACCAGATGGGTGAAAATAAATCAGCGGTTATGTTCACAGTGAAACTCTATCCAAGGACATGTTAATTAGAAAAAACTGTTTTAAAGTTTGCACACCATAAAGCAAATAAAAAAGCCCGACAATGCCGGGCTTTTTGGATACTGATAATCAGGCTGGAAATTAACCCTGACCTTTGATTTCCTTCAAACCATTGTAAACGGCTTTGTCACCCAGAGCTTCTTCAATTCTGAGCAATTGGTTGTACTTGGCAACACGGTCAGAACGGCACAGAGAACCTGTTTTAATCTGACCAGCGGCAGTACCGACTGCCAGATCAGCAATGGTTGCATCTTCAGTTTCGCCAGAACGGTGAGAAATGACAGCGGTATAACCGGCATCTTTAGCCATTTTGATAGCCGCCAGAGTTTCTGACAGAGAACCAATCTGATTGAATTTAATCAGAATGGAGTTAGCGATGCTTTTTTCGATACCTTCTTTCAGGATTTTGGTGTTGGTTACAAACAGGTCATCACCGACCAATTGGATTTTGTCGCCCAACAATTTAGTCTGGTATGCAAAGCCATCCCAGTCAGATTCATCCTGTCCGTCTTCGATAGACACAATTGGATATTCTTCACAAAGTTTAGCCAGGTAATCACTGAATTCATTAGAAGTGAATACTTTACCTTCACCTTTCATGTTGTATTTGCCATCTTCATAGAATTCAGAAGAAGCACAATCCATTGCCAAAGTGATATCAGTACCGAGCTTGTAACCTGCAGCTTCAACGGCTTCTTTGATGGCCGCCAACGCAGCTGCATTGCTTTCCAGGTTAGGTGCAAAGCCGCCTTCATCACCCACTGCAGTACTCAGACCTTTGGCACCCAGAACTTTCTTCAACGAATGGAAGATTTCTGCCCCCATTCTCAACGCTTCTTTGAATGAAGATGCGCCAACGGGCTGGATCATGAATTCCTGAATATCAACATTGTTGTCAGCATGCTCACCACCATTCAGGATGTTCATCATGGGAACCGGCAGGCTATACACACCAGAAGTACCATTCAGGTCGGAGATGTGTTCGTACAGAGCAACACCTTTAGCCTGAGCAGCTGCTTTGGCATTGGCCAGCGATACAGCCAGAATAGCGTTAGCACCAAACTTGGATTTGTTTTCAGTGCCATCCAGATCGATCATGATCTGGTCAAGAGTCGCCTGATCTTCAGCATCTTTACCCAGTAAAGCTTCTTTGATAGGACCATTAACAGCGGCAACCGCGGTTAATACCCCTTTACCCAGATATCGACTCTTGTCACCATCCCGCAATTCAAGCGCTTCACGAGAACCTGTAGATGCTCCAGATGGAGCACAGGCGCGACCTACATGTCCGGATTCCAGGATAACATCGGCCTCGACGGTGGGGTTACCACGGCTATCAAGTACTTCACGAGCTTTAATATCGACGATTTTTGTCATTGCTGACTCTCCAGTGTTTGGTAATAGGGTATATCACCCTATTAAATAGAAATTCGATGACGAGAAGATTGCTTCGAATCAAACATGAGTAATTTTCTTACAAAAATAACTCAAAAACCAGCCACCCTCTCAACCCTCAGCCTTTGAAGCTGTAAAAAAACTACAAAATAGGCAGATCAGTTCTGAAAGTCCCGGGCCGCACCAATCAATCCACTGAACAATCCATGCCCATCCCGTGGGGTGGAAGTAAACTCCGGATGAAACTGACATGCAACGTACCACGGATGCTGATCTTTAGGCAGCTCAACCATTTCGACCAGCGCGCCATCCACAGACCGCCCAGATATAACCAGTCCTGCATCCGCCATTTGTTCAACATAATGATTGTTGACTTCGTAACGATGACGGTGACGCTCATAAATCACTGGCTTACCATAGCATTCCCGGGCGATGGAATCTTCTTTCAACTCACAAGCCTGACTGCCAAGACGCATTGTACCGCCCAAATCTGACTTATCGTCACGCTCAACCTTTTTACCGTCAGCTTCAATCCACTCAGTAATCAAGCCAATAACCGGATGGCGGCATTGTCGGTCAAATTCAGTACTGTTGGCGCCTTCCAGCCGGGCAACATTGCGGGCGAACTCAATAAACGCTACCTGCATACCCAGACAGATACCCAGATATGGGATTTTATGCTCTCTGGCGTAACGGGCTGTCATGATCTTACCTTCAACGCCACGATGACCAAATCCACCCGGAACCAGAATAGCACTGACACCAGTCAATAGCTCAACACCTTCTTTCTCAATACGCTCGGAATCAATATATCGAATATTCACTTTGGTACGACTACGAATGCCGGCATGGTCGATGGCTTCAATCAGGGATTTATAAGCATCCAACAGCTCCATATATTTGCCAACCATGGCGATGGTGATTTCTTTGTCCGGATTCAGTTTACGATCAGCGACGTCATTCCATTCGCTCAAATCTGCTTCACCACACTCGAGACCAAGTTTTTCCACCACAAATACATCCAACCCAGCAGCATTCAACATGGCTGGAATTTTATAAATGGTATCTGCATCAGGTAATGGAATGACGGCTCGTTCTTCAACATTAGTAAACAGGGCAATTTTTCGCAATGAAGACTTATCGAGCGTTTGTTCAGAACGACAAATCAGAATATCCGGCTGCAAACCGATGGTACGCATTTCTTTTACCGAATGCTGGGTAGGCTTGGTTTTCATCTCGCCGGCAGTGGCAATGTAAGGCACCAGAGTCAGATGCATCGTCAGGGCACGGGAACTCCCCAACTCAACCCTTAATTGACGAACGGCTTCCAGAAACGGTAGTGACTCTATATCCCCGACTGTACCGCCGATTTCCACCAGAGCCACATCTGCATTACCGGCTCCCTCAATAACACGACGCTTGATTTCATCGGTAATATGAGGAATAACCTGGACAGTTCCCCCCAGATAATCACCACGGCGCTCTTTACGCAGGACATCCTGATAAATACGCCCGGTAGTGAAATTATTACGACGGGTCATGGTCGTACGAACAAAACGTTCATAGTGCCCAAGATCAAGATCTGTCTCCGCGCCGTCCTCGGTCACAAAGACCTCACCATGCTGGAACGGGCTCATAGTGCCCGGATCAACATTAATATAGGGATCAAGCTTGAGTAGAGTAACCTTAAGACCTCTGGCTTCAAGAATGGCAGCCAGGGAAGCTGATGCAATGCCTTTACCAAGTGAAGAAACAACGCCACCGGTAACAAATATATAACGAGTCATAATGATCCCATCTGAAATTGGACCTCACAGTATCAAATCCAAACACCAATAAATAAAAAACTCCCCTTCGTCATCAATTGATTTAGACGCGGGTAGTGGAATGAGATTGATTGTGTGAGTGCTGTTTAAGACGGGACGTCAGTCTATCAGAGGCGACTTGTCGCCTCAACGAGATTCTTTCTGATGCATTAAAATTATGACAGTCAAACTCTTGGGTGTCGCCACTTCAGGCGGTAACCCATTTCTCCAGGTGCCGCCTGAAAGCCTTCACAAACAAACTGATCAGCGACCATAACCAATTCACCATTCCAATATAATAACGGCAAACGATCGCGCCACCAGGGTTCAACCCGATACTCCTGCAAAAGTCGCTTCAGGTCACGGCTGCCCTGTCGTCCGACTGGAACAGCCCGTTCCCCGCCGACCCTAAAAGCAACGGTTAACGGTAAAAACCGACCAGACAGTAACCATCGTTTATCGTCTTTTGCAATCTCGCTAACCAGTTCCACAGTCCCGACTCCAGGAATATCCGTTGCGACATCCGGTTTTATCACAATTGTAGTTCGAGGTATTTCTGGCAACACAGGTACTGCATAAATTGCCGTTTTGAATCGACGAATAGAATAATCTTTGAGATAGACTGCTGGTTCAGCGTCTGCCCTGGCGAAAATAACTGAACTAACAATTTCCTCCAGCACTTTTTGTGAAGGAACTGCCAAATTCATCAAGCCCAACCAGAGCCGTAACAACTTCATGATGAGAGAACGATCTGCCTCTTCAAAACCAACGATTTTTAGTGCATTTTCAGCCGTCAGCCGATGATTGAGTTCCGGATACAGTTGCTCCTGTTCATTGCCCGCAGCATTCTGGATATGATTAATCGCCCGGACAACTGTCTGACGATACTGAGGCCAACGACTTTCTATGAGTGGAAACAGTTGATTTCGAAGAAAGTTTCGGTCATAGCGGTTATCATCATTACTTTCGTCATCCACCCAGCGAAATCCTTCATCCTCAGCATATGCCATCAACTCGGAGCGCTGTAACTGCAATAATGGTCGAACCAACGACCCGGCACCACAGGAACGGGACTCACTCATAGCCGACAGACCTTCCAAACCAGCGCCCCGCAACAGACGCAACATAAAAGTTTCAATCTGATCGTCGGCATGATGAGCAGTTAATAGAATATCGCCGGATACCAGCAATTTTTCGAGCTCGTGATATCGGGCCTCTCTGGCCGCTGCTTCAATTCCTTTACCCTGATTTTCAACCTGAACGTACAGACACTGACAATCTACTCCATATTGCTGGCAAACATCGGCACAATGTTCAGCCCATTTGTCAGCGTTCGGACTAAGTCCGTGATGAACATGCACGGCAAGTACAGGTACAGAGGGATTACTTCTAACCAACGCATGAAGCAATACGTGGGAGTCCACGCCACCACTGTAGGCAATCAATATCCGGGTGGGTTTATAACGTTGAATGCAATTTTCGATAGCAGCTGAAATCATGATGGTTTCAATATCACTCAATTACTGGAGTCTGACTGATTTGATGATCATGGTACCGGTACTGTCTGGAGCCCTGTCGTCAACTGGGCATGGGTGGGTCAGTTAATACCCACAAATATCGGCATTTACGATAATCACCGCGATTAAACAACTCCGTACCGGCAGGAACATCTACGATATTGACAAACACAGCACCCAATTTTTCGCAGGTTTTTCTTGATGCAGTATTTTCGGGGTTACAGGTAATCCACAACTCTGTCATACCATGCGCAAGCGCAACATCCTTAATAATATTACAGGCTTTCGCAGCATACGAATGGCCCTGATATGACGTATGGACGCTATAACCTATGTGACCACCATACAGAATCAGATGACGAGTATTACCAATCCTGACATCAATATCACCAACCCAGGTCAAATCCTGGCAACGTATTATTTTGAATTTATAGGCAGGTACCCGATCCATTGCCCGATGACCACTAAGGTAATCGTCGATGTCGAGTTTAAGTTCACCATCTGTCAGTAAAGGAAATTTTTTAAATTGAAACAAAAGAAGTTCGCATCAATGTTGCCCGTTAACTGTATATGGTTTTTGCCACAGTTAACGGACCGTTGTAAATACCCATATTAAGAGAGGGCTCATTTTTCAGTATCTGTCGGATGATCAGACACCAAGTCCATATGACATTAGGCGTTGATAGCGACGCTCCACCAACTGCTCTACAGGCATCGCAGTGTATTCTTCCAAGGCCCTTGCCAGACAAGCCTTCAGGTTTTCTGCCATCAACTGATAATCCCGATGCGCACCTCCTAAAGGTTCGTCCACCAGCTCATCACAGATACCCAGTTTATGTACTTTCTCAGCAGTCAGCCCCATAGCTTCTGCCGCGTCGGCTGCTTTTTCTGCAGTCTTCCACAGGATTGATGCACATCCTTCCGGAGAAATCACCGAATAAATTGAATACTTAAGCATATTCAATTGGTCACAAACCCCTATCGCCAACGCTCCACCAGATCCACCTTCGCCGGTTACCGTTGAAATAATCGGCGTTTTAAGGCCAGACATTTTCAATAAATTAAAGGCTATCGCCTCACTCTGTCCACGTTCTTCAGCATCGATACCCGGATAAGCCCCTGGAGTATCAATAAAGGTAAATATGGGCAATTTAAAACGTTCAGCAAATTCCATAAGCCGTAAAGCCTTACGGTAACCCTCCGGACGGGGCATACCGAAGTTGCGCTTGACTTTATCAGCTACAGAACGGCCTTTTTGATGACCAATAACCATAACCGGGCGGCCATCAAAGCGGGCAGTACCGCCTACAATTGCACCATCATCGGCAAAGTGACGATCACCGTGCATTTCGTCAAAATCAGTAAAGATCAAATTGATGTAATCATAGCTATAAGGTCGTTTGGGATGACGGGATAACTTAACAACCTGTTCCGCCTTCAAACCATCAAAAATATCTTTGGTCATTTTTTGACATTGCTGCTGAAGTCTTTGAATTTCTGCAGAAATATCAATTTTATTATCATTACCGACCAACCGAAGCTCTTCTATCTTGGCTTCCAGCTCGGCAATAGGTTGTTCAAAATCTAAAAAGTCTGGATTCATTGGGACCCTTTACTTTATCTGGTGTCGGCTGTAGCCGGGGAATCTTGTTTTACAGGCAGGCGCCCACTTTCTTACCATCTGATCGGACCTGCAGCCTACAGTTCAGGTCACATGGATTCCATTAAAACTTTGTCCAGACTAATAACAGACATCAATGAATACAAGTGACCTAAGCCTTTTGTGTGCAATACAGTCATCACATCACATAATTTCAAATTCTTCCCTTCGAAACCTCAACTTAACCCGCTCTTCTCCGAACAACTGCCTCATCATATGCAAGCTTTGATCATCCAAAGAAGCAGTTAGCTGTGGGTTGATACGCACCAGAGCACGAGCACTGGAATGGTGATAATCCACAAACAACGGACAGCCGTCATTCTGCTGAGTCAGACATTGTTGTAGATCTTTGACCAGACTCTTGGGATTGATGGAATCATTAATTTCAATGGTAATCCCGCTGATGAGTTTTTTTCGGGCATCCGCCATGGAAAACACTGAACGGGCTAATACTTTGTTGCGCTCAGAATAGTTGTCCCAGGAAACATCACCTTCGACAACAATTAACGAATCCACAACAAGGTATTCCCGATACTGGTTAAAGGTATCCGAAAACAGTGCCACCTCAACCCTCGCAGTCCTGTCATCAAGGGTCACAAATGCCATGGTATCCCCCTTACGGGTCTTCATGGTTCGGATGGCGATGATCAAACCTGCCAGTGTCTGAGTACTTTTACTAGCCTCAATTTCGGAGAGACGGCGGTCCACAATATTCTTAAGTTCATGTTCGTATTCATCAATTGGATGACCCGTCAGGTACAACCCGAGTGTTTCTTTTTCGCCCAACAAACGTTGTTTGGCAGACCACTCGTGAACCTTTAAGAACATCTCATAAGGATCTCCGGCCTGTTCTGCTTCCAGCTCACCGAACAAGTCGAACATACCCGCACTTTCATTACGGGCAGCCTGCTCCGCCGCTTTCACCGCACTTTCCATGGCAGCTTCTGCAACGGGTCTGCTAGGCACGATGGAATCTAATGCCCCACAACGAATCAGCGCTTCTATAACCCGCTTATTTACCCGATGGTCAACACGAGCACAGAAATCAAACAGATCTTTAAATTCACCACCCTGTTTACGTGCTTGTACAATTGCCTCAACTGGCCCTTCACCAACGCCTTTTACAGCTCCAAGACCATAAATGATTTGGTCCTGGTCATCCACAGTGAACATGTATTCACCTTTGTTGACATCCGGAGGTAACAGGACCAGCCCCATTTTCCGGCAATCTTCAATAAAGATGACCAC
This sequence comes from Gynuella sp., assembly GCF_050297175.1. Lineage (NCBI taxonomy): Bacteria > Pseudomonadati > Pseudomonadota > Gammaproteobacteria > Oceanospirillales > Saccharospirillaceae > Gynuella > Gynuella sp. The sequence continues at coordinate 379,468 of NZ_JBNKSF010000007.1, read as the reverse complement.
TTTATCGGTGTTCTGCATATCAGAGGACATAACCGCCGCCATGAAGGCCGCCGGATAGTGTGTTTTTAACCACAAGGTCTGATAGGACACCAGAGCATAAGCTGCAGAGTGGGACTTGTTAAAACCGTAACCAGCAAATTTTTCTACCAGATCAAAGATTTTTACCGCCAGATCGGGATCAATTCCTTGGGATTTCGCACCTTCTTCAAACACAGCACGCTGCTTGGCCATTTCCTCTGGCTTCTTTTTACCCATCGCTCGACGCAACAAATCCGCACCACCCAGGGTGTAACCCGCCAGCACCTGAGCAATCTGCATGACCTGTTCCTGGTATACAATGACACCGTAAGTGGGTTCCAGAATCGGTTTCAGACTCTCATGCTGGTAATCCGGGTGTGGATAAGCAACAGGCGCGCGACGGTGCTTACGGTTGATGAAGTCATCAACCATCCCCGATTCCAGTGGTCCTGGTCGGAATAGCGCCACCAGGGCGATCATATCTTCGATATTGTCAGGCTGCAGACGGCGAATCAGGTCTTTCATACCGCGCGATTCGAGCTGGAAAACAGCAGTAGTCTCTGCTTTTTTCAGTAAGGTAAAACTATCCTTATCAGCCAGCGGAATTTCCTCGATGCGCAGCTCCGGCTCACCATTCTCCCGTCGTTTCTGGTTAATGGTCTTCATCGCCCAGTGGATGATGGTAAGCGTTCTCAACCCCAGGAAGTCAAATTTGACCAGACCGGCAGACTCAACATCATTCTTGTCAAACTGTGTGACCAGACCAGTACCGTCGTCTTCACACAACAACGGAGAAAAATCCGTCAACTTGGTCGGAGCGATCACCACACCGCCAGCATGTTTACCAGTCTGCCGGGTAATGCCTTCAAGGCGCTGGGCCATTTCCCAAATTTCCTGCGCCTCTTCGTCACCGTTTACAAACTCCTGCAACTCAGCGACCCCATCCCAGGCTTTGGCCAGTGTCATTCCCGGGTCTCCCGGAATCATCTTCGACAATTTGTCGGCCAGGCCATAGCTCTTGCCTTGAACACGGGCTACATCACGAACAACCGCTTTTGCAGCCATCGTTCCAAAGGTAACGATCTGACTGACAGCCTCCCGACCATAGGCCTCGGCAACATACGCAATGACCTTGTCGCGGTTTTCCATACAGAAATCGACGTCAAAGTCAGGCATGGATACCCGCTCAGGGTTCAGGAACCGTTCGAACAGCAAGTCGTATTCCAGAGGATCAAGATCAGTGATTTTCTGTGCATAGGCCACTAATGACCCGGCACCAGATCCTCGCCCGGGACCCACTGGAATATCGTTGTTCTTGGCCCACTGGATAAAGTCCATAACAATGAGGAAGTAACCGGGAAACCCCATCTGGATAATAATATCGAGCTCAAAGTTCAAACGATCGAAATAGACCTGTTTCTTTGCCTCGTAATCAGGATCGTCTTTTCGCAACAGCATTTCGAGACGCTCTTCCAGCCCCTCTATGGATACTTTTTGAAAAAACACCCCTTCGATAACCTGTTTCTGCCATTCCTTTGAAGCAGTATCCGGATCAGGAGTCTTGATTCGCATCGCCCGTTCGACACGTGCCTGAATATCAGCCCAAGGATAGCGGTCGAAAAAAGGATCATTGTGAAAATCTTCCGGAATCGGATATTCCGGCAGAAAATACTCTCCTAAATGCACCGGAACCGTGCAGCGCTGCGCAATATGCCAGCTGTTCTCAACAGCACTGGGAATGTCACTGAAAAGCTCACACATCTCCTCGCTGCTTTTCAGATATTGTTCTTCAGTAAAACGCTGTTCACGCCTCGGATCACCCAGAGTGACGCCTTCATTAATACAAACTCTGGTTTCGTGAGCTTCAAAATCCTCTCGCCGCAAAAACACCACATCATTGGTAGCAACCACAGCAATGGAAAGACGACGGGCAATTTCGACACTACCTTGGACAATTAGTTCTTCTCCGGGACGCTTTGTTCGCAGCAACTCAAGATAAAACCGGTCCCCAAAAACAGACTGCCACTCCGCAGCGATCTGTTCGGCCAGTTCCATATGATTACGCTCAAGTGCAAAGCCTATCTCCCCGGCTCTGGCACCGGAAAGTACAATCAATCCGTCATTTTTATCAAATAACCATTCGCGCTTGGTCTGTGCATAGCCCATTTTTTGATTATGCTGATATGCCATCGAGATCAGCTCAGTCAGATTCCGGTACCCCTGGGTATTTTGGGCCAGAGCAGTTACTCTGAATGGATGCTCAGGCTGTTCCGGATTCTCAATCCACAGATCACTCCCCAGAATAGGCTTGATACCGGACGAGAGTGCTCCCTGATAAAACTTAACCAGCCCAAACATGTTGGTCAGATCAGTGATAGCCACAGCCGGAATATCGCGCTCCACACAATCCTGTAACAGTTTTTTGACCTTTACGATACCGTCAATCAGCGAAAATTCGGTATGGAGATGTAGGTGTATGAATGGATGTTTCACAGCAGGCTCTCTTGTATCTGTAGTGATGGAGCTTGTTTTATCGCAGCTTGAACGGGAGCATATGATGTTCGATGCACAGGCGTAATCCCATAACGTGATAGTGCCGTCAGGTGTTCTTTAGTGGGGTAACCCTTGTGGCGGGCAAAACCATACTCCGGATACTGTTGATCCAGTTCAACGAGTTCACGATCGCGGGTTACTTTTGCCAAAATTGAAGCAGCCGAGATAGCCTGCACCCGACCATCCCCCTTAACAATCGCTTTAGCATCACATGGCAGACTGGATGGAATCTTATTTCCATCAATCAACGCAAATTCAGGTATTTTTTTAAGCCCCCGTACAGCACGGACCATCGCCATCATGGTTGCCTGAAAAATATTATACTGGTCAATCTCTTCAACAGAGCAACGGGCAATACAATAATCTTCTGCATCTGTAAGAATCATCTCAAACAGCTGCTCACGTTTCCTTTCACTAAGCTTCTTGGAATCTGTCAGTTCTGGGCAAAAATAACCGTCTGGAAGGACGACCGCGGCAGTCACAACATCACCAGCGAGCGGCCCCCGGCCAACTTCATCAACACCACAAAACCGCAACCCCGGACATAAGGAGAGTTCGAGATTTTCATATTCATTTTTCATTGTCATCAGTTTCGGACAATATCCGTTTTAGCACTGCACTAGCTGCCACTTGATCGGCATCTTTGCATAACTGCTTGTGTATGAATTTAAATGTATCCATCAACTGGTCAGTACGATCAGGGTTCTCCAGATAAGCTAACAGCTCATCAGCAATTTTTTCAGCAGTCGCTTCATGTTGCAGCAGCTCTGGAACGATAGAGCGTTTGGCCAGAATATTAGGCAATGAAGCCCATTGTGTTTTGGCCATTCGTTTGATCAGGAACCAGGTTAATGGAGACAGTATATAGCTAACAACCATCGGTTTTTTCAGCAGCATTGCCTCTAAAGCAGCGGTCCCAGAGGCCAGCAATACCAAATCAGCGGCAGTCATCACCACACGAGATTGACCGTCATACAGCGTAACTCTAAGCCCCAGATAATTCTTTAGCTGCCGCTCAAGCATTAATCTGATCGTAGGTGTGGCACAAGGAATAATAAATTCAATACCGGGGTGTATCTGCTGAACTCGCTGTGCCGCCTCAAAAAAAACCGATCCAAGGCGCTCCACTTCGGAACGTCGGCTACCTGGCAAAACCGCGATCCGCAAAACGTCCGAAGATAAGCCAAGTTGTCGACGGGCCGCATTTTGGTCAGGATCCATTGGAATCTGATCTGCCAGAGTATGGCCAACAAACTCTGCATCCACCTGATAACGGCGATAAAACTCTGGCTCAAATGGGAACAGACACAAAACCAAATCTGCTGCTTTTTTGATCTTAAATACCCGCTTTTCGCGCCATACCCATACTGTTGGGCTGACATAGTGTACGGTTTTTATACCATGCGCTTTTAAACGGGCCTCAACAGTCAAACAAAAGTCTGGAGCATCAATACCGATCAACATATCTGGCGGATTTTCAAGCAGGTATTGAATAGTTTTTCTACGAATGGAAAGGATTTCGGGCAGATGCTTCAATACCTCTACCAGTCCCATAACTGACAGCTTTTCCATCGGAAACAGCGAGCGAAAACCATTGGCGATCATCAATGGACCGCCAATTCCTTCAAACTCTACAGTAGGATACTGTTGTTTGAGGGCCTGAATCAGGCCCGCACCCAGAATATCCCCAGAGGCTTCGCCAGCGATTATTGCAATACGCAGGCGTTTCTTCATTCCGGCAAAATACCTCTGGACGATGCTTTTATAGATTCAATGAAAAGATTCAGATGTTCAGAATCGAAATTCCAGCTTTCCATCTCCTCGACCGATTTCTGCACAGTCATTTCAGATTGATATACCAGCTTATAGGCTTTTCTCAACTGGCTGATAACTGCTTTGGGCAAACCATTACGCTTCATACCCTCATAGTTCATACCACGGGCAACCCCAGGATTGCCAACAGCCATCACAAATGCTGGTACATCGTTACGGATCATCGTTCCACCACCAATCATCACATATGGGCCCACATGGCAAAACTGATGAATGGCGCTAAGTCCACCGATGATAACGTTGTTGCTGAGATGAACATGACCCGCCAGCTGCGTACCATTGGCAATCACGCAGTTATCCCCAACCACACAATCATGTGCGATATGGGTATAATTCATGATCAAGCAGCCATCGGCGATCTGGGTCAGACTATTGTCTTGAATAGTCCCTCTCTGAATCGTAACGAACTCCCGGATAACATTGTTATCACCAATTTCCAAAAAGGTACGTTCGCCCTTATATTTTTTATCCTGGCAATCCTCACCCACTGATGCAAACTGATAAATCTTATTGTTCCGTCCTATCCTGGTCGGCCCCTTAATCACCACATGCGGCCCAATCCACGTACCTTCGGCTATTTCAACCTCAGCGCCGATTACACTGTATGGACCGACCTCAACATCTGCCGCCAGCTTAGCCGCAGGGTCTATCACTGCCGTTGGATGAATCACTCAGTTACAACCTTCCTTTCTGCAAACATCAGCTCTGCGCTACAGGCGAGCTCACCATCGACATATGCCTGAGCATCAACTTTATGAATACCGCGTTTGGAAGCTATCAGTTTGGCTTCCATATCCATTCTGTCACCAGGTATTACCTGCCGTTTAAAACGAACATTATCCAGCCCTGCAAACAACACCAGATAGCCATCTTCTGACTTATGTCCTGAAGTTAAGTATCCCAGCACCCCAGCCACCTGAGCCAGTGCTTCACAGATCATGACACCTGGAAAGACAGCGAACCGTGGAAAGTGGCCATTAAACACATCTTCATTACCAGTAACGTTCTTGTATCCTTTTACATATTTACCAATCTCAAGCTCAGTAATTCTATCCACCAGTAATAGCGGATAACGGTGCGGAAGGATCTTTTTTATGTCCTCATGGTTAAGAGGCAAAGTGATATCAGTCATGTACTTGTATCTTCAGTCATTAAATTGGAATTGAAGGAAACCGGCTGCTTCTGATTGAATCTTGGCCACTTTCCTACCAGAAAGGCACCATATTAACTGTTAATCAGACGAGTTGCCCGCCATTTGTTTTTCCAGTTTTTTAACTTTGTTTTGAAGATCAATCAAATTTCGTACCCGAGCTACCCATTTTCGCCATTCTTTAGACGGTTGAACGGGCACGCCACTGGAATACATACCAGAAACCGGAATCGACTTTGTGACCATCGATTGCCCGGTAAAGACACAACCATCTGCAATTTGTAGGTGCCCTGCAAAGCCAGTCTGCCCACCAATCATACAATGACTGCCAATTTTTGTACTACCTGAAACCCCAACCTGTGAAGCAAATGCCGTATGGTCACCGATCTCGACGTTGTGTCCCAATTGCACCAGATTATCAATTTTGACGCCATTACCTATAACCGTTGAGCCAATAGCACCTCTATCAATGGTTGAGTTAGTGCCTACTTCCACGTCATTCTTGATCACAACATTGCCAACCTGGGCTATCTTGTTCCAAACACCTTTATCATTGGCAAATCCAAAACCGTGAGACCCAATAACACTACCGCTGTGGAAGATGCACCTCTCACCAATTTCAACACCATAATAAATAGTAACATTGGGATATAAACAGGTATCTGCACCTATAACGACATTCGCTCCAACGACAGCGTTGGCACCAATTCTCACCCTGTCTCCCAGAACAGATCCGGCTTCAACAACAGCATGGGCTTCAACGGTAACGTTATCCCCCAGCCGCACACTGTGATGTACTACTGCCGTTGGATGTATGCCCACGTCGGGATCCGGTTCAGGATCAAACAGTTTTGAAACCTTCGCATACGCAAGATACGGGTTGGCAACCACTATGCGGTTGCCCGCAAACTGTGCTGCAAGATCAGCACTGATCAACACAGCACCGGCTTTACAATCGCCCAAATGTTGCACATATTTAGAGTCACTCAGAAAACTCAAACTGGACTCAATTGCAGAGTTAAGTGGCCGAATTTCGGCAACCTCATATGTCGGGTCACCTTCAACCGTTCCCGACACTATTTCGGCAATGCGCTGCAAGGTTAAAGACATAATTACTTACCTTCTTTTACCAGCTTGTTAAATTCATCCTGAACCTGCTGGGTGATGTTCAGTGCTTCATTCACATAAATGACTGAACTAGCTTCAACAACCACATCAATGCTTTGCTGTTCTACGATGGCTTTGACTGCCTTAGCCATAACCGGTTGATACTCGCGGATGAACTGATTTTGACGCTGATTTTGTATCTGTTTGAGTTTATCAATCAGAGAAGAACGTTCTGCCAAACGCTCCTGAATGGTTTGTTTGATTTTATCTTGCTCAGCAGCTTCCAAAATGACAGCATCGGTTTCCAGCTTTGTTTTGAGCTCATTGACTTCAGCTTCAAGCTTTTTAATACGTTGTTCGTCACTGCCGTATTCAGATTTCAGTTTTTCTGTTTCAGATTTGGCTGCTTCACTACCAAACAATGCCATGTTCTGATCCAGAATTGCGATCTTGGCCTCAGCCATGGCAAGAGTGGACAAACTTAGCAGCAAAACTGCGAATAGGTTACGAATCATAGTTATGGATCCTTATTTATCATTTTCTGCTTTAAAAGTTATAACCAATGGTAAAGGCAAACGTCTGAACCTCGTCATCTTTACGCCGATCAACAGGCCAACCCCAGATAAAACGTAATGGCGCAATCGGAGTCATCCAGTCAAACTCTATACCATAGCTGTAACGAATATCATCCCAGACGACTCCTTCTGTGCAGTCGGCATTCTGAGATAAACAATGGTCTGTAAACACGTTACCAGCGTCAATAAAGAATGAAGACCGGAACTGGTTCTTATCTTCAACTAATGGCATAGGGAAATAGAAATCAACGCCATAATTCAAAAGTATATTACCGCCTATACGGGTGGGCTTATCATTGGTACTTGGTGTACTGTAGGGCCCTAAACCGCCGTAATTAAAGCCCCTCAAGGTCGATATCCCGCCAGCATAATAGTTTTTCAAGAAAGGTAATGCAGAACCTCCATATCCAGAACCGTACCCAAGTTTGGAGCGGAACTTCAGGAAATATCCATCACTGATAGGCTGATAATATTTACCATCATAAGTAATCTTGTAATATTCAAGATCACTAAATGGCATCGAGGCCTGAATTGACACTCTATGGTACTGCCCCTTATTTGCGAAAGTTGTACCATTCAAAGTTGAACGGGTCCAGGCAAGGTTCAGATTCACTTCTTCGAACGTATAATGAGCGCCTTCTTTCTTACCATAGTTGTCAGTGAACTCCTGTATTTCCAAGGGTGGTTCATTAACGAACAAGTCCGTGTTGGTATATCCAATTCCATAACTCAGACGATCATCATTACTGATTGGGTATCCAAAGGTAAAGCCACCGCCCCAGTTATTAGTACCGTAATTATTTTCACTGATTTCACTATAGTCTTGTTCTGACAGGAAAGCGTTATACTCAAGACTGACACCATCCAAAGTAAAATAAGGATTGGTATAAGTGAGTTCGAGTGATTTTTCATAATTTGCAGTTTGCGAACCAACTATCGATATATCTCGACCACTTCCCCGGAAGTTCTTCTGGGTATATTCAAGCGAATAAAAAATACCACCTGGATCAGCATAACCTACCGAACCTTTGATAATTCCATCATTGGCTTCAGCAACTTTGATATTCAAATCTACCTGATCATCGGTGTTTTGTACTTTGCTGGTTGAGACCTCAACCGTTTTGAAATAACCAGTCCGTTCCAGCCTGCTCTTTGATGTCTGAATATTTTTACCAGATACCAAAGCTCCCTCCATTTGAGTCAGTTCCCTACGAATCACCTCGTCATTGGTTGATTCATTACCGGTCACATTGACTTTTCTGACATATGTCCGTTTCCCTGGCTCAATTACAATAGTCAAATCCACCAGCCGCTTTTCATCATCAACATCCGGCACTGTATTGATCTGTGCAAATGCATATCCAAGGTCAGTCAGACGATCTTGAAGGGCTTTTTGTACATCCGAAACTTTCTGTCTGGAAAACAATTCACCAGGCTTTATAGTCACAAGATCCCGTAACTTCTGATCATCTCCAACCAACTCACCCGTCAGTTGCACATTACTAATGCTATAAGGAACACCTTCACGAACGTTATAGGTCAAATGAACATTTCTTCGATCAAGGCTAATTGCAACCTGGGTAGAGGTCAGTTCGAAGCGGATATAACCACGATCAAGGTAATAAGCCGTCAGCGATTCTTGATCACTTCGGGCTGTTTCACTGGAATACCGATTACTCCGGGTAATCATTTGCAACACATCACCGGAACGGGTCGGCTGCATATTCATGGCTTTGATCAGCTCCTGATCACTAAAGACACTATTACCGGTAATATCAATGGAGGCCACCCGGGCAACCCGACCTTCATCTATTTCCAGCTCTACCTTAACCCGGTTTCTGGGAAGAGGTGTAACAACAGCCTCGACCTTGGCATTATAACGACCAAGAGCAGCATACTGACGCTCAAGCTCATAAGATAACTGGTCCAGATTGCTACGATTAAAGACTTCTCCTTCCTGAATTTTGGCATCGCGAAAAACCTGCTTCAGAATGTCTGTGGATACTGCCTTATTTCCGTTAAAATCAAGCACCGATATTGATGGCTGTTCTACGATCTGGAACTGAAGTAACCCTGCTTCTGTATCGGTATAGGCTTTGATATCCCGAAATAAACCGGACTGGTACAAGCGTTTAATTGCTTCTCCTATCTGGCCTTGACTGACATCTTCACCCTGCTCGACCAAAATCAAATTCAAAGCAGATCCAATAGAAACTCGTTGAAGCCCTTCAATCTCGATCTTTTTTACAACCATAGCGGAAGAGCTTCCTGTGCAGGCTATCAACGACAGGAACAACAAAGATTTTTTTCTGATCATCAACTACTCACATTAAAGGCTGTTCATGGCCCAGCTTGAATTGTATTTTTTATAAACGACTAAAATCATTAATGACAGCAAACACCATGACAGCCAGCAGCAAAGATGCCCCTATCTGAACCCCGAGTATCTGCACCTTTTCTGGCAAAGGTTTTCTGAAAATCCCTTCAATGAGATAAAACAGCAAATGTCCACCATCTAAAACCGGTATGGGCAACAGGTTAAACACCCCAAGACTGATACTGACAAATGCCAGAAATCCAATAAAAACCTCAGGTCCCGAAACCACACTCTCACCCGCCATTTTGGCAATGGAAACTGGTCCACTGATATTTTTGACGCTGACTTCTCCAACCAGCATTTTGCCAAACATCCGCAAACTTAAACTAATCGTTTGCCAGGTCTTTTCAAAACCTTTGATCAGCGCCGTCACCGGATTATCCCGATGAGATATGATCATATCGTCCGCTATGCTGGGAACCACAACTGTTGCTCCCAAAAAACCTGTTGTCTTACCGTCGGAATTGCTAACTGCATCGGGTACGAGAGTCAATTGAACAATCGCATCGCCACGCTGCACCTCAGTTTGCATTGGAACACCCGGGCTTTGCTGCACCAAATGCACCCAATCTTTCCAGTTATCAACCTCACGTCCATTGACTGACACCAGCCTGTCACCGGACTTTAATCCGCCTTTTTCAGCCTGGCCATCTGGCACCACTTGATCAATCACTGGATCCAAACGAGTTGGAAACGGGCTAATCCCGATACTTTCGACCGGGTTGGGATCCTTGGCATCCTCCAACCAGTGATCAATGCGGACCAAATACTGACGCTTATCTGCAGCAGTAAACTCAATGCTTCCAGTCTCTCCAATCCGCTCAACCAGACGGAAGGAAATATCCTGCCAGCTTTCCACATTCTTGCCATCTATAGCACGTATCGTGATGCCTTCAGTCATGCCTGCTTTAGCGGCAGGACTGTTAACCGCAACCTCTCCCACAGTGGATTTAATCACTGACGTTCCGACCATAAACAGCAACCAGTAAGCCACAATTGCAAAAATAAAATTTGCTATCGGCCCAGCTGACACGATGGCAATGCGCTTCCACAGTGATTTATGAGTGAACTCCTGGTCAAGATCAGCCGCATCCACCTCTCCTTCACGGGCATCCAGCATTTTGACATAACCGCCCAGAGGAATTGCAGCAATCGCATACTCGGTTCCATACCGGTCATACCATTTGAACAACGGCTTGCCAAACCCGACAGAAAATCGAAGCACCCTCACTCCACAGCGTCTGGCCACCCAAAAATGACCATATTCATGCACTGTTACCAGGATTCCGATCGTCAGAATCAACCCTAAAATCATCATCATGATAATCCCCCTGCGATTTGGTTTACCGCACGTTCTGCCTGTGATCTGGCCAAAGCATCAAATTCTAATACAGTTTCTATGCTGTCGAGAGTAGAGACTGGAATTTGGTTTAAAATTAATTCATTTACATAGGCTATTTTCGTAAAACCGATCTTGCCATTCAGAAAAGCATCAACCGCTACTTCATTGGCCGCATTTAACACTGATCCGGCGGTCCCCCCTGCTGAAAAAGCTTCCCGCGCGAGACGTATACACGGAAATCTAATTTCATCCGGCGCTTCAAACGTTAACGAAGAGAGAGATAAAAAATCCAAAGCGCTTGCACCGGAATCAATCCGTTCTGGCCAACCAAGTCCATAAGCAATCGGAATTTTCATATCCGGCGCGCCCATCTGGGCCAGAACAGATCCATCTCGATAACGAACCATTGAATGAATAATAGACTGTGGATGCACAACCACTTCAACCTGCTCAGGACTAACAGAAAACAGCCAGCAAGCCTCTATCAACTCAAGGCCTTTATTCATCAATGTAGCAGAGTCGATGGTAATTTTTGCCCCCATACTCCAGTTGGGATGGGCCAGGGCCTGTTCGCGCGATGCATTGGTAATCTGCTCCATCGTCCATGCCCTAAACGGACCACCCGATGCCGTCAGCAAGATGGATCGAACACCCTGTGAAGGGTCAGAAATATCAAATTGATTGGGAAGACATTGAAAAATCGCGTTATGCTCAGAGTCTATTGGCAACAATAACGTATCAGACTGCTTGACTGCCGCCATAAATAACTGCCCGGATGTCACCAAAGACTCTTTATTTGCCAGTAACAGCTTCTTCCCAGCCCTGGCAGCTGCCAGACTGGGTTCTAAACCTGCCGCACCTACGATCGCAGCCATAACAATATCGGCTTTATCTGCCTGAGCAATATCAACCAAGGCTTGCTTACCGCAAAGAAGTTCGCATGAATGACGAACAGGCAAGAGAGCTTTCAACCTGACCAGATCCATCTCGTCACCCACAACGGCAACATCCGGGTTAAACTCTACAATCTGCTGAGCCAGTAGCTCTACATTTTTATAACCGGACAAGGCAAAAACCTTGTAGCAATCAAGATTTCGACGAACCACATCCAACGTACTGCAGCCTACCGAGCCCGTTGAGCCTAAAACCGTTAAATTCTGCACGCCTGTATCATCCGATTGGAAATAAACTCAACGCCAGAGCAAAAATAGGTACCGCAGCACACATACTATCTGCCCTATCCATCACCCCACCATGACCCGGCAAAAGATTACTACTGTCCTTAACTCCACGATTACGCTTTACCATACTCTCCACCAGATCTCCGATGATGGAAAACAGGACTACCAGAGTCGTTGAGGCAAACAAAACAATCCAGCCTGACAAAGTAAAATCTGGATCACCCGATAAAATCAAGCCAGCAACAGTGACCACCAGATAGACCGTTAACAGCCCACCAGCTACACCTTCCCAGGTTTTCCCTGGGCTAACATTAGGGGCCAGCTTGCTGCGACCAAATGACTTACCGGCGAAGTATGCCCCAACATCGGCCCCCCATATCACAAGCATTAAAAACAATATCCAAAGATTACCGTGATCAAGGCCTTTAAGCTGATATAAACCAACCCACATTGGGACCAGAACGAGCAAACCCATAATCCGCTGTCGTCTGGGAGATCGCCAGTGAGAACTACTCGCAGGAAAACTTCTGACCAATATAGAAGCAATCAGCCACCAGACCAATGCCAGCCATAACACGATTTCGTCAAACCAGTGAAAATAAAGCTGACCGACGTAGCATAAAGACAGGAGCGTCAAACTCCCCATGGTATAGGTCACTCTCTCCGATATCACATCACTTCCGGATAAGTGAGCCCACTCCCAGGCACCCAACGCCACGATAATGGCGGTAAACAGTGCAAAATAGTCAAGCTGCAGAAAAAAGATTCCCCACACCATTATCGGCGCCAGAACCAGAGCGGTAATTATTCTTTGTTTGAGCATTGTAATTCTTTGAGTTGTTCAACCTGATCGTCAGTACGACCAAAACGGCGGATTCGACTGGCATAGGAGCTTAAGGCCTGATGCAATTCTGCACGACCAAAATCCGGCCAGTATACGTCTGTAAAATAAAATTCTGTGTAAGCAAACTGCCATAGCAAGAAGTTGCTGATACGCTGCTCTCCGGCGGTACGAATACACAAATCCGGAGCTGGAAATTCAGCCAGACATACTTCCTGTGATATTAATTCGGCACTGATATCCTCTGGCTCCAACGTCCCTTCCTTGACTTTGCAGGCGAGGTTCTTAGCAGCCTGAACAATATCCCACTGCCCACCATAATTGGCCGCGACAGCAAGCGTCATGCCCGTATTGTTACATGTTAACGATTCAGCCTCCCGAATCTGATACTGTATCCGCTCACTGAATCCTGACTTATCCCCAATCACCACCAAACGAATATTGTTCTTATGCAGTCTACGAACCTCTTTTTTGAGCGCCAGCAAGAATAACTCCATCAAAGCAGTTACCTCATCCTTGGGCCTACGCCAGTTTTCGCTGCTAAACGCAAACAGGGTTAATACTTTAACCCCCAGCCGGGCACATTCTTCAACCACTGTTCTGACTGCGTCCTTACCTGCCTTATGCCCGGCAATACCCCCCAACAGCCTGGACTTGGCCCAGCGGTTATTACCATCCATAATAATGGCAATATGCTTAGGGAGATTGTGATACTCCGACATATCTAAATCCTGTAAATAAAACAAAGGCTCACGGAATACCCGGGAGCCTGTTGTTAAAACATTAGCATCAATACTTAAACTTTCATCAGATCAGCTTCTTTTTCTAACAGCTTACTATCTATTTTTGCGATGTAGTCATCAGTCAGCTTTTGAATAATATCTTCTTCATGCCTGGAGTCGTCTTCACTGATTTCTTTTTCCTTCAGCAAGTCCTTTATCACTGAATTTGCGTCGCGACGCTGGTTCCGGACAGACACTTTGGCTTTTTCAGCCTCACTACGGGCCAATTTGACCATGTCCTTTCTGGTTTCTTCTGTCAGTGCAGGAATTACTATACGGATAGTGCTACCGGATGTCGCAGGGTTCAATCCTAGATCTGATTTTAAAATCGCTTTCTCAATTTCCGGGACCAGCTGCTTTTCCCAAGGGTTTATAGCTAAGGTCCTACCATCTTCTACAGAAACATTGGCCACCTGATTCAGTGGCGTATCCGATCCGTAATAGGACACATGAAGGGTATCCAGCAGTGACGGATTAGCCCGTCCAGTTCGGATTTTATTAAATGCATATTCTAATGCTTCAAGAGCTTTTTTCATCTGATCTTCGGTTTCAACTTTAAGCTCTTCAATCATATACTGGGCTCCTCACTCATGAGCGTACCTTCAACGTCTCCTACTAAGACGTTCACTAGCGCTCCTGGTTTATTCATATTAAAAACTCTAACCGGCATGCCATGATCGCGAACCAGGCACACCGCCGTTAAATCCATCACACCTAATTGTTTTTCCAGCGCTTCATCATAACTCAATCGGCTGTATTTTTTCGCATTTGGTTCTTTGCGTGGGTCAGCATCATACACACCATCAACATTAGTTGCCTTTAAAACAACATCAGCATTGATTTCGATTCCACGTAGACAGGCCGCAGAATCTGTAGTGAAAAATGGGTTTCCTGTCCCTGCTGCGAAAATCACCACATCCCCCTGCTCCAGATAGCGGATAGCTTTGCGGCGATCATAATGGTCATCAACAATGCCACTCATCGGAATGGAAGACATGACTCGAGTACGAATACTGCTCCGCTCAAGAGCATCCCTCATTGCCAGGGCATTCATAACAGTGGCCAACATCCCCATATGATCACCAGTAACCCGATCCAGCCCTGCCTCACTCAACGCAGCACCCCGGAACAAATTACCACCACCGATAACCAGACCAACCTGGACTCCTATACCAATTAACTGGCCGATTTCCAGCGCCATACGATCCAGAACTTTTGGATCAATACCAAAAGGATGCTCACCGGTTAGCGCTTCACCGCTCAGCTTCAGCAATATTCGCTTGTATTTGGATTGACTCTTGACAGAAGGCATGTAGAACTCCATTTAAAATCAGGCGTGCAAATATATTTCAGTGGGAGCAGAAAATGAACTCCATACAAACGATTAGAAGCAACAAAACCTCAATTAGTTGGGATGGGCACTTTTTCATGCATTGTGAACAAGCAAAAAAAAAGGCAGTCTCAACTGCCTTTTTTCCCATAGCCTCTTACTTGGAGAGGCCAGCTGCTTCCGCAACTTCTTTAGCGAAATCGACCTCTTCTTTTTCAATACCTTCGCCAACCTCAAAACGCACAAAGTTCAAAACCTCAGCGCCTGCATTTTTGACCAAAGTACCAACCTTAACATCTGGGTCTTTTACAAAAGGCTGCTCAACCAGGCTAATCTCGGCCAGAAACTTCTTGATCCGACCATTAACCATTTTCTCAATAATCTCAGCAGGTTTACCAGAACCTTCTGACTGAGCACTTACTACTTCTTTCTCTCGATCCAGCACATCCTGAGGAACCTGTTCAGGGTTGACATATTGAGGATTGATGGCCGCAACATGCATTGCAACATCTTTACCCAATTCTTCGTCACCACCGCTCAGTTCAGCCAGAACAGCAATACGGCCACCATGAATATAAGCAGATACCTTAGAGTCCGAACCACCAATCACGGTTGCACGACGAACACTGATGTTTTCACCAATCTTTTGAACAAGAGCTTCACGCGCACTTTCCAACTCACCTGCCATCAGCGCAGCAATATCAGTCTGCTTATCTGCAAAAGCCTTGTCAGCAACAGTATTGGCAAAGCTCAGGAAATTATCATCACGGGCAACAAAATCGGTTTCTGAATTGATTTCGATGACCAAACCATAAGTGCGATCATCAGAAATACGCGTTAACACCACACCTTCAGCAGCTGTTCTACCTGCCTTTTTGGCAGCTTTAAGACCAGAAGCTTTGCGCAGATTATCAATCGCCACTTCAATATCGCCATCGGCTTCCACGAGGGCTTTTTTGCACTCCATCATACCTAATCCAGTACGTTCACGGAGCTCCTTAACCAGGCCAGCTGTAATATTTGCCATTGCCTTTACCTCAATGATTTATCAATAACTAGTATGGAAGGGGGGATTACCCCTTCTTTTGAACTTCTATATATACAAGCCCGAGCTTACAGTTCGATGATCAGGCTTCGCTATCTGACTCAGACTCAGCTTCGGCAGACTCGTCTTCAGCAACTTCAACGATATCATCTTTCAGCCCGCCAGCAGCTTCACGACCTGCAGCAACTGCATCAGCAATTGCCTTGGCATAAATCTCGATGGCACGGATAGCATCATCATTTCCGGGAATTACAAAATCAACACCATCCGGATTGCTGTTAGTATCAACCACACCAATAACAGGAATACCAAGCTTATTAGCTTCCTGAATAGCAATACGCTCGTGATCCACGTCGATTACAAAGATAGCATCCGGCAATCCGCCCATATCTTTGATACCACCAATGGATTTTTCCAACTTCTCCATTTCACGATTACGCATCAGCACTTCTTTTTTAGTCAGCTGATCAAAAGTACCATCAGACTTTTGTGCCTCAAGGTCTCGCAGGCGGCGAATTGACTGGCGAATAGTCTTATAGTTCGTCAGCATTCCACCTAACCAGCGATGATTAACATAAGGCATACCCACACGGGCAGCTTCATCACGAATCACGTTTTGGGCAGATCTTTTCGTACCCACAAACATGATCTTGTTTTTGTTAGAGGCCATTTGCTCAACAAAGTTCAACGCTTTATTGAGCGCAGGAACTGTAAATTCCAGATTAATAATATGAATTTTATTACGGGCACCGAAGATATATTTGCCCATTTTTGGATTCCAGAAACGTGTCTGGTGACCGAAGTGTGCACCTGCCTTCAACAGGTCGCGCATAGAAACTGCCATAGTATTCTCTCTTAAAGTTTGGGTTGAGCCTCCATATACCCCTGCCTCCAACCCTTTTCGCTATAGAGAAAGGCACCCAGAAAACAGTGTCGGTATATGTGTGACGTTATATTTCCCATGCACATAGCAAGGGGCGCGCTTTATACCACAAGCAGTAAAAATAGCCAAAGAAAAAATGACTATCGCCCTATTAGGCAGCCAAGCTGCACAAAAAGCACAATTTGCGTACAATCGCACATTTGGCAATTAACCCGCTCACGAGACACTATGCCCGTAACTATTAAGACCTCTGAAGAAATTGAAAAAATGCGCATCGCCGGCAAACTGGCAGCAGACGTACTGGAAATGATAAGCCCATATGTCGCACCCGGCATCAGCACAGGGGAACTGGACAAAATATGTCACGAGTACATTGTCCAGGAACAAAAAGCCATCCCCGCACCGCTGAATTACAAGGGCTTTCCCAAGTCTATTTGCACCTCTATAAACCAAGTCATATGCCATGGCATCCCCAGCGATGACAAAATCCTGAAAAAGGGAGACATCGTCAATATTGATATCACGGTCATCAAAGATGGATATCACGGAGATACCAGCGCCATGTTCTACGTAGGTGAGGTTGCAGCACATGCTGATCGTTTATGCAAAATCACCCAGGAATGCATGTACAAAGGTATTAGCCAAGTACGCCCGGGAGCATACCTTGGGGACATTGGTGCGGTTATTCAGCAGCACGCTGAATCAAACTATTACTCCGTTGTACGGGAGTATTGTGGCCACGGCATTGGCAAACAATTTCACGAAGACCCTCAGGTTCTTCATTATGGCAGAGCTCAGACCGGTCTAAAGCTAGAGGAAGGGATGATCTTTACGATCGAACCCATGATCAATGCAGGCAAACGGGACTGTAAGGTTTTAAATGACGGCTGGACTGTCGTCACAAAAGATCGCAAACTTTCAGCTCAGTGGGAACACACTTGTCTGGTGACTGCCGATGGTGTGGAAATCCTGACCCTCCGGTCTGATGAAAAAGTGCCGTTTTAATCATGTCCTATCTTTCTGCTTTTGATGATGTCAACTTATTGGATACCGCTGGTCTGAAGACCATGCTGGACTCCTCCACCAGTCGAATCTCTGTATTCAAACAGGCATTGCATGATCTCAAAGAAAAACTTGATCAACGATTTTTGCTGGCACTGGAAGATAAAGATGACATCCGAAATATTATTCATGGTCGAGCTCTGGCCATGGATGAGTTACTTCGCTGTGCGTGGTCCCAGTTTACCTGGACAGCGGGAGAACGCTCATTAATTGCAGTAGGGGGCTATGGTCGGGGCGAGCTGGCCCCAAAATCAGATATTGACCTGCTGTTACTCTTCCAATCCGAAGCAGATATCAATGACAACTCTGACTCCATTCAGGCCTTTCTGACTTTTCTGTGGGATATTAACCTTGAAGTTGGCCACAGCGTCAGAACCCTGGAAGCCTGCGTCACTGAAGCCACTAACGACGTCACTGTTGTCACCAACTTAATGGAGTCACGACTGATCGCTGGCAGTGAGCTGTTACGCGAGCAAATGATGGAAGCAACATCTGCTTCTAATATTTGGCCCAGCAAGGACTTTTATAAAGCAAAACTAAATGAGCAGTATAATCGTCATCTGAAATATAACGATATTGAATACAACCTCGAACCCAACTTAAAAGCCTCTCCAGGTGGCCTACGGGATATCCAGATGATTGGGTGGGTTGCAAAACGCCACTTTGGTGACTCTGACCTCGTCGACCTGGTTAACCGTCAGTTCCTGACAGAGTCTGAATATCGGACGCTGATTGAGGGACAAAGTTTTATCTGGAAAATACGTTACGCCCTGCACATGCTCACCAACCGGGAAGAAGATCGAATTTTATTTGATCTCCAAAAGCGGCTGGCAGACCTGTTTGGCTATCAGGATCAAAAAGGAAAGCTTGGCATTGAACGCCTAATGCAAAGCTACTATCGCCGCGTTTTTCATTTACGGCAACTCAGCGACACCTTACTGCAGCTATTTGACGAAGCAATCCTTCAGGCAGGCAGTGGCGATCAAATCACTGATCTGAACAAGCGCTTTCAGATACGTAATGGCTATATTGAGGCCAAAAATGAGAGTGTTTTTACCACCACTCCGTCAGCACTGATGGAAATATTCGTGCTCCTGGCGCAAACCAAGGAAGTTATTGGCATCCGTGCTGAAACCATACGCCTGATAAGCCAGGCACGTCGCCTGATAGACGGTCATTTTCGACAGGATATTCGCAATATAATGTATTTTGTCGAACTACTCCGATCCCGTAACGGTGTTTCCACCAATCTGAGACGCATGAGTCGCTATGGCATTCTGGGTCGCTATCTACCGGAATTCGGCGCAATTGTTGGGCAAATGCAGTACGATCTGTTCCATATTTACACAGTAGATGCCCATTCGCTCCAGGTTGTTAAAAACCTGCGCAAGTTTCGACATCGAGGAAATACAGAGCTCTTTCCCTTGGCGACGGAGGTCATTAAAAAGCTACCCAAAGTCGAGCTGGCCTATATTTCAGCTCTGTATCACGATATTGGTAAAGGCCGCGGAGGCGATCACTCCCAATTGGGAGCGGTAGATGCCAAGCGATTCTGTAAACGCCACCGCTTTGCCGAGTGGGACACCAATCTGGTGGCCTGGTTAGTGGAAAATCACCTGTCCATGTCAACCACCGCACAAAGAAAAGACATTTCTGATCCAGATGTCATTCTTGAATTTGCCCGCCACGTTGGGGACCTGACACGGCTCAACTATTTATATGTGCTAACCGTGGCCGATATTTACGCCACCAATCCTAACCTATGGAACAGCTGGCGAGCTTCGTTAATGAAGCAGTTGTACCTGGAAACCCAGCGAACTATTCGTCGCGGACTTAAAAATCCAGTCGGGAAGGATGAACGCATACAACACACTAAGGAAAGAGCCCTGGAAATTCTTGCGGCCGGAGGCTTTACCCGAGATGAAGTGGATGCCATATGGGACAATCCAGGTGATGACTATTTCCTTCGTGAGTCCCCTGAAAATATTGCCTGGCATACCAAAGCAATTGGCTCAAACGGCCTTGGAGTTCCTCTGGTTCTGATCCAGGAAATCGACGAAAATTCTTATGCCGGTGCCACTCAAATCTTTATTTATGCTCCGGACCGCGCGCACTTGTTTGCTGACATAGCTACGGTGATGGAATCACTGGGTCTGTCTATTCATGATGCCCGCATTATGACGTCATCAGGTAGCCAGTTTTCGCTGGATACATTTATTGTGCTTGATGAAGAAGGAAAAGGCATAGGCAACGACCCCGAGAAAATCAGAACCATCCAGCATAGACTGTTGTTTGCCATCAGCAATCCGAATGAAATAAAGACTGTTCGCCGCCGAACTCCCAGACAGCTTAAACATTTCAAGATTCCAACTCAGGTCATCATTAGCAACGACCTGGATCATGACCGAACTATCGTTGAACTCATTTCTGTTGACCGTCCTGGGCTATTGGCACGGATCGGGGAAATTTTCCGAGAGCTTGATATCCGCCTTCAAAACGCACGCATTTCAACCCTCGGCGAAAGGGTTGAAGACATCTTTTTTGTTTTGGATAAAAACAACCAACCCATTACCGATTCCCAGTTGTGCGAGCAGCTCAAAGAACAATTAGAACGGAAACTGACTGAAGAACAATGAATACCCACTTAGCCGCACTACAGCCCTATCCATTCGAAAAACTGTCCGAACTTAAAACAGGAATCACCCCTCCTGCCGGGGTTAATCATATAGCTCTATCAATTGGAGAACCTAAACACGAAAGTCCGCAGTTGGTCATCGATGCTTTAAGAAATAGTCTTTCACTGCTGGAGACCTACCCTTCCACCAGAGGAACCGCCGAACTGCGGGAAACCATCGCCAGCTGGTTACAACGCCGCTTTCAACTGAAGCAGTTAGATGCAGAAACCCAGGTCTTACCTGTCACCGGCACCCGAGAAGCCTTGTTTTCCGCCGTCATGGCACTATTTGACAGCCACCGCAGCGATAACCAGGTTGCATTTCCCAATCCTTTTTATCAAATCTACGAAGGTGCCACCTTACTCGCTGGCGCCAAGCCACTATTAATACCCTGTACACAAGAATCCAGTTTCAAGGCAGATATTTCCACCATAACACCACAACAATGGGATCAAACCCAGATTCTGTTTATATGTACTCCTGGCAACCCAACTGGAGCAGTATTATCAGAGGCAGAACTGATTGAGATTATTAGACTGGCCGACAAACACGATTTTTTGATATTCAGCGATGAATGTTATTCCGAAATCTATTTTGATGAATCCAGCCCCCCTCCTGGCCTACTACAAGCCTGTGCAAAAATGGGGCGCACCGGTTATGAACGCTGCCTGGCTTTCAATAGCCTGTCAAAACGCTCCAACATTCCTGGCATGCGGAGTGGCTTGGTTGCGGGCGATGCCAGCCTGATCAAACAATTTCTGCTATATAGAACGTACCATGGTTGTGCGATGCCGCCTCACCATCAGTATGCCAGCATAGCTGCCTGGAACGATGAGCAACATGTCCTCATGAATCGAAACCTTTATCGGGATAAGTTTGCTCTGGCAATGAACACATTGGACTCAAAGCTCCAGATCTATCAGCCGGACGCAGCTTTTTATCTTTGGGCAAAGACCCCTGTTGCCGACACTGAATTTGCCCGCAATTTGTTTCAACACAGTCACATCACAGTACTTCCCGGCTCATTTTTGAGCCGAAAAATGGGTGACACCAATCCCGGAAGCAACTATGTACGAATCGCCCTGGTTGCTAGCCTGGAAGAATGTCGCCAAGCATTCGACCGAATCAACGCTTTCCTAGACACCCTCTAAGATACAGGAGTCTGTTCATGACCATCATGTATGGTATTCCCAACTGCGACACCATCAAAAAAGCCAGACAATGGATGCAGAATAACAATCAACCTTTTGAGTTTCATAATTTCAAAAAAGATGGCATTTCCAGAGAAAAAGTACAGCAATGGCTGGCCCAACAACCCTGGCAGGAACTGATAAACCGCAAAGGTACCACCTGGAGGAAACTGGATCAGAATCTCCGGGACAATATGACCGAACAGTCAGCAATAGATACCATCCTGGACAACCCTTCCATCATCAAACGCCCGGTACTCGAAACCGGAAACAAAGTATATCTGGGCTTTACTCCAGATATGTATTCTCAACTGTTCAGCTAATTTGGAGAGAGAACGCGACATGTCTCACTTTGCTATGGCATTTGGTACTGCCACAAAAAACAAACAGGGTAAAATCATCGAAAGTTACTTCCCGGAACCCATACTTTCTCCCGATGACAAACTGATCAATGAACTTGCTCAGATCTTTGCCTGTGCCGACGGGAATCAGGTGATTGAGGTAAGTATCGATAAATGTCACGATCTGGCGACAATCTTTGAATCATTTGGACTCAACCTGAGTACCACCTTTGCCAAAGCAGCCCTGGATTCTGAACAACCATTGATCTTGGTAACTTTAGAGACAGATAGCGCTCCTACCGAGGTACCGGAAGCATTTCTGAAACTACACCTGCTGTCTCATCGACTGGTTAAACCTCATGGAACCAACCTGGACGGTATTTTCGGACTGCTGCATAACATAGCCTGGACCAACCTTGGAGCAATCGATCTCCCTGAACTGCCGGAATGGCAAATACAAACACGCCTGAGAGGTCAGGTTTTGCAGGTATTCAGCATCGATAAATTCCCCAAAATGACAGATTATGTTGTTCCCACTGGTGTTCGTATTGCCGATACTGCTCGCGTCCGCCTAGGAGCCCATTTAGGTGAAGGCACAACCATCATGCATGAAGGCTTCGTTAACTTTAACGCCGGAACGACCGGAGTCAGCATGGTAGAAGGCAGAATTACTGCTGGAGTCGTGGTTGGCAATGGTTCAGATATCGGTGGCGGAGCCTCTATATTGGGCACCCTGTCCGGTGGCGGTAAAATTGTGATATCCATTGGTGAAAACTGCCTACTGGGCGCCAACGCTGGTGTAGGTATTCCATTGGGTGATAGGTGTACTATCGAAGCTGGTTTATATTTAACAGCGGGAACGAAAGTCACCGTACTAGACACCAATAAAAAACCTGTCGAAACGGTAAAGGCGAGAGAATTGGCCGGTAAAAGTGACCTGCTGTTCTGGCGAAACTCACAAACTGGTGCAGTTGAATGCCTAACCAATCAAACCGCCATTGAACTCAACGAAGCTCTTCATTCCCACAACTAAGTGGAATACTCTGGCGCCATCCAGCCTATAACAGATGGCGCTTCATTCCAACTTCGCAGAAGCGACCCATTCTCCACGACCGAAATCAATAAATAATCATTTATTGATATGTACATGACTGCCGTTAATGACAGGTGGTTATCGCCTGTGATGAGATAAGTCCGTAGATAATAAACATGTCACCCAGGAGACATAGCGTATGCTTATAGTTGTCCCGAAAGAACGAGATCCTCTTGAACATCGAGTTGCTGCGACCCCCGCAAGTGTCGAAAAGCTGATTAAGCTGGGGTTTTCTGTCAGCGTCCAA
Source organism: Gynuella sp. (assembly GCF_050297175.1). NCBI lineage: Bacteria > Pseudomonadati > Pseudomonadota > Gammaproteobacteria > Oceanospirillales > Saccharospirillaceae > Gynuella > Gynuella sp. Next base: position 355,843 of record NZ_JBNKSF010000007.1, on the reverse strand, counting down.
AGTGATGCAGGTGCAGATGCAAGCTTCACCAATGAATCGTACATCAAGACAGGTGCCAGCATTGTCGAAGATGCCGCCGAGCTATATTCCAGTGCAGATATCGTACTGAAGGTCAATGCCCCAAAAGGCAACGATCTCCGCCAGTTAAAAGCAAATACCATCCTGATTTGCTTCGTTTGGCCGGCACAGAACGAATCATTGTTGAAATCTTTGGCCAAGAAAAATATTCAGGCTCTGGCCATGGACTCCGTTCCAAGAATCTCCCGCGCACAAAAAATGGACGCCTTAAGCTCTATGGCAAATATTGCCGGTTATCGAGCGGTCATTGAGGCAGCGCATCACTTTGGCCGGTTTCTGAATGGCCAGATTACCGCTGCGGGAAAAATTCCCCCGGCTAAAGTATTGGTGATTGGAGCAGGTGTTGCCGGTCTCGCAGCTATTGGAACAGCGAAAAGCATGGGGGCAATTGTTAAAGCCTTCGATACCCGCCCCATCGTTAAAGAGCAAGTTGAATCCATGGGAGGTCAGTTCCTGACCGTCAACATTGAAGAGGATGGTTCAGGTGTAGGTGGCTATGCCAAAGAAATGTCCCAAGCGTTTATTGACGCTGAAATGGCCCTATTCCGCGAAGAAGCCAAAGATGTCGACATAGTGATTACAACTGCCCTGATTCCAGGCAAACCCGCCCCTAAACTGTGGTTGGCTGACATGGTCGAAACCATGAAAGATGGTTCCGTTATTGTCGATTTAGCAGGAGAGCAAGGTGGTAACTGTGAGCTGACATCCCCGGGTAAAGTCGTCACCGAACATGGTGTCACTATCGTTGCATATACCAACCTGGCGAGCCGCCTACCTACTCAATCATCGACGCTATATGCACAAAACCTAGTTCATCTTTTGACAGATCTGTGTCCGGACAAAAACGGTGAAGCGGTCATAAATATGGATGACGAAGTCATTAGAGGCGCAACAGTCGTCAAAGATGGCGAAATCACCTGGCCACCACCTGCACCCAAACTGAGTGCCCAGCCTGCGCCAACACCTGAGCCCAAAATTACAACACCAGAACTTCCTGCAAAGAAAAAATCAGACGTCAAATCCATAATTGGTTTCTGGGCTGCTGCCGGTCTTTGCCTGTTAGGATTGGGAAGCGTTGCACCTGCAGAATTCGTTTCTCATTTTACCGTATTTATTTTATCTATCTTTATAGGCTGGCAAGTCATCTGGAACGTGACCCACGCGTTGCATACCCCACTAATGAGCGTAACTAACGCCATCTCCGGAATTGTCGTTATCGGCTCGCTACTACAAATCAGCGGATCCGGTTCCTGGCTTGTCACACTTATGGCATTCATTGCAGTTCTGTTTGCCACCATCAATATTGCCGGAGGGTTCTTTGTAACCCACCGCATGTTAAAAATGTTTCGTCGATAAGGGGCCAGCATCATGAATGGAATGATTACCATGGCTTATTTGTTTTCAGCCATTATGTTTATCCTGAGCCTCTCTGGATTAAGCTCCCAAGAAACCGCCAAACGTGGGAATTTTTATGGTATTGCAGGAATGGCCGTTGCTGTTCTTGCAACAATCTTCAGCGCCGCAGTAGGTGCTTACAGCCTACTGATAATCGCAATGGTCATTGGCTCTGCAATTGGCCTGACCCTGGCTAGGCGAGTAGAAATGACAGCCATGCCTCAACTGGTAGCCATGCTACACAGCTTTGTCGGTCTGGCAGCAGTACTGATTGGCTGGGGCGGTTATCTCGATCCTCGTTTACATCTGAGAGGAGCCGAGCTGGTCATTCACAACACCGAAATTTATCTTGGAATCTTTATCGGTGCAGTAACATTGACCGGTTCACTGGTAGCGTTTGGCAAACTCCAAGGCAAAATTTCCGGTCGACCACTCACCCTACCTGGGCGCCATATGCTCAACCTAGTCGCACTGATTATTACCTTTATTATGATGTTGATCTTTGTGACTCATGGACACTCCGGCACCAATACAGCCATATTGCTTGTTATGACAGCCATAGCACTATTAATAGGTATCCACTTGGTTGCGGCAATTGGAGGTGCCGACATGCCGGTAGTAGTATCCATGCTTAACAGCTATTCTGGCTGGGCTGCATCGGCAACGGGTTTCATGCTGGCCAACGACTTGTTAATCGTAACAGGGGCCTTGGTTGGCTCCTCTGGTGCCATTCTCTCTTACATCATGTGCAAAGGAATGAACCGCTCATTTGTATCAGTGATTATGGGTGGCTTTGGAACCGATGGAGGCACCCCCACAGATGATGACGCCCCGCAGGGAGAAGCTGTGGCGATTCTGGCGGACGAAGTGGCTGAGGAGTTGGAAGATGCTGACAGCATTATCATTACCCCAGGATTCGGAATGGCTGTCGCACATGCACAGCAAGCAGTAAGCGAACTGACAGAAAACCTCAGAAGAAAAGGCAAAACGGTCAGGTTTGGCATTCACCCGGTAGCAGGGCGTCTGCCAGGTCATATGAATGTTTTACTGGCAGAAGCCAACGTACCTTACGACATTGTGTTGGAAATGGACGAGATCAACGAAGACTTTCCAGATACCGACGTTGTACTCGTCATTGGAGCCAACGACACAGTCAACCCAGACGCAGTAGAAAAGCCAAACTCACCAATTGCAGGCATGCCTGTACTGGAAGTATGGAAATCCAAACGGGTCGTTGTGCTTAAGCGCTCAATGGCATCTGGATACGCAGGCGTAGCTAACCCTCTTTTTGTAAAGGAAAACACCAGAATGCTGTTCGGTGACGCCAAGGACAGCGTTCAGGAAGTGATTAAAAACTTAAAGTAAACTGAATCTAAATATTGGTTATTAAAGAAGGGGCATAATGCCCCTTTATTTATAAAAACAAGCAAAAAATGATAGCCATGACCAGAATCCACTGATAATTCTGTATAAACTGACAGCATCATTCGAATTTTCTGACATTTTTATTGCTCACAGTTAAGGCGATAATTCAACCCCATTTCAGATTACATGAAATTTACAACAAAAATTTAACAGGCATATTCTTTACAGTTTAAAATCTCAAAAAATTCATTCGTGACATTCTTCTTACTCTCATTGTAAATATAACCTCAATTTTTGGATGTTTTTTTGTAAAAAACTTCAACAGAATTTCATTTTTCCAGCGATTTCTTATTTGGTACCGGCATTTAGCATCGACATCCTAGCTACTCCACTCAAAAACTTTACATATCGTTTATTCATCAGATGAACAATGGCTGAATGGCCTTATTAGGTGGCTTGTATGAATTTATAGGTAATGGTGTCATATGCGCCGAAGTGAGTGGAATAAACATCCTGCTACGGTGTCGTTTTTGCCCACAATCATAAGTAAGAAAATCAACTTAAATGATAAATGGTGTGATTAATATGAAAAAAATGGCCTTATCGATTGCTGTTTCAACAGTGGTAGCTGCTTCTGGCGCATCTGCGGCAACAATTTTGGAGCAAGATAACCTTAAACTGGATCTGGAAGGTGATTTCCAGGTTAACTTTGAGAAGAGCACAGTCAAAGATAGCAAAGTTCAAATGGTCTATGATGACATGGAAGTTAAATTCAAACCTACTTACTCTTTTGATAATGGTTTGACTGCTTTTGGCGTATTGGAAGTAGAATTCAAAGACGACGCTGATCGTGCCCCTCTTTCAGCTGGAGGCGTAGAAGTCGACGTTCCTTCTAACAAAGTAGATGACGCTTATGTTGGCTTAGGTTACATGGGTGGAACTATTGCCTTTGGTGACATGGTTTATGCCAGTGATGACTTCGGTATTGGCGAAGATTTCGAGCTGGGTGTAGATGGTGCAGGTTTAGGCAGTACAGATGGTGCAGACGTTATTAAAGTAACCTATGGCACTGACATGTTCACTGTAAAAGCATCTTATGACATGCCTGAAGAAGACATGAGTGGATTAAAGGACGAAAGATCTTTTGACCTTTATGGTGAAACTACATTCAGTGATATCACTGTCGCAGGTACTTTCCAGTCTTATAAAAAGCAAGGAAAGGGTGCTGACGATGTAAACTCTTTTGGTATCAGCGGCAAGTATGCTACAGATATGTTCAGTGTTGGTGCTGAATTTACTAGCGTAGATGAAGAAAATGCTGAAGCAGTAGCTTATGAAATTGCTGGAACTTACAGTGCTACTGATATGGTAACTCTGGCTGCTGGTTTTGGTCAGTGGATTCCTGACGAAGGTGATACTGTTAGCCAATATTACCTGAACGCAAAATATGCTTTTGCTGAAAAAGCTTATACTTTTGCTGAGATCGGTGGTAATGACGTAGACGATTCTGAACTGGGTTATGCTGTAGGCTTAGCTGTTAAGTTCTAAGATAGATAGCATTTAGTTATCTAAAAAAGCCTCAAAGAGTTTTTCTTTGGGGCTTTACAGAATTCGCATAACATTGCCATCGATGACAAACACTAATAAAGGCAATGTGAAAAAGAATTTGTACTCCGGTTGAGTACAAATAAGAGTCATCTGGTAGCTAAGGATGACACTTTGATGTTCAGATTTTTCTGACTTCAAGATTCCCAAACTTCGTTAAGCGGCATAAAGGTAACTTGTTCGAAATTGCTACCTTAAAACAAGTTTACCGCCGCTCTTTTTCTCTCCCAAGTTCATCTTAACCATATTATTCATTGGTCTTTCTCCTCCAGAATAAAAATCCAACTAAATCGCTGCTTCAATAAGAATTTCATTGAATTAGCTTCAGACATGCAAACAAACTCCTCAAACTCGTTCACCCATACGCTCTCGTATCTTTCTTTCCATTAAATAAATGTTTTTATTTACAAAATATCTGTTTAGAAGACTAAAATAGCTCTTTGGTATAGCGATAAAGGAGAATTTGTCATGGTTAGCGCTGTTCAATATGAATCAGTGTTTACTCAGTGGGCACCTGATCACCACAATGGCCTTTCCAATCATCTGCCAATGGCCATATTGGCATTAATTCGCTTGGGTGCAAATGAACAGAAGATCGAAGAGTTCTCGAAATCATACTGCCGCCAACTTGATCCATTGCAAGAAATTCCTACCCAGATTCTGACCGAACAAGCCTTGCTGTCCTTAGCTGGAAAGGGAGAGAAATTTCATCAAGTACAAGTTTCGTTCGATCATTTTATCCAGACAAACGGACTAGAAGATACGCTGAAAACCTGGCTTCCCAGATTATGTACAGGCTCCTCTACCAGAGCATTTCATCCACTGATTCGCCTGGGCTATGCCATACAATTCCAGTTAGAAAGAGAAATTGCTCATGCATTGGCAGATTGGCTGGTTCATTTGGTCAACTATCCCTGGCCGACTAACCACCACACTTCCCATCCAGGCAGTCTGGAGAATTTGATTTCTAACCTCCAAAATAAAAGACAATCTTTTCAACCGATAGTGCATAGATTGATTGATGACGAACTCGGAGCAGTCACACTCTTTCCCGAGTATCAATCTCTAATCTTACAACCTGGAATCAATGCTCTGAGTCTTGCAGATATGCAAAAGGTTGCTCTCAACTGGTACCTGCAAAGTCATGACTTCTGTGCTTTACACGGGATTACAGGAAGTTATGCATTTAATCTGATCATTCCTTACTTAGAAGACCTCTACCCTGCTCTCAAATCATTCTGGTTGAGCCTGGTGCTCGCCTACCTCTCTCGCTCTCCTGTTGATACAAAAGAGAAAACACCTATTTCAACCGACCTGAGTACCTTGAAGTCTAAGGCAATAGCATCCATGGATGCTCATACCATCAAACTGACAGATGTTTGCCTTCAACAATATGAAATCACGAGTAATATAGATTATCTGCAAGCCGCCTGGACACGAATATAGGCAATACTATTATCGAAAGGTACTCACATGTCTTACACGAGTCGTTTTTTTGCATATCTAAACCGCTTAAGCCTAATAAAACGTTGGGGGCTGATGCATAACACAGTCTCTGAAAATGTCATGGAACATAGTTGGCAGGTTGCGACTATTGCACATACTCTTGGTGTCATCGGAAAGGATATTTTCGATAAAGAATATCAGCCTGAAATGATAGCCACAGCAGCCCTTTACCATGATTGCAGTGAAATCATCACTGGTGACATGCCCTCGCCTATCAAATACTACTCCGGAGTGATCACTGATGCTTACAAAGCCATTGAGAATGAAGCTGAACAACAGCTGCTGGGATTACTTCCCGAAAAACTACAGCCCGCGTTCAAGCGCTTTCTGATACATGAAAACATTGCTCCGCACGTCAAAAATCTGGTCAAAGCAGCCGACCTAATCAGCGCATATCTCAAGTGTCAGCAGGAACTCGATCGTGGAAACAGTGAGTTTAAAACTGCAGCCAAAGAAATCGAACGATCTATTCGCGAGCTTGAGCTGGTCGAAGTGGATTACTTCATGGCAACCTTTGTGGAAAGCTATCAGCTGACCTTAGATGAACTCCTGGCCAAGCATGATAGAGAAAATTAATTGTACGCTAGGTTTGAGATTCGACGAACACAACGAAAGTCATTGAGCTTTTTGCCATTCTTATCATCAGCCGATGATTCAACTGGTGACCTCTGAATATTGGTTTGACCAATATTAACCAATTGTCACATTTCCAAAGCCCCTGAAAACCCTCTTGCATTTAAAAAAACCCATGTTCGAAACTGGCAGATTATTAGGTCTTTGTCCGCCAAAAACTGAGGCTTTCTCCTTTCGCATGGTGGCGTAACAAACAATATTCCTTAAAAAGGATCCATTTTTAGACTTTTTCACTATTTAAATATTTTTTAAATTCCCCTACAGTGACTTCAAACCATATCCATAGACAGGCTTTGTTCCTAAAAAAAACTGGCTTGGGAACTATACACCCCATACCGGTTTGCCTTTTTCTATGAACACTTGGTTTATATTTGACTCTGACATAAAAATAACAAAGTCCGGTTCCTGTGAATGACTCCTGGTTGATACACAAAGGTTCCTGGAGGAGGAAATTAATGAAAAAATCTGATGCATTAAAAAGACGTGAAATACTTAAAAAAGGACTGACAGGAGTAGGTGTTGCTGCAGCCGCCGGCACTATTTCCGCACCCGCGATCGCTGCAAACCGCATGGAAGTTACCATGGTTTCTACTTGGCCCAGAGACTTTCCTGGCCTTGGAACCGGCGCTCAACGGTTTGCCAAGCGCGTAACAGACATGACCGATGGTCGTATCTCTATCAAATATTACGCCGCTGGTGAACGGGTCGGGGCTTTTGACGCCGTCGATCATGTGGCTTCCGGTGATGCACAGCTTTATCACGGTGCAGAGTATTACTGGAAAGGCAAACATCCTGGTTTTGCGTACTTTACTTCGGTTCCTTTCGGGCTGACCTGCAGTGAGATGAATGCATGGATTCGTTTTGGCGGTGGGCAGGAGCTTTGGGATGAATTATCCGCACAATTTGGTCTGAAAGGTTTGATGTGTGGAAATACAGGTGTTCAGATGGGTGGCTGGTTCCGTAAAGAGATCAACACACCCGATGACTTTAAAGGTTTAAAATTCCGTATGCCTGGCCTAGGCGGCGATGTTATTGCCAAACTGGGCGCCTCGCCCGTTTCGTTACCGGGTGGTCAAATCTACGAAAACCTGATTTCCGGCTCGATTGATGCGACTGAGTGGGTTGGACCATGGAATGACCAAATCATGAAGTTCTATGAAGCAGCAAAATATTACTATTATCCAGGCATGCACGAGCCTGGCTCCATGCTTTCAATCGGCGTGAACAAAAAATGGTGGGATGGTCTATCCAAATCAGATCAGCTGGTCATTGAAGCAGCGGCATCCATGGAAAACGACGTTATGTTTGCTGAGTACACCGCTAAAAATGGTGCCGCACTACAGCAACTCATCACGCAACAAGGTGTAAAACTCAGAAAGTTTAGCGACGAAATCTATGATGCTTTCGGAGAAGCCAGCGAAGAAGTATACGAAGAAGTACAAAAACATAGTTCTCTCGCTAAAAATATACATTCGAGCTTTGTTAAAGCACGCAAAGAAACAGGTGCCTGGGCCAAAATATCAGACGTTGAATATATCGCCCAACGTAACAGGGTACTTGGATTTTAAGTGAACCCCTACAACCATAAGCACGCAACAAATAACCAAATTCCCAGTTAGAAACCATAACGCGTGCTTATGGGGATATCACTTTTCATCATCTGTTGCCTGTGCCATTAGCCTATTGCTGGCACGTAGCATGAGTCCGCCAGTGAACTAAAGTAAGTTGTTATTTATGAACCCGACTAACCTTAAAGGAGAGACAGCAAACAGTCTCTCCGCCAACGTAAATTCCAAGGCTTTGGAAGTAACTGCAAGAGTTACAGCTGCGTCAATGATCTTTCTGACAGCATGCTTTCTACTGAACAATTACCTCAATTTCTGGCTGGCCTGGCCAGGCATGCTGAACTTTTTAAATTCAGGACTGAACCTCCCAAAGCAAAATTTATTAGGGTGGTTACAAACCATCAGTTATCTGCTTGTCATACCCGCCGCTGTCCTATACATACGCCATAAGGCTGCAGATACACTGATAGAAGATACTCACACATGGAACTCCCTGGTGAAATTTATTATCCGAGCGGCATTCTGGGCAGTATTGTTGATCGGTATATTTGACAGTCTCATCTCCTTCTTGCGAATAGAAGGTTTTCTCCCCCATATTGTTGGTGACAACATGTCAACCCAACTCGGACGATCAAATTTTCGTGGTCCCTATTTGCACTTCCCCTTAATTGGGCTCTCAATCTTGATCGCTGCAATGGTGAAAAAAATCGATTTTTTCTGGCTGGCTTTAATGGTCGTGCTAACAGAGTTCGGCATAGTTATCTCCCGTTTCGTTTTTTCTTACGAACAAGCATTCATGGGAGATTTAGTCAGGTTCTGGTACGCAGCCCTGTTCCTGTTTGCCAGCGCCTACACCTTTCTTCATGACGGCCACGTACGCGTAGACGTTCTTTACGGACGGTTCAGTAAGAACACCAAAGCATGGGCAAATATTCTCGGAATTCTGTTTCTTGGGTTGCCACTCTGCTGGATCATTCTCTCGACAGGCATGTGGGAAAAAACCAGTAGCATTATCAGCCCACTTGTTAATTACGAGATCACCCAAAGCAATTATGGATTGTATGTGAAATATTTAATGGTGTTCTACCTGATCATTTTTGCAGTGACAATGATCATTCAGTTCTGTAGTTATTTCCTGACCAACATTGCAGATCTACTCGGTCAACGCGATGAAAACCCATCTACAGCCTTGTCACAAGATCACTAGGAGCATTAAAAAATGGAATTATTTTTTCTATGCATACTCATACTAACGATGGTCATCGCATTAACGTCAGGCTTTCCCGTTGCTTTTGCATTACCTGGCTCAGCCATCCTAACGATCAGCCTGGCAGCCCTGTGCGGCTATCTCTTTGCGGGTGACAGCAGCGCTTACTTCGCAGAAGGAGGCCCCTGGCAATGGCTGAATGCCGGAGTAACCAACTTCAGAAGCATATATTGGAATGTGGAACGCGATACATTGATCGCAATTCCTTTGTTTATCTTTATGGGAATCATGTTGCAACGTTCCAAAATTGCAGAAGACCTTCTTGTTTCCATGGCAAGGTTATTTGGACCTGTACCAGGAGGACTTGGCATATCGGTCATTATTGTTGGAGCACTGTTAGCAGCAACAACCGGTATTGTCGGTGCAACAGTGATTGCCATGGGAATGATTTCACTGCCGGCAATGCTGAAAAACAATTATTCGAAATCTCTGGCAACTGGCACGATCTGCGCCTCCGGCACATTAGGACAAATCATTCCTCCATCAATTGTCCTGATCATTCTGGCGGACCAGCTTTCAAGCGCAGCGGATCAGGCCAGTACTATTCGCAAAGCTGCCTACAGGGCAGCCACAGGTGAATTTTCTATGCCGTCTTCACTGGACATCACTTCTGCCAGTGCAGGCGACATGTTCATGGGGGCAATCATTCCCGGAGTGATTCTGGTATCTCTATACATCGTTTATATTCTGGCGGTTGCACTCCTAAAACCGGGATCTGCTCCACCGGTCGGTCAGAATGAAAAGTACGATAGAACATTTATCATCACCATGTTGTGGTCATTGATACCACCACTCATGCTGATATTTTCGGTATTAGGATCGATTCTGTTTGGTATTGCTACGGTCAATCAGGCGGGTGCTATAGGAGCCGTTGGAGCCATTTTTATGGGGAGCTATCGCCTGCATAGAGGCAAGCGTTTCCGTTACCTTCCTGCATTGATCGGTCTGATCTCGACCATTGTGATTCTGGGATTGTTATCAGTCTGGCAATTGAACATCAAAAGCATTCAATCAGATGCAGAGGCTGTGGGCCTAGTGCTGGCGGCGACTGCCGTTTTCAGCATGATAGTTGCCCTCATATGGGCAATTACCCGAATTCATCGCACTGACAACACACTCAATGAAGTGATGACCGCGACAGTCAAAACCACAAGCATGGTATTCATTATCCTCATTGGGGCCGCCATGCTGACTTCCTCTTTTCGTGCATTTGGTGGAGAGGAATTAGTAAAACACTTCCTAACCAGTATGCCAGGAGGGTTTTGGACCCAATTTATCGTGGTAATGATTGTGATTTTCATCCTCGGCTTCTTCCTCGACTTTATTGAGATCGCGGTTGTGGTCGTACCAATCGTGGCCCCTATTCTACTGTCAGCCACAGACGCGAATGTGACGGCAGTCTGGCTGGGAGTCATGATCGGTATCAATATGCAAACTTCTTTTTTGACTCCCCCATTTGGTTTTGCCCTGTTTTATCTACGAGGTGTTGCATCTGCGGCAGTAAAAACACTTGATATCTACAGAGGTGTGATTCCGTTTATCTGCCTTCAGCTTTTGACCTTGCTTATAGTAGGATTGGTACCCCCTCTTGTTAATTACCTCCCTAACCGAACATTCCTGACATCCGAGAACGCGCCTCCTCCAATGAACCCCCGACTACAGTCCTGCATTGATGAACAACAGATTCAATCCTATCTGGCTTCGGACAATTCTTTGTTTACAGAAGTGGAGCGTATGGAAAATCTGGATATGGCATTCCTCCCGGATAACTATCGAGATGATCTAAAACAAAGTTACCAGGCTATCAAAAAAATCATTCCCCTGATAACACAGATCAAGGACTCTGAACTAGCACTTAAAACATACGAAACAGAGTATGCTCCCTTACATCGACAAGTCAGAGACATACAAACTGCCCAACAGAGAGCAACTACCCGGGTTGAACAACTAAAACAGGATATCAAACGTATTCAGGGAGAGAATCAACCAGATATGAAACAAGTCAATCAACTTGAGTCTCAAGTCGCAGATGCCGAGCTGGAAATTGACCGTCTACAAAAGCTTATTCCGGATGACTGGTCTGAACGCCACGAAAAATTCATTGACTTAACCAAGTCGCATGCTCAATCAATCAACCGATACCACAATAACTCCGACTCAGCGTACGAAACGATTTCAAGAATAACCAGAACACTACAACAATACGATGACTACGAAGCTCTGGAAGCCGATCTTTTAGGGCTTAAAGAGATCATTGAAGAAGGTCCCCCTGAATCAGCAATCACTCGGATTCACGAGACTGAAACAGCTGTTGCAAAACTTGAAGGCAGCAGCTCCATCAAGTCCGCTTTGTATAAGGCTCGCAGAGCCTTGAAAGGCGAGACACCTGATAGAGAAAAAGGACAAGAGCAACTCAATTATGCGTTGGAACTATATCAACAACAGCGCCCTTGGCGGGAAGCAGGTTACAAGCAACTATCGCCCGCATTACATGCATTCGAACTTACGCTTCGTCACAATGTAGGCCTTCGCCAGCAACCTAAACTAGAGACAGCAATGGCGAAGAAAGTAGCTGCCTGTCTCTCCAGCCATAAAAATATATCTCTGAGCTTTTAGTCACAATGATTCAGGCCGGGCAGTAAAATTATAGCAAGCATTGATCCCGGCCTGATAAACCCTAAATCTGCATGTATTTTCGGCATTATCGCTGGAATCAGCTCCTTCCTTCCGGTATTGTCGGCGCCCAACAACCGCTTAAAGTGTGACCAGCAATAAAACTGATTGGTCAATTGCTTTCCTGACCCCGGTTGTTTTCGTAACCGACCGATATCGTCGGGACATACCACTCTTGTGGGGTCGGTTTCGTAATTTCAGGCTGCTAGATGTCATGCTGTAAGCAAGCCAGGCAAACTCGGCTTCCACGGACAATTAGACGCAAAAAAAGCATGAGGGTCACGTGACACTAAATTATGTAAAAGGAAACCAAATGGTAGAAAAACCAAGTTCATTAACGAAAGAAGAACTGCTGGAGTGTGGCTACGGGAGGATGTTTGGTCCCGGCAATGCACAGCTCCCGGTTGGCAATATGTTGATGATGGACCGGATCAACCTGATCTCGTCTGAAGGTGGTCAATATGGTAAAGGGCAGATAATTGCTGAACTTGATATTACCCCAGACCTGTGGTTTTTCGACTGTCATTTTCCTGGAGATCCAGTAATGCCTGGCTGTCTGGGGCTGGATGCCATGTGGCAGTTAGTTGGTTTCTTCCTGGCATGGTCCGGCAACCCTGGTCGTGGTAGAGCACTCGGTGCTGGAGAAGTAAAATTTACCGGTCAGGTCATGCCGACAGCGAAAAAAGTTACTTATAAAATCCACATCAAACGTATGATTGCCCGCAGATTGGTTATGGGTATTGCTGATGCGGTCCTGGAGGTTGATGGGGAAGAAATATACAGCGCCAAAGACCTTCGAGTTGGCTTGTTTAAACCTGAGCAGATGGATTTAAAAACATGAGACGCGTTGTAATCACAGGTATGGGCATCGTTTCCTGCCTGGGAAATGACAAACAAACAGTGACAGACAGTCTGAAACAAGGACTGTCAGGTATCACATTTAGCGAAGAATACAAAGAAATGGGAATGAGGTCTCATGTCAGAGGGCGCCCTAATATTGATCTGACTGAGTACATTGATCGAAAAACCTACCGCTTCATGGGTGATGCAGCCGGATACTCTTATGTGTCCATGCAGCAGGCGATCACCGATGCGGGGCTTCCTCCTGAGTTGGTCAGTCATGAGCGCACAGGTATTATTGCCGGATCGGGTGGCGCATCATCATCAAACCAAATCGAAACAGCAGACATACTGCGCGAACGCGGTCTGAAACGGGTAGGCCCCTATCGCGTTACCCAAACCATGGGATCCACTGTTTCCGCTTGTCTGGCGACACCATTCAAAATACGCGGTGTTAACTACTCTATCTCCTCGGCCTGTGCTACCAGTGCTCACTGTATTGGAAACGCTTACGAGCTGATTCAAATGGGCAAACAGGACATTATGTTTGCCGGTGGTGGAGAAGAGGAACATTGGACGCTGTCTTGTATGTTTGATGCGATGGGTGCACTGACCACTGGATATAACGATACTCCTGAAATTGCCTCACGTGCATACGATGCTGCCCGCGATGGTTTTGTCATTGCAGGCGGTGGAGGTATGCTGGTGCTGGAAGAACTCGAACACGCCAAAAAACGAGGTGCCAGGATATATGCTGAAGTCGTCGGTTATGGAGCCGTATCTGATGGTTACAACATGGTAGCCCCAGCCAGCGAAGGCCAGGTCCGGTGTGTCAATCAAGCACTCTCTACAGTTAATGGACCGATCGACTACATAAATGCCCATGGAACCAGCACCCCGGCTGGGGACTTGGCAGAACTGCAAGGACTTATGGAAGTCTTCGGAAATGATATGCCCGCGATGAGCTCAACCAAAAGCCTGTCCGGTCACTCTCTTGGCGCAGCAGGGGTACAAGAAGCGGTTTATTCGCTACTAATGTTGGAAAACAACTTCATTGCCGGCTCTGCCAACATTTTTGAGCTGGATAAGGATGCTCAAAATGCCAATATCGTGACCAAAACCAAGGAAAATATCTCTTTACAACGCGTAATGAGTAACAGCTTTGGCTTTGGTGGGACCAACGCCACTCTGGTCTTTGAAAAGTTTGTAGACTAGAGTGATCTCAGATGAGCTTCCCATTCGGGAAGCTCGCTAGTGGTGAACAGAGAGGAAAAGCAGAACATTTGAACTTTGTTAAATAAGATTGTGCTGGATCTTATAGGCCCTTAATGCTTTTCTGGCCTGTTCCACTTCCGTATACAAAGCGACTTTAGTTGCTTTATCTCCTTCTCCGGCTGGGTTGCTTTTAATATATTCTCGTTTACGTTCTTCAGCTTCAACGATTGCATGCTCAAGCTTTTCAAGTTCCGTCATTGAATTTCCTCTAGGGGGTCCCCCCTTTTTCATTACTCATAGTTAAAGACTACAAGCCAGGTTAAAAATTAATGGCTGCATATACACTTCAAGATCTTTCCATTTTAGACGAAAAATCTTTTTTGCGGAGGTTTTGCATTGTAAGAGAATAGAATTCTTAAAGTTTTCATATTTTAGCTGTCTCCCTCAATAAGATAAATCAATGAAATTGCCTATAGCTGAACCACATAAAAGCTAAGTTATTGATTTGACTGAAAGTGCTTAAAAACCCTTAAAAAACCGTAAAAAAAAGCTAGAGATCACTATTCTGTTTGCATACAATGCGCGCCCTTTTTCATCATAACATTGAGGACAAGATGGCCCAAAGCGCAGCAGAAACACAAGGGCAAGGTTATTTGTGCTTAGCATCCAGCCTTATTTTAAATGAACGCCCTATGCCCATCCGTTTTTTCTACAAAGAAACGCCCCAGCATGCCAACGATACCGGTTTCAGATTTTACAGCGGGATGGAAACAGACGATTTTCTCATGAGCGAAGATGCCGCTCTGGTTGCACCACTGGACTCGCTGGTCAGGCTGGACAAAACGATTAAGGAACTGCTCGATCAATCAGAAGTCGGCAGTGTTTGGGAACGCTTACCAGGACGTAATGACTGGGTTCCGGTTTTTGATTACGAAATTCCCGATTAAACATCTATCTACAAGCCTGGGCAATTCCCTCTCCGCCCAGGCCACAATTCATAGAAGAACTAACTGTGTTGAGCGATTTTCTCCGGTATTACCCCCTTAGGGGCATAGCGTAACACCATGGTAATGATCAAACCAATCACAAACACCCTGGCCTGTAATGCCCTGCTGTCTAAATCAGCAGGTGCCTGCCATGAAAACCATTTGTCTCCTAAATCCCGGACCAGATCAAATAAAACCAACGCAACCGGCTCTGACATGGTCCAGATAATGTATACAAACACAGCTCCAAAGATAGCACCTCTATTGTTGCCAGCTCCCCCCAGGATCACCATAACCCAAATCAGAAATGTATGATTCAATGGAATGAAACCAGACGGGTCAAAGATACCGTTAAATGTAGTGAGCGCAGCACCACCTATTCCCATCAACACAGAGCCCAAGACAAATACCTGAAGACGCCTTTTATTGACATCTTTACCCATTGCTAAAGATGAAACCTCGTTATCGCGAATGGCTCTCATCATTCGTCCCCACGGAGAATGCAGTGCCCGCTGCAACAGAAAGTAGGTAACAACAATCAGGCAAATAACCACAGACAAATAAAGTGCACGCGCCAATACAAAACCGACATCAACAGGTTCTGGCACAGGCCAGGGCAAAGGCGACACAGTTAAAATTCCTCGTGTCAACCAGTCGGCATTTTTCAGAAATGCTTTGATAATCTCAGCTATGCCCAATGTGGCGATAGCGAGATAATCACTTCTTAAACCCAGACATATGTGGCCAATAAAATAAGCAATGGTTCCCGCCAAAGCCCCTCCAACTATCCACCCAGTCCAGACTGGCAGTCCAAATCCACCGATAAAACCGGCCTCAGATTCAATGCTACTGGTAACAGGATCAAGGATGTTTACGAGCATCAGATAAACAACTGCCGACGCAATTACCAGCAAGGGTGTTTGAAACTTCTTGGGCATCCCCCACCGACCGGATTTCGCCAGCAGGAAAATAATGGCAACACCAATGGCAGCTTTGAGCACTACCATACCCAACTGAACCGGCATATCTGAATGCCAGAAATCCTCGTTGACCGGATAACTGAACAACATAGACATGAAACCGCCAACCGCAATAAACCCTAATATTCCGGCATTGAATAAGCCGGCATATCCCCATTGCATGGTCAGCCCCAGGGCAATCAGAGAATAACATGCAGCTTCGACCAACATCCTTATTCCATAAGCGCTTCCCATAACGGACATTATGAGCAACACCAACAACAGCAATCCAGAGAACAACAATACTTCGCGTTTCAGGGAATGATCTTTCACAGCACTTTACCTTTAAACAAACCGGTTGGTCGCCAGATCAAAATAGCGACCAGGATAAAAAATGGGATGGTAATTTTGTATTCAGTTGGAACGAAAGCCAGTTTGGTCGGCAACTGCGCCCATTCAGGCAGATGCTCATTGAGAGGACGAAACAACACCCCCCAGTTAAAAACCGCCAGAGTTTCGGTAAACCCAACCAAAAAACCGCCCGCCACCGCGCCGTAAGGATGACCCACCCCACCAACGATCGTTGCTGAAAATATCGGTAATAGAATTAAGAAACTCAAATCAGGCTTGAGAGCCACATCCAGAGACAACAAAGTCCCTGCAGCGGTTGTCAGACAAGCTGCAATGACCCATGTAATTGCCACAACGGTATTGGTATTGATTCCTGATACGCGGGCCAGATCAGGGTTATCTGACATAGCCCGCATAGCCTTGCCTAACCTGGTTCGGGTAAGAAACAGATGGAGTGAAATCACCGCTACAATTACCACCAGAAACAATAGCAACTGTGGTTCGGTAATGGTGATGTGCCTGGAAGACAAATCAAATGGCAGACTCAGCCGAAATATTTCTTTTCTATCATCAATGTACAGATTTCTGGAGCCGGTGCCTGCAAACAACCGGATCAATCCCTGCAGCATCAACGTGACACCGATTGAAGCCATAACCAATACAATTGGTTTGACATTGTGCGCTCGTAATGGTTTGTAAAAGGTTTTATCGACACCCACAGCAATCGCAGAACAGATCACCATGGCAACAGGCATCATAACGAATGCCGTCGGTAACCCAATGGCTGGTCCTGCATGAGGAAACATAGCAGTCAGCACAAAGGTCATAAATGCGCCCAAGGTCATAAAATCTGCATGGGCAAAATGTGAGAACCTCAGTATGCTATATATCAGAGTGACACCAATCGCACCCATAGCATAAATAGAGCCAATCACAGCTCCGGAAATAATGACTTTATTGATGAAAAAAACCAGCTCGTTCAACGTAATACTCCTGCGGCGCGATATAGATATATTTATTCACGACGCGTGTCATAAAAATGCATGATGAAAGATTAACCGCCCAGAAAACTCTTAGCCACTTCAGGGTCATGAATCAGGTTATGGCCTGTGTCCGTAAAACGATTTATTCCGCCTGCCAGCACGAAGCCTTTATGAGCTATCTTCAAAGCCTGTCTGGCATGCTGTTCGACCATTAAAATGCCAACGCCGGCTTTATTGATAGTGATAATGCGATCAAAAATCTCATTCATAAACAAAGGTGAAAGGCCTGCTGTCGGTTCATCCAGCAACAGCACGCTGGGTTCAATCATCAAGGCTCTCCCCATAGCCACCATTTGTCGCTGCCCACCAGACAACTCACCTGCCGGCTGATGACGTTTCTCTTTGAGAGGAGGGAAAAATTCGTACACCCGTTCCAGCATATGACGAAAATCATCCTTTCTGGAAAAAGCGCCCATTTGCAGATTTTCTTCAACAGTCAGACTGACAAAGACATTTTTTTCTTGAGGCACAAACGCCATTCCTTTGCGAACGAGCTCTTCTGGCGCCGCATTCCTGATTTCTTCTCCCCGAAGTCTGATTGTCCCTTCAGTCACATTCAACAGACCGAAAATAGCCTTGAGGCAAGTGGATTTTCCAGCACCATTGGGCCCTACGATGACGCCAATCTGTTCTTGCTCTATGGAGATATCGACACCATTGAGGATATTCATCCCACCATATCCACCATGGATATTCTTTACTTCTAAAACTGCCATGCTGCCTCAACTCACATCTGTACCAAAATACGCATCGATGACCTCCGGATTACTTTGAATCTCTTCAATAGTACCCTCGACCATGACACTACCCTGGGCCAATACAATGACTGGATTACACAATTTCGCGATCATATCCATGTCATGTTCAATCACCAAAAAGGTGTAACCCAGCTCCCGATTTAAACGCAGAATATTGTCATTGAGGTCTTTCAACAGAGTCCTGTTCACACCAGCGGCGATTTCATCCAAGAGCACAACATGAGCATCAACCATCATGGTTCGCCCTAACTCAAGCAACTTTTTCTGCCCACCAGACAGATTACCTGCCAGTTCGTTCTTGACATGCCCCAGCTTTAGAAAATCGATTACATCCAGTGCTTTTTGTCGTACTTCCTGCTCCTGCATGCGCACAAGAGAGGGTTTAAACCAAGTATTCAACAAGTTCTCACCCAATTGACCAGAAGGCACCATCATCAAATTTTCCAGCGCCGTCATATGAGAAAACTCATGAGCAATCTGGAATGTCCGCAACAACCCACGATTAAACAACTGATTCGATGGCAACCCGGTGACATCCTCACCATCAAATACAATTTGCCCCGAGTCAGGCGGAAAAACACCAGCAATTATATTGAAAAGTGTGGATTTACCCGCACCATTCGGACCGATCAATCCAGTAATGCTGCCTTTTTCAACTTGAATGCTGCACTGGTTGATAACATTGAGTTTGCCGAATGATTTGGAGACATTATTTACTTCAATAACGGATTCCATCCATCCTCCATTCGGCACAATTAGCTAACCACATAACAAAATACAACCTGAGAAACCTGAATGACTTCAGCAGCATGAGATAACCATTCACACAGCTGATGATTATGTTCGATAGATATGAGTGTTTATCTATACTGTTTCTACCGGGTACCTCCCAAACACCATACTTGGGTCACTTGAAAAGCGATGACGCCATAAACTGCCCGGGTGACTCTGTACCAAAATATTCAGGTACATAACAATTGATCCCAGGCAGGCTATGAATCATTTCCGGTAAACACCGCGATTAAAAGTTGTCATGAAAACAACTATTTAAGCTGACCCAGTTCAACGAACTTACCATTCTTGATACCCATTTCTACGATCACACCTGGAACATCGCCATTGGCATCAAATTCATGATTTCCGGCCGCTCCCTGATAGTTAATATCTTTACCTTCATCAAGCAGCTTTTTAGCTTTGGCCCATTCGCCAGGCAGAATGATTTCACCAGGTGCGGTTGCCACTTTGCGCAGCGCTTCAGACATACCTTCCCGATCAGCAGAACCTTTTTCCTCAATCGCCAGACCGATTAAAAACGCTGCATCATAAGCCTGGGCCGCGAAAACAGCTTTAGGATCGAACCCCACGACAGTGGAGGCCAGTTTAGAAAATGCAGCTGTTCCCGGCGCATCGGGAGTACCTGGCTTGGTGGCTATCATACCTTTCAAAGCATCGGCTCCCAGTGCAGAAATGAGAGCGTTACCAACCATCCCATCACCCCCGACAAACAAGCTAAAATCACCACTTTCAATAGCCTGACGCAAAATGGTTTGCCCGGAACCATCGGCATATGCCAGAACTACCAGATTCTGAGCACCAGTTGAGGCTAAGGAACCTAGTTCAGCGCGATAATCAGCCTTGCCGTCTTCGTGGGCTTCTTTAGCAGCCACGCTACCACCGAGTTTTTCAAATGCCTTGGCAAGTGCATCTGCGAACCCTTTGCCGTAATCGTTGTTCACATAAGTAATGGCAACTTCATCAATACCTTTCGACTTCAGCAACCGGGCCATCACTTCCCCCTGATATGCATCAGATGGAGCAGTCCTGAAGACCAGGTCGTTGTCTTTCAAATCTGTCAACGCCGGAGACGTGGAGGCCGGTGACACCATTAGAACATTACCTGGAATACCAGCATTGTTAGCAGCTGCAATGGTTGCTCCAGAACATAATCCACCAACAACAGCCACCACTTTTTCAGAATTCACCAGACGATCACCGGCGTTCGAAGCCGCAGATGCATCAACACAGGTAGTATCAGCTGTCGGCATGACCATGACCTGACCATCCAGCAGCGATCCTTGAGAATTAATATGACTCATGGCCAGTTGGGCACCGCTCAGAATCGGTGGTGTCAAACTTTCAATCGGTCCGGTAAATGCCCCAAGGAATCCAACTTTTACTTCCGAAAAGGACGCCATGGACACACTGCATAGTGTCCCGACAATTGTGAGCGATAACAGCGACTTACGAGCATTTAATTTCATATTCTGCCTCTCATAATTTGGGTGAAAATCTGAATACAGCCTACTCTGCTGATCATTGAAAGTAACATACCTGCAAGCATCGCTCCGAAGTTGTAATCTGGGCGTCAAAAACCAAATTAAGGAACGTTACTTGATAAGTCTTTCAGACATTATGTTCAGCTTGTCAGCATTACTATTATTGTTATTGTTAAGTGCTTTTTAGCTTTTATCTGTACACACTACAGACTCAAAAGCTACATATTGGTCGAACACAAAGTATTCGGAGTCACAGCAACTATTCCTTTTTTACTTCAGGAAAACAAGAGCTTAGGCAAATATAGCTAACTGATTAACTTATACCACCGATTATTTGTGCACAAAAATAGAACTAAAAGCCCCTTTTTTGGGCAAAACAATAATTCGTAAGCCTACCCGTCATTAATCCGGCATAAAACGTCCGTGACGCAAAAAGAATAGTGTCTCTTTTTGAACCCGCTGGTTATTCATGATCATGGTGTGCCCAACTGGCAAAACCAGGAAGTCTTTCATACCTGCCAGTCGCGCCGAGGTTACCGTCACCTTTCCATCCGTAGTCTCATCAAACAACCAATTGAACCAAGGGTCCGAACTATCAGAACCCGTAATAATGCCAAACTCCGCTTTTATTCCCGGAATCATATTTGGAAGGCTGTCCGTAGCGGTCGACAGCTGCAATGCCGCAGGCCCCATAATCCGACTGAACAGCTTCCACTTCTGAAAGCGATCAATGATTTCACTGCCATGATTCGGTGGACTCAGCATCACAATACGGCTGTTCGCCGGCAGGGACATATATTGCAAGCTATAACGGGCCAGAATACCGCCAAGACTATGGGTCACCAGATGAATGGGCTGTGAGTTGTGGCGCTCTATACGTGCAATCGAGTTACTCAGATAAGAAGCCAGGGTTTCAACAGGGTATTCTTGGGAGGGGTAATCGATACGGCAGACATTGTAACCCTGGTCTTGTAAAAAGCGCTGCATCGACTGCATGGAACGGCTGGTTCGCCCCAGACCATGAATCAGAATCACATTCTGTTTGCGGCTCTGAAAATTTTGCACATCGCAAATATCTTTCATATCCGGAACCAGATAGGCCGGATCGATACGGACATCCTGCCAGTTCATGCGCCAATCTAAATGAGGCCCTGTCACTCTGCCTGTCGCACCAACACGACCTATCATCTGCCCCTGAACAATCTGCTGCCCCTTTTGCACAGAAACTTCACTGAGGTGCATCAATGTGGAACTCAGTCGAAAACCATGATCAATAATGACCGTACCACCGCTGAAATATAAATCCGGCTCAGCCAGGACAACCATACCGTTGGCTGGTGCATACACAGGTGTTCCTGTCGGACGGGCGACATCCACACCAAAATGAGGATTTTTAGGTTCACCGTTGTAAAACCGCTGGCTGCCATAAACACCAGTAATCGGTCCAAACAGCGGCCATATAAATGGCTGCAGAAAAGCATCGTCTTCTCGATACTCTGACCGGGCCAGAAAGACCTCTTCGATCTCCCGGGCAATACGCGCCTTCACTGCTTCGGGAGGGTTCACCATATTCGGAGCAATGCCGGTCAATCGTTGTATATTGAATGTCCCCGGCTCCAGGGTGATGTTGGAATTTTCCGTTCTTCCATCGGGCGATGTAATGGCCAATGTGTGTTGCAGCATTTCATCCCGCCCAAACCCAATAAAGTAGTGGCCGCGTGCATTCACCGGGATATTCCGTTCATCAAAGCGGACAACTGCTCCTGGATCAGTATGACCGTATATATGTCCACCCTGAATCATATAGCCAGAATACGACACAGCCTGAGTCCAGGCTCCGGTACAACAGGCTGTCAAAAATAAAAATATGGCTGTCAGTCTGGTCATCGTTTGCCTTATGTCACTATTGAGATTGCTTCCCATACCTATACTATACTGATTGTATATTCATCAGTGGATCACTCTGGAAAATTTTTCACACCAGAAGCTCTACATAATCCATCAGTCGCCTAGGCGGCTGTCTTCTGTATCAAAACTAAGGAATACATTAATGAGCCAACAGGTATTGGTATTCAACAGCGGTAGCTCATCTTTTAAGTTTTCAATATTCAACGCCGAATCTCATGATTTATTGCTTTCCGGTATTGCCGAAAGACTTGGGCAGGTAGATGCCGAAATTACCTTTAAAACTCAGAACAACAAAACAACAAAACAGATTCCCTCAGCCGATCATGAAACGGCCATCAGTACTTTATGTAATTCCCTGGCAGATTTCGGCTTGAGCTTCGAGGATGTCGCTGTAGTTGGACACCGGGTTGTAAACGGTGGTGAGGCCTTTTCAGACTCCATCGTCGTAACCCCGGAAAACCTGAGCAAGCTGGAACAGTATAACGATTTCGCGCCGCTGCATAATCCAGCTGCTGTCCTTGGAATCAAGGTTATCAGCACCTTGTTCCCCGCCCTGCCACAGGTAATGGTTTTTGACACCGCCTTCCATCAGACGCTCGAACCAAAAGCTTACCTTTATCCTATTCCCTACAATCTCTATAAAGATCACAGCATTCGTCGTTATGGTGCACATGGTACCAGCCACCGCTATGTGGTTAACGAAGCTGTTCAGCAGTTAGGCCTGGATCCCAATGATCATCAGGTTATCAGTGCACACCTGGGAAATGGATGCAGTGCGGCGGCAGTTATTAACGGACACTGCGTTGATACAACCATGGGACTAACGCCACTCGAAGGCTTGATGATGGGAACTCGTTCCGGCGACGTTGATCCAAGCCTGCATCAGTTCCTGGCCAAGAAAATGTCTTGGTCCATCGAACAGATAACCAATATGTTAAATAAAGAATCCGGACTATTGGGGCTATCTGAACTGAGTAACGACATGCGCACTCTGGTAGAGGCACGAGACAACGGTAACCAGCAGGCAGGCCTCGCCATTGATGTTTTTTGTTTTCGTCTGGCGCGGCAAATTGCCGGCCTTTCAGCATCACTGACCCGGCTGGACGCGCTCATTTTTACAGGTGGTATCGGCGAAAACTCTGAACCGGTACGGGCTCAGGCCTTGAACAACCTGGCCATTCTGGGATTTGAAATAGAGCCGGAATACAACCAGGCAAACGGCAAACAGAGTAACGGCCTGATCACCAAAGCAAACAGCACTCCCGCAATCATCATTCAAACTAATGAAGAGCTGATGATTGCCATGGATTGTCTGAGATTAACCAAATAGAAGTTGGAGAAACGTTAAGTGCATAGTTTTTTTATCGCGCCCACGACATCTGGTACAGGTCTGACTTCAGTCTGTCTGGGCTTGGTTCGCGCCCTTGATCGCTTAGGTGTCAGGGTTGCCTTTTGTAAACCGATTGCCCAGGTATTTGGTAAGGATATCGGTCCGGAACGCTCCACCCATTTAATCCGGGAAACAGTGGGGCTGCAACCTGCAACCCCTTTAGGTCTCACTTATGCCCAACAACAAATGGCATTGGGTCATGAAGACCAACTGATGGAAGAAATCATCAGTATCTATCAACAGTCATCCCAGGACGCTGATGTAGTGGTTGTAGAAGGATTGGTTCCCCTGGTCAATGAAGACTATATTGCCCGGCTAAATTCCGTCATTGCCAAAACACTTAACAGTGACATTATTCTGGTGGCAGCTAAAAACCAATATTCGTCAGCCCAACTGAATGACCGGATCAAAATGACCGCCAGTTTGTTTGGCGGCCTGACCAACCCAAAACTGCTTGGTTGTATTCTTAACAAAGTCGGTGCACCACCACTGGATCATCAGCAGGTACAGGCCCGGGATGAAGAAGAAAACATCGAGGTTCGGGAATACACACTGGATGACGTAAAACGGAAATTACCAGTATTTGATAATCCAACATTTCGTTGCCTGGGCATCATTCACTGGAATCCGATTCTGGTTGCCCCCAGAACTTATGACATCGCCAGCCACCTTGGTGCCAAAATCATTTCTGAAGGTAACTATCGCGAACGCCGCGTGAACTCGATTACTCTGGCAGCGCGCACCGTGCCAAATATGATACACACCTTAAAGGCCGGAACTCTGCTGGTCACCCCTGGTGATCGTGAGGATATTTTTATCGCTTCGTCGCTGTCCGTACTGAATGGGGTGCCGCTGGCCGGGGTTCTGTTTACTGGCGACTTGGTACCCGACAGCCGTATTTTTGATCTGTGCCAAAGTGCGATCAATACCGGCCTGCCAATCATGCTGACCAGTACCAATACATTTGTCACAGCCCAACTGCTTAATGAAATGAGTACAGAAGTACCGGCAGACGACGTCACGCGGATGGAAGCCGTGATGGATGCTGTGGCCCAATCGCTGGAAACGGAATGGCTGGCTGAACGTGGGAAGCTGCCTCATGAAGTACGGCTGTCGCCACCTGCTTTCCGTCATTTGCTGGTAAAACGTGCCAATCATGCGCACAAGCGTATCGTCCTGCCTGAAGGTGAAGAACCAAGAACGATCCAGGCAGCCTGTATTTCTGCCAGTAAGGGAATTGCCAAATGCGTGCTACTTGGCCGGGAACAGGAAATACAACGTCTTGCCGGCAGTCAGGGATACGAAATCCCCGATGGCGTGGAAATCATCGATCCGGAGAGTATCCGCAGTCATTACGTTGCACCACTGGTAGAACTGCGTAAGGCCAAAGGGATGACTGAAGCGATGGCTGAAAGCCTGCTGGAAGATGCCGTGGTATTAGGTACGATGATGCTGGCGCAGAATAAAGTCGATGGCCTGGTCAGCGGTGCGGTTCATACCACTGCGAATACCATTCGTCCGGCCCTTCAGCTGATCAAAACCAAACCTGATGCCGCGCTGGTCTCCTCGATCTTTTTCATGTTGCTGCCTGATCAGGTATTGGTCTACGGCGATTGTGCGGTCAATCCTGATCCTACGGCAGAACAACTGGCGGACATTGCAATTCAGTCCGGAGATTCCGCGAAGGCATTTGGTATCGAGCCGCGTATCGCGATGATCAGTTACTCCACGGGTGGATCAGGTTCCGGTACCGATGTCGAAAAAGTGCGTGAAGCAACTCGTCTTGCCAAAGAAAAACGACCTGACCTGATTATCGACGGACCACTTCAGTACGATGCTGCCGCAATCTCCAGTGTGGCAAAATCCAAAGCACCAAACAGCCCGGTCGCCGGAAAAGCCACGGTATTTGTATTCCCGGATCTGAATACCGGCAACACAACATATAAAGCGGTACAACGAAGCGCCAATGTTGTCAGTATTGGCCCCATGCTGCAGGGATTAAAAAAACCGGTGAACGATCTTAGCCGAGGTGCTTTGGTTGAGGACATTGTCTACACCATCGCCCTGACTGCGATCCAGGCCGACCAGTTCGCCCTCGAATAACAGTACCTACCGGCCCGAACGATATGGTTCGGGCCTCTTCTCTATAATCAATCAACTTCCAATTGCCGACCTGAGAATCACAGCAGCTTTCAGTTGATTTTTTCCATACTGCATCATTTTATTCAGGTTAAGCCTGGAGATTGGCACAAAAGAATTATCGAAGCTGTCCTGATCGTCATCAATATCCGGATCATTCACAAAAGCATATTCATCGTTCATGGCAACTAGCCAGATCCAGTGAGGAGCCTTATTGCGATTCAAACGGTAAGTGCTGATCAACAACAATATTCGCCCCCCATCACGTAATGTTTCTTCAATTTTATCGAGGCTGGCCGGAAAGGGTTGTGGAATGATTCCCTGTTGCTGACATCGGCGATCAAAGTCCTCTGCCACCAGAGTAATCACCTGTCTTTTGTGCGCATCCCGCACGGAATTTAAAAATGGCACTTCCGTTGATGAAAGCCATAACTCCACATCAAAGCCACGAATTTTCGCAGCCAATGCCAGTCCCTGCGGAGAGGTGCCGCCATGACCGGTGGTCAGGTACACCGTCGTTGACTCCCGCCATATGTTTAACTCTTCAATAGCACTGATAGTTACTGTGGGTTTCAGGCTGTGCATGGCCATCAGAAGAGAAGCTGGCCCACAGGTAAAGGGGGTACTTTGAGGGTAATAACAAACGTTTTCCGGCACTTTGACAATCGGTTGAAGCCGCTTCTCCATTTTCAAACCATCGGTGCCATCTTCGTAGTAATGGCTCAAATCAGCGACTTTCTTATAGCCACGTTTTTGATACAGACGAATGGCTGCTTCATTATCAACCTTCACTTCAAGCCTCAATACCAGACTGGTTCGGGCAAGCACTCTCTGCTCAATATGTTCCAGCAGAAGCGAAGCAATTCCCTGGCCCCGGTTATCTGGATGAACCGCAATGGAATACAGTCGCGCCAGGCCCGTGCCGCGATGAAACATCACTAACGCATATGCGCTCACCGGCTTGCCCATCACCCATAATTCACTCTTATCATTGTGGAGAAAATAGCGAAATCGCCTGGCATTCAGACGATCACTGTCAAACACCATGTTTTCCAGCCTGACCAGACCGGTAATGTCGCTGCCGTCAGCGGCACGGATAGCATCCATATGAATTCCAAAACAGAAATATCAGCCGATAAATTATAAGCCTGGCATTTGCTCCAGTTCAGTAATAATTATTTCCTTTTTTTAAAAATGGTCGATAATTTCCAAACTGACTGCTGCCATAGAGCACACAATGAACGTACTGACTGATTTCAATCAGATCGTTAAAGAACTGTCTGAAAAACTCAATTCATTGCAGAACCCGATTCGTATTCTCGACTCTATCAATTGGCCAGCTAATATCCGGCACGAGTTTCTAAAGCATGAAGGCAAGATGCTGCCAGAGGTCAACCAAGATACCTATTTAAGCAAAAATCTAGGTTATAACCCCCAACAACTGCAGCATGATTTTTTTGCCTTGGAAACTGAAATATCCAAAAAGCTCGGACAACTAAATCCAGCCGGTGCGCTGCTCATTAAAATGTGTCGGGAGTTCAGGGTTGTTCTGAGGATGATCGAAGCACGTGGAACTCCCGCTTTTCATGCCTTATCGACAGAGCTGTACGGTGGTGCTCATGATATCTTCCACCCGGGCGAACCATCGCTGGCAGAACTGGGTATCATGCTGGAAAAAGTACTGGAGGGCATGCGTCATGACTTTTTGCCACAGGACGAAAAAAAACTCACTGCAGAAGAAGCTGTGGTCATATTGGCAGACAAACTTAACACCAGTATGAAAGGCATTCCGGTTAAAGTAGTAATCAGTGATGGCATCGTTTCTGACGCCGCAGCTGGAAGCGATACTATCAAAATAAATAAAGATGCCATGTTTTCTATGAGAGAGCTGGAAATTCTCGAAGTACACGAAGGCTGGATTCATTTGGGTACAACTTATAACGGTCTTAGCCAACCGTATTTAAAAGCTTTGGCCAAGGGAACACCTTCGGCAACTGTTACCCAGGAAGGTCTGGCAGTATTAACCGAAATTATCACACTGCATTCTACCCCCGAACGCCTGAGTAAACTGGTCAGCCGTATTCGTGCCGCGACAATGGCCACTGATGGGGCTGATTTCATAGAGATTTATCGCTATTTTACCGACAAAGGTATGCCCTGCCTGGACGCCTTTACCATTACCAGCAGAGCTTTCCGTGGTTCCATTCCGACAGGTCTGCCGTTCACCAAAGATATCTCTTATATTAAGGGATTTGTACTGGTCTACAATCTGATCAGAGTGGCAATACAGTTGGGCAAAATAGATCGATTACCTATTCTAATGTGTGGAAAGATTAATCTTGATGACTTTAAAAGTTACGCCGAACTGCTGGATAACGGGACCATCATGACTCCGTCATTTATTCCACCCCATTTTTCAGACTTTAGAGGTGTGGCAGCATGGCTGAGTTTCGGTAAATTCATTGGTAACCTGTCATTTGAAAAGCTGGAACAGGATTACGCTCATCTGTTTTAACTGAAAGGCATATTTATGAAATCACTACTGATCTTGGTGGATCAATTGTCTGACTGGACACCATTTTATCAAGACAGACACGTTACCGAAATCAACGATTATCTTGCAGCACCAATGCCGGGTATTGGTTATGTCATTAACCTGTGCCGGGACTTCAGTTATCAGAGCAGTGGATATTACGGTTCTCTACTGGCGGAGGCTCGTGGTGAACTGCCGTTTCCATCGGTACGCTCCATCACCGAATTTCACAATTATGAGAAAGGTAATGTACTGGAACGAAAGTACGGAAAGTTATTGGAAAATTATGCTAACGATCATCAGTTTGAACTGGAAATATTTTTCGGTAAGAGTGCTATAAAAGAATTAAATGCACTTACCAGACATTTGTTTGAGCGCTTTCGTTTTCCTGCCCTAAGAACTCACTTTAAACGACTAAGCAAACACATCTGGTCACTGGAAGATGTCTCGATCATTTCAATAGATCAGCTGGACGATCACCAGCAAACATTGTTTGCCGATGCTCTGGATATTTTCAGTCGTAAGGTATGGCGCAAAAGCAGTTCCCGTAAATATCAGTATGATCTGGCAATTCTGGTCAATCCCGACGAACAACTGCCACCATCCAACCAGGGAGCTCTAAAACTTTTTGAAAAAGCAGCCAAAGAGACAGGTCTGGATGTTGATTTCATTACTACTCGGGATGCGGATCGAATTCCTCAGTACGATGCATTGTTTATTCGCGAAACTACGTCGGTCACACATGATACTTATCGCTGCGCCCAGATTGCAGAAAGAAATAACCTGGTGGTCATTGATTCCCCTTCGGCGATCCTGACGTGCGCAAATAAAGTATACCTTCATGAAGTTCTGACCAGAAACAAAGTCCCCACTCCCAAGTCTCTGTTATTAATGAAACATCGTTTACCCGATGTAGACAAGATTATCGAGCAGATCGGTTTGCCGGCGATTGTGAAGATTCCGGATGGCGCATTTTCCATCGGCGTTGAAAAAGCAAGAACAGCTGAAGAGCTGCAAACCAAAATGACCCTAATGTTGGAATCGTCAGCGATTATCCTGATACAGGAATTTGTTCCCACTGACTTTGACTGGCGAATCGGCGTACTAAACGAGCAGGCGTTTTTTGCCTGTCGTTACTTTATGGCCAAAGGTCATTGGCAAATCTATAACCATGGTGCCCGTAAACCCTATGATCAATCCGGTCTTGCTGATGCCTTTGCCATAGATCAGGTTCCCAAAAAAGTCATTCAGGCCGCAGTGAAAGCCGCCAAATGCATGGGCGATGGTTTATTTGGTGTGGATATCAAGCAGTCCGGAGAGCGGATCATGGTTATTGAGGTTAATGACAACCCAAGTATTGATAAAGGCGTTGAGGACCAACACCTCGGCTATAAAATGTATCAGGCCATCATGGAGGATTTTTATCGCCGCCTCGAACTGGCAAATGGTCGTTCAAACAAATAACCAGATTTTCAGCCACCACTGGAAAGATATCCACATAAGATATCAAAACAATAAATGGCCGGCTCGATTTGTTCGAGTCGACCATTTAAGCACCACAAATCAGTCAAAAATGCCTCACACTCTATTCCGTGTTACCAACAAGTTAATGGTCAACAGACCTCACTGCATCAGACTTAAATGGCTTAAATAAAATCAACAGCTGCGGAAGCAAAGTCAACGATCCCACCAGAGCCACGAACATAGCCAGTGCCGTCAAAAAACCGAAATAAATCGTCGGTCTGAAACTTGAAAGCACAAGAATGGAAAAACCGATAATAATGGACAGGCTGGTATAGAACATCGCTCGCCCAATTGTTGAGTGACTGCGTTTCAAGGTGGCCATGTAATTGTGATCCAGTTGAAATTCTTCTCTGAATCTGACGATATAGTGGATAGTGTTGTCCACAGCCATACCAATCGTTATCGAAGCAATGGTAATGGTCATAATGTCTAGAGGGATCGATGCCCATCCCATAATTCCCAGCACAAAAGTCGCCGCCAGAAGATTTGGAGCCATGGCAATCAACGATAGTTTCAATGAACGGAACAAGACAAGGAACATGCACATAATGGCCACGAATACCAGTCCGAGAGTTTTTATCTGACTGCTGAACAAGCTCTGCAACATATTATTGTAAAGCACCATCAAACCAGAAAGGTGTATCCGTTCAGGAGCTATGCCCAGTTTTTCACTTATATCTTTCTTGATTTGCTTCAATAGTTGATTTCGGTTCAACTCTTTTTTACTGTCAATCACTCGCAGGCTAAAACGTGCCTGCCCATGCTCGACAGACACATAAGGATCTATAACAAGCTTTCTAAACTCTTTAGGGATCACGGAATACAGTAAGGCCAACTGAACATCCGTCAACGGTTTATTGTTGTTAAATGATTCCGCAATTTCAATCATCGTTGCCAGAGACAAGACTTTGCCAATGTCAGGGTTGCTATCGAGATAGCTATGCACTTGTTTGATAACTGCAATTTTATCAGCAGTAAACCAGTATTTTTCCGGGTCTTTATCGCCACCAAAATCCGATTCAAAGTCTGAAACGTCATCCATTGAACCAAAAAAATCTTCATCAACAAATCCATCATTATCACCGCTATTCTTTTCGGACTCGGTTGCCGGTTTATGTCGCACGATCTCAGAACCAGGGAAATCGATCAACACATCCAACGGTGTGGTGCCTCCCAAACGCTGATCAATCACACTTAAGCCCTGATAAACCTCCGTGTCCTCAGCAAAATAATCAATAAATGAATTTTCCACGACCAGTCGGGAAATACCAATTACCGTCATTCCCGCAACAAAAACACTGACTACAAGCACCTTAGTGCCATGGCGTATGGTCAGGTTGGCAAACCACTGACTGAACGGAACATTGCTCGCATCTTTTGCTTCACGTTCATCTTTACCAACTAACATCATCATTGCAGGCAGGAACGTAAAAGCCACGACGAATGCCACCAGAATACCGGCTGTCATCATCAGGCCAAAATTAATGACCGGCCTGATTCCACTGACAATCAAAGAGATAAATGCGACACCAGTCGTCAATGCCATATACAGGCAGGGAATAAAAATCTGACGAACCGTCGCACTGACGATAGCCCGCTGCTCCCATTCAGGGTGTCGTTTTAACAGCTCACGATAGCGGACAATCAAATGAATCGTCATCGACAAAGTCAGAATTAGTAGCAACGAAATAAAATTCGACGAAATGACGGTAACCTGCCAGTGCATGGACCCCAGCATTCCCATCATAATGACAACAACATCTGCACAAGCCGCCATGGGTACGATCACCCAATGAATACGACGAAAAATCATCCCCAGGGTTATAATCAGTAGAACCAATACGCCGAGACCAAAGACCATCAGATCAGATCGAACGTAGCTGACGATATCATCCGCAAGCAAAGGTACCCCACCGATATGCAGTTCAGCATGGTCCTTATATTTCTTCATAATGGCTCGGATCTGATCAATTTGTTGGCCAAGCTTTTTCGAGAGTAATTTGTTGCGTTCTTTGATTAGAATATTCAGCTGATTCAACTGCCGGATATCTTCATTACTTAGCTCAGAATCAGATTTTTTATCCAACAATGTTTGGCGTGTGTCCTGTAAATTACTTAACACCTCGTCCACTGGAAAGTTGATCTGCAGTGCCGTAGTGTTGTAATCCAGATTGAGTAGCAAGTTAACATACAGGGGAGAGTTAGCCAGCTCCTGCTTGGCCATTTCAATATTCGTTTCCGGATCTTCCAACGATTTGATATTCGATACCAATTGATCCAGAGGCACTGGCGGATTTGACAACAGCGGTACATCCATTACGGTTACAACTGACTGAATCCCATCAATTTTTCGTAATTCGTCACGCAGTTTTGTCAGTTCTTTAAGTGATTCAGGAGAAAATAGAGCCGCCTGGGGAGTGTAAGTCATAAACATGAAACTGCTGGCGCCATAGCGTTCAGAAATCTCGCGGAAATAACGATAATCAGGATCGCCTTCCAGAACCAATGTATCCGGTGATGCATCGAGTTCAAAATTACGGGCGCTATAACCCATAAATGCTGTCACTACAGCAAGCAAAACCAATATCCAGATGGCGTTGTCCAAAACAATGCCGTCATATTTTTCCTGTATCCAGCGCAACATGAGTAAGTCTGTCCTTTTAATTTTCTGGTTTGAATCAGTAACACCCGAGTGATATGCAGTTATGGGAGGCAAACCAAGATTCTACATGGAGTCACCGCTAGTTGGCATCGGTGAGCTATCGATATCAGAGTTTGATAATATAACGAAAGCTGATCAGACCGATAAAATCATTTTCATCACTTCTTTCTCTTTACACTCCATTTAACCAGAATCCTGGGTAAATCAAGCTCCTCCTTGGATGATACTTTAAAAGCATCGGCAAATATTTCACAATGCAGTTCCCATTTCCGGAGAAAACGTTGTAATGACACTTTCATCTTGGTTGACAGTTGCCACCATCTGCATTTTAGGTGCAATGTCTCCAGGACCCAGCTTGGCCGTGGTGATAAAGAACACGTTGTCAGGAGGGCGCCAAAATGGCATAAAAACGGCGATCGGCCATGGCATGGGAATCGGGATCTACGCACTCATATCAATGAGTAGTCTTGCCATCATCATTACCACTTCCACGCTGCTGTTTGATACCTTGCAAATCGCCGGTGCCCTGTTTCTGCTATGGATGGGCCTTAAAAGCCTGGGAGTCATCAAAAGCGCTCAGACTGATGATGCCCACCGCGTGGTTCCGGAATCAGTCAATCAGGGATTCAGAAACGGTTTCCTCATCGCTTTTTTTAATCCTAAGGTGGCATTGTTCTTCATTGCCCTGTTCAGCCAGTTTATTTCCACCAACAGCCCGCTTGGGGAAAAAATGGTTTATGCCCTCACCGCAGCGGCTATCGATACACTATGGTATCTTCTGGTTGCTGGTCTGTTTTCAAATTCCCGGCTACTGGATCGTCTTAAACGTGCATCAATCTGGCTTGACCGCATCTTTGGGGTATTACTGATCGGTCTGGGAGTGCGGCTGCTATGGGAAGCGCTCATGCATAGTGATATCTGATCAGCCCGAAGACTGATCGCGCCAGACTTCCGGTAATACAGCAATGAGATCTCCAGCCTGCATACTTTCCGGATAAAATCTAAGAGCGGCAAACTCGCCACTGCGGCCATGCATCCACACCGCTTCACTGACAACATCAATATCAAATCGTCCGGTTCTGGCGAGCCAACCACCGATCATCCCGGCCAGTACATCGCCGGACCCAGCCTTGGCCATCCCCGCATTACCTGATCCATTGAACACACTTCTTTGACCGTCACAGGTAATCGAACCCAGTCCTTTCAGCACACAGATACCACCGTATTTTTTCTGAATCGCAGTGGCCCAACGAACCCTGTCAGCCTGGATTTCCGATACACTGACCCCCAACAAACGTGCAGCCTCACCATCATGAGGAGTCAAAACCCAATAATCATATTTCCGTGGTTGGTGTGCCAGCCAGAACAGGCCATCTGCATCCAAGACGACAGGCAACCGTTTCTGCTGAGCCTGTGACAGCAATCTTTCGAGGTAATGGGTCGCAAACTCGCCCCTTCCCATGCCGGGGCCAGCAACAACAACGGTGGTTTTTTCCATCAGGTTGTCATCTTCATCCCAGCCTCTAGCCATGATAGCGGGATTACGGGTTAACAGCGCCGACAAATGCTGAGTATCCGTTGCGGCCATTACCCAACCGGTTCCCATATGGGCAGCGGCTTCTGCCGCCAGAATAAGAGCCCCTCCCATACCAAGACTTCCACCGACAACATTTACGCACCCGAAAAGACCTTTATGACTTGCTGGATCACGACGATACCGGCTCAGACAGATCCCCTCACGATACTCCAAAGTACTTTGAACGGATGAAACCTCAACATCCAGGGAAGCCAGATGCAGATCGCCGCAATACGCTCTAGCCTTTCCACTAAGCAGCCCGGGCTTATAGGCAATAAAGCTTAACGTTGCAGTTGCCTGAACAGTATGTTGACTGAAATGGCCTTTATCTGCATCGATACCGGTTGGTACATCCAACGACAAAACAGGGCTTTGGCTGTTGTTGATAAAGTTAATGAATGGAATGTATTTGGGCCTGACCTCTCCATGTAGTCCCGTACCGAGCAAGGCATCAACAATCAGATCATACTGTTGTGATCCATCCGGAAAGAACATCTCGGTAACTCCGCCACTTCTCAAATACTCACCTTTGGCACGCTCTGCATCCCCTCTCTGATGAGATTCACCGGCACTGATCAGCGTTACCGAAAAACCAGCCTGCCTGAGCAACATGGCCAGAATATAACCGTCACCACCATTATTACCTGTTCCGGCTACCACACAAAATCGGGAGGATTCCGGCCACTGTTGTCGAATCAATCGAAAAGCTGCCTCGCCAGCGCGTTGCATCAACACGTAGGTCGACTGTCCTGATGTCTGTGCCCATTGTTGCTCAATCGATTTGACTGCTGAAGATAACAATACCTTGTTTAACATATTGATATTACCTGTTCTCACCGTTCAATCATCATCACGAAAATTCAGCTTTCAGACCATCACTAAAAGAGCTCAATCACTTCCCTGCACACCGTGACAACCGGTATCATCCTAATACGATTCGTTTTCCTGGAATACAGACATGCAGGTCATACATCATACAATCCCAAACAGTTCGATCGGTACACACAGAGAACTGATTGAATATCAATTCAACACAACCCAATCAGCTCCTGTAGTCTTTATACAGGCTGGACTTCACGCCGACGAATGGCCAGGAATACTGACCATACAGCATTTAGTACCTCTACTAGAACAGTTGGAAGCAGACAACAAATTAATCGCCAACTTCCGCATTCTGCCCTACGCCAATCCTATCGGTCTCGACCAGCATTTTTATGGCTACACTCTTGGCCGGTTAAACAGAGAGAATGGACAGAACTTTAATCGCGGTTTTCAACTGGATCTGGAATCTCTGGCAGAAACCCTCAAACCTCAACTATCTACTGACAGGAACCAAAACAAACAGCGAATTCGAGCTGCCATTTTGCAACAGGTCTCCGAGCTTCCAGAAGTGACCGAACTGCAGTGTCTGCATAAGTTGATACTGTCAATTTCTCTGCAGGCAGATTACGTATTGGATTTACATTGCGATAAAAAAGCTCTGGGACACATATACAGCTCGGATCATCTACAAGATACAGGAAAACAATTGGCAAGCTGTTTGGACTTCCCCGTTTACATCCTAGAGGATGTTTTGGAGCAGAATGCTTTTGACGGCGTACACGTCCAACCTTGGATATGGCTACAAAAGCAATTCACTGAATACGACATCCCACTTGCCTGCTTTTCAGCCACTGTAGAATTGCGTGGAAAGGCTGACGTTAATGACACCCTCGCAGACATGGATTCTCAAAACCTGATCCAGTTCCTGATCAATCAGGAACTAATTGCAGGTAGTAAGCAATTTCGCGATGTTCAACTGCAGATTTCCAGACTCGAGCAAATTGACGTGGTCACCAATACGACTCCAGGTTTTATAAATTACACCTGTCAGCCAGGTGATGCTGTCCAAAAAGGTGAAAAGATCGCTGAAATTATTCTGATAGATAATGATAAAGCAAACCAACGCATACCAGTAGTAGCTGGAACTACAGGTCTATTGTTTGGTATTCATGACTTGGCTCTGGTTAGAAAAGGGGAAGTTGTTGCAATGATTGCCGGAACAGAAACTGTCAGAGATGCGAAACAAATCAGTGACTAGCTACGATAAGAAAGCAAAAAGGGCAACTTAATAAGTTGCCCTTTTTTATCAAGTGTCAGTTGTCAAACATCAGAACGAGGCTGCAACTCCCATATACACACCCTTAGCAGTGACGTTAGACGCATATTTGGCAGTATCTGCACCAAATACTTCATCACCAACATCCATAGTGAAGTCATGATAACCAAGCTCTACACCCAGCCTACCAATGAAACTACCAGGCAAAGGCAGGTAGTATTTCGCATAAACGTTGTAATCAGAGACGGACGACCCATCTCCTAACGGCAGAAAATTATACTCTCCTCCCAAGGCCAGACTGATACTGTCCACCTGCAGCTCGGCCGCAAGATGAGCCATAGGAAGAACGATGGAAACATTGCCAGACTCATCATTAGCCGTAAATTTTCCATCCACCCAACGGAAGTTGGCTCCCAGGTCAACGTCGACACTGGGAACAGGCAATTCGTAATTCAAAATAAAGTCAGTATAAGAAAGATCAAATTTGGTATCGACTTTCTCATCTTTATTCAGCGTGACTCCTGCATACTCTGTAGTCACATTTACGGTACCACTGCCATCGGCAACCAATGATTGATACCGCACTTTAAAATCCGGCAGGAAGAAAATCGGATGATCCACTTCCGCATATAGATACAAGCCTTTGTCAGCCTCCAGTCCCAGATCTTTATCAAGATCAATCTTTTGATCATTAGAAGCATTTATCTTGCCGGATATTCCAGGGGCCCAAGCACCAATTCCCAGATCAACATCTACTAATGGTGCTGCCGATACAGTAGACGTCAATATGCCAACTACTGCAAATACAGGTATCGTTCTCATTCTTCTTCCTATTACCGTAAACAGATTGTCAGTGCCACAGATAACACAAACAACCTGACTAAAAGCTGACTCCAATTCTTTTGCCAACTTCCTCATAGGCTTCAATGACATTGCCGAGGTCCTGACGGAAACGATCCTTATCCATTTTTTCCATCGTGCTGGCATCCCATAAACGACAACCATCGGGAGAAAACTCATCACCTAACAACACTCGCCCTTCATAAACTCCGAACTCCAACTTGTAGTCCACCAGAATAAGGCCACCATCCAAAAACAACTTGGACAGAACTTGGTTAACCTGATGGGTGATGGCTTTCATCTGCTCGATCTGTTTGGCCGTAGCCCAACCGAAGGTAATGATATGGCTGTCATTGATCATTGGATCCCCGAGGGCATCACTTTTATAGAAAAACTCAAACACTGCCGGATTGAGTTCGCGACCTTCCTCAACCCCCAGTTTACGCACCAGGCTTCCGGCAGCTCGGTTCCTGACCACACATTCAACAGGCAACATTGCCATTCTTTTGACCAGAGACTCGGTATCAGACAACAACTGTTCAAAGTGAGTCTCAATACCGGCCTTGGACAGCTTATCCATGATGAATGCGTTGAATTTGTTATTCACCATCCCCTTGCGATCGAGCTGAGCAACCTTCTTACCATCGAACGCGGAGGTATCGTTGCGAAACTCGATAACGAGCTGCTGAGGATTCTCTGTTTCGTAAACAGATTTGGCCTTACCTGAATACAGTAGTTTGCCTTTCTTCATAATTATTAGACCCATCTGGTAAAAGAATATTATGCCAGTCCAACCCGCTTTCCTGATCGATAACTGGGAATGTCGATATATGAGTCATTACTCTTGCTAAAGAGTGAACAGCGAGTTCATGTTCGTTATTTTGCTCACTGATATGAGTAATGACGACGTGCTGCAATCCATTGTGAGCAACACGGTTTAAAAATTCACCGGCCTGTTCATTGTTCAAATGGCCATATAGCCCTCCTACGCGTCGTTTTAACGACATGGGATAAGGGCCATTTTTCAGCATTTCCAGATCGTGATTACACTCTAACAGTAAGGAGTGACAGTTCTGGTAACTGGAAATCATATGTTCAGTCACATGACCGCAATCAGTCAAAATTCCCAGGCGCCGCTGGTCGTTGTCCTGAAAAACAAATTGACAAGGCTCTCTGGCATCGTGTGGTACGGCAACCGGTTCTATCATCAAATCACCAATACTAAACGATTGCATAAGATTAAACGGCGTATGACGGACTCCGGAAGCATTCCGAACAGACTGCCAGGTTCCAAATGAACTGAATACCGGAATGTCATAGCGACGGCAAAGCGCAGCAACGCCTTTGATATGGTCACCATGTTCATGAGTCACCAAAACCGCATCAATATTGGCAGGCGAGAGACTCAAGCGCGCCAATCGCTGCTCTACATCTTTCACAGAGAACCCACAATCCACCATCACGACAACCTGATCAGTGCGGACCAGTGTGGAGTTACCTTTGCTGCCACTTCCCAGAGAAGCAAATTGCACCGGAAAGTTATCTCCGCAGTTCTGACTCAATCACGGTCAGGATTTTTTCAGCCGTTGCAGTAGAGGCCAGTTCATCCGAGTCCGTTTGCACACTAACTTGCACATCTTCGGTTGTACTGAACAGGGATAACCTGAATTGACCTTTGATTTTTCGGCCGAAAAACCAGTGTTTTTTCTGACTACCATCATCTGTATCATAGTAATTCAGAAAAATAATGCCCTGGGTACGGTCAATATCAGTGACACCATAGGCACGTGAACCTGCAGCCAGCACATCCTCCCAGACACTATCAAAGTTATCCTTGATCGATAGCAGAGGATTTTCATTACCGTCACGTTTAAGCACAATCTCACGATTGTCACGGTCAGTACTGATGGGCGGAAGGATATCTGCAGCTGCACGTTTAAGCTCAACCGGCCAACTATCCCCTTTTGGGATAATGTGCTGATCGTCAATATTCAATGCAACTCCATCAGGTAGGGTAATCGTCTTATCCTGCTCAGCTTCATACATACGTGGTTTATTTGAACATCCAACCAGCGTCGCAACCACCACCGACACTACTAATATTTGCCTAATCACTAAATTACACCAGCCTGAATGAGAGCCTGTCTAACAATATCCTGATGATTTTCAGCCAGTCGGGTCAACGGCAAACGGATCCCTGATGGAATCAGCCCTATCTCCTCCATTGCCCATTTCACTGGAATTGGATTGGATTCTGTAAACAACTTTTTGTGCAATGGCATCATTTGCTCATTGAGTCTCTCAGCAAGATCCCAATTACTCTCGGCACAGGCCTGACAAAAACTGGACATTGCCTTCGGCGTGACGTTGGCAGTCACTGAAATCACCCCATGTCCGCCAGCTCTCATAAACTCAAGACTGCTTGCATCGTCTCCGGACAGTACATCAAACTCACTGTCGACCAGATTTAAAATCTCTTTGGCGCGACCAATATCACCCGTCGCTTCTTTGATTCCCACAATATTTTTGTGAGTTGACAACCGCCCGACAGTGTCTGCCTTTAAATCACAGGCAGTTCGTCCTGGAACGTTGTACAGTATTTGCGGAATATCTACAGCGTCCGCCACCGCAGAATAATGTTGAAACAAGCCTTCCTGACCAGGCTTGTTATAATAAGGGGTTACCAACAAACAACCATCAGCCCCAAGCTTTTTGGCAGAATGAGTCAGATGAATCGCTTCTTTCGTTGCGTTAGCACCGGTACCGGCAATCACAGCCACTCGACCACGTACACGTTCAATGGTAAATTTAATGACCTCGGTATGCTCAGCCACATCCAAAGTGGCCGATTCCCCAGTGGTACCAACAGCCACAATACCTGTCGTGCCGTTTTCAATATGAAATTCAATCAAGTTTTCCAGGCTGGTCCAGCATACGCTTCCGTCTTCCAACATAGGCGTTACCAGCGCCACCATACTACCCCTGAACATTGATATTCTCCCGACTTTTTTGAGCCACGAATGGTACTTGTGGCCTGCCTATGTCTCAAGTCAAATCTATTTCTTCCTCTAATATTTCACAGAATAATTGCGGTTATACACAAGTCGATCAAACAGCATGGTCACTTGTATAAAAATCTGAAACCGTATGACTTTTGTACGATACAGGCCCCAGATGGAACATTGTAAAGTGGTCTTTTTAATGAGCAGGGAGCCTTGCGATGAGAACCGTAACCATCAATCAACAGGTACCGGATTTTATTGTACCTGCGACAAACCATAAGAATGTACGACTGTCAGCACTCAAAGGTTACAATGTTATCCTGTATTTCTACCCCAAAGACGCCACACCAGGCTGTACCATCGAAAGTCAGGATTTTGCAGCAAACTACAACAGCTTCCGGGCTACCAATACATTAGTATTCGGAGTCTCAAGAGATTCACTGGAGTCCCACGAACAATTTAAAGCCGCTCAGATTTTGCCGTTTGAATTGATTTCAGACGAAAACCAGGCCCTGAGCGCCTTATTTGGCGTCATCAAACCCAGAACACTGAAGGACCAGACGTTTATGGGCATGATTAGAAGCACATTTTTGATAGATTCAGATGGCATTCTCAGAAAGGAATGGCGGGACATCTCAGTCAAAGAGCATGTCCATGAAGTCCTGGCTTACTGTCAAAGATTATCTGAACCAGGACTAAAACGGACAAACATCAGCTAACTGCGGTGGAATCTTTATCTAACGGATGTTTTGGCCATGCGTTATAAATCGCCTTAAAAAACGTTGCCAAGGGGATGGCAAAAAACACACCCCAGAAGCCCCAGATACCACCAAACAACAGAACTGCAATAATAATAGAAGTGGGATGGAGATTCACGGCTTCAGAAAACAACAGCGGCACCAATACATTTCCATCCAAAAACTGAATGATCATGTAAAACAACAACAAATATGCTAACTGAGCTTCAGGCCCCCACTGGAATAACCCGATCAAAGCAATGGGAATCGTGACAACAATTGCTCCTATATATGGAATCAGCACTGAAAGCCCAACCAAAAGTGAGAGCAATGCCGAATACTTGATGCCCAGAATAGTAAAGACAACAAACGTCACTCCTCCAACTATAAAAATCTCAATGACCTTACCCCTTACGTAATTGGCAATCTGCTGATTCATCTCTATGCCGATTTTGTTCAAAAGATTACGCCTGCGAGGCAGCAAATCGATGAACTGATCCCATAAATGAGCTCGATCCTTTAGCATAAAAAACACCAGAATGGGCACAATCAACAAATAAATAGAAAGGCTGAATATACTTGGCAGGGTAGACAATGACAGTTGAAATAATTGCCCCGCCCACCCAGCGACTTTCTCTCCCATCTGAGAACTGTTTACGTAAGACATCCATTGGCCAACAAGATCCGGCGAAACTATTTCCGGAAAGGATTCTGGCAAACGTTCGATCAAACCGACAACACTGCGATAAATACTGGGAGCCTCAGACACAAGATTCGATACTTGCCTGAATACAAGAGGGAATAACATAAACATCAGAAATAAAATGACACTGACCAACAACAGAAACACAAAAATCACCGCAAGCATATACGGTACTTTCCACCTGACCAGGCGATCGACAAGCGGTGAAATGATATAAGCGATGATCACTGCTGCAATGATTGGCGCCAATATCTGCCCCAACCAATAAATTACAACCAAGGTAAGAGCCAATATCATGGCCAGTACCACAGCCTCTTCATCGGAAAAATAACGATTAATCAGCTGGCGAAAAACATGCATCATGAATTGTCAATATCCTTCTTCTCAATAAGAAACTCATACTCATGAGTATCCTCATGGAATATGACTGAAATAAGATTATGAACACTTGATTTAATAAAGGCAGGAATATCTCTATAAGATCCTGAATCTGTTGCAACAACCTTTAAAATTTCTCGATCTTTCATCGAGCTAAGCATCATTTTGGTTTTTAATAATGGCAGAGGACACCTCAGATTGCGGGCATCCAGGTCGTAATTGGCATTGTCTTTACTCATCACTGACCCACAGCAGAAAGTTGCTGGAAGATTATATCGATGGAAAAGGTAAAATGAGAGTTATGTTTAAAAAAATACTTGTTTCTCTATGGATAATTCTGCTCTCACAGGCGGCAAGTTCTTCGGCCGCAGCTGAACTTCCAAACATGGGAAGTGCAACGGCAGGGATCACCCTGGAACAAGAACGCAGTCTTGGAAATGCGTGGTTACGCAACATTAGGGGAAAAGCAAACTTATGGGACAACAACTATGCCAATGACTACCTTGCTGAACAACTGTCTCTGATCGCCCAATATACTGATACTCCCCTTGGTCCGTTATCGACAGTCATCATTGATTCTCCTTACCTGAACGCATTTGCCGTCCCAGGCGGCATCATTGGTATCAATTCTGGGCTTTTTTTGAATGCAAATAACGAAGCTGAATTTTCTTCCGTGCTGGCCCATGAGATCGGGCATCTTTACCAACGTCATTATTCAAGAATGCAAAACAACAATAAAAATACCAATAAAGTCCAACTGGCCGCATTTATTGCAGCCATTGTACTGGCCCAACAAAATTCAGAAGCAGCACAGGCTACACTGTTTGCCAGTATGGCAAACAGTGTAAACAAGTCTCTGGCCTTCAGCCGGGAAATGGAAACAGAAGCGGATAGGATAGGACTAAACCTACTTCAGAAAGCAGGCTATTCCAGCGAGGCCATGGCAGATCTGATGGAAACACTGATGAAAGACTCCAGCTTTTATAACCGCGGTGCTCTGGAGTACCTGCAAACACACCCCTTATCAAAAAACCGTATTGCAGATGCAAAACATTACAGTCAAAACCACACAAGCAATAGCAAAATTGATTCTGGTGAATACGAATTTATACGGTCCTTAAGCATGATTCATCATACCGCAGAGGAAGAACGAGAAAATCTGATAACCCAGCTTTCAGGAAACGCCGATACAAACTATTTTTATGCAAAACTAACGGCATGCGCGTTCTGGTACCTGGATCAGGGCAACTCCACCAAAGCAGCAGAACTTTTGACCAAGCTGACAGAGCACCATAGCCAATTTTATTTCGTCCGCATATTGAGTATCAAACTACTGACCCAGAATGGCCAGTTAGGCGAAGCAAGAGATGCAATCAACCAGCTCAGACAAGACTACCCAAATCGCCTGGCCCCTCAATTCCAGGCCGCAAACATCTATCTAAAACAGAATGACACCATCGGTGCTCTGGAAATCCTTAAAAATATAACATTGC
Source organism: Gynuella sp. (assembly GCF_050297175.1). NCBI lineage: Bacteria > Pseudomonadati > Pseudomonadota > Gammaproteobacteria > Oceanospirillales > Saccharospirillaceae > Gynuella > Gynuella sp. Next base: position 312,345 of record NZ_JBNKSF010000007.1, on the reverse strand, counting down.
TGCATCCGGATAATCCTAGAGGCTGGGAGAAAAGGCTATTAATTGAAAAACAAGCCGGAGATGCCTGGGGCGAGCTTAGGGCGAATACAGAATATTTATGGCTCATCGGCCAAGAACAAAGGGCTATCAATTATCTTGAGGCAGCTCAAAAAGAATCACAATGGACTGGACAGCAGAAATCCCGAATTTCTGCCAGATTGCAACAAATGCAATACGATATTCAACAATACCAGTTCTGACACACGTGTTCTCAGAAGTACGATCCGTCTGAGAACACACGTATCAGTATCCCGATTAGTCTTTAACAAAAGACAGCATTCTGTTGAGAGGCACTAACGCTCGTTCAATCAAAGTAGGGTCGACTTCAATGGTCTGATCATTTTTTGTCAGAACAGATTTTAAACGCTCTAAAGTATTCATTGCCATCCAGGGACAATGTGCACAGCTCCTGCAAGTTGCCCCATTTCCTGCAGTCGGAGCTTCTATAAAGGATTTCTGCGGCGATGCTTTCTGCATTCGATAAAAAATTCCCCGGTCAGTTGCAACAATAAATTGTTGATTGGGAAGTTCCTGGGAGGCTTTCAGCAACTGCGTAGTTGAACCAACAACATCAGCAAGCTCGATAATGGCTGCGGCACTTTCAGGGTGAACTAAAACAGCTGCATCCGGAAACATAGCCTTCATTTGTTGCAAACCATGAGCTTTAAATTCTTCATGAACCACACAACTACCATTCCATAGCAGCATATCTGCACCGGTTTTGGCCTGCACGTAGCGTCCCAGATGTTGATCTGGAGCCCAAAGAACTTTGTCTCCCTTAGAACTGAGGTAATCAACCACATCAAGGGCAATACTTGATGTAACGACCCAGTCAGCCCTAGCTTTAACTGCTGCAGAGGTATTTGCGTATACCACAACTGTACGATCAGGGTTCGCATCACAAAATGCACTGAATTCATCAGCAGGACACCCCAGATCCAGAGAGCATTCTGCCTCCAACGTTGGCATTAAGATTGTTTTCTCAGGGCTCAGAATCTTTGCGGTTTCTCCCATAAAGCGAACACCTGCAACAACAATCGTACTTTCCTTGGCGTCACGTCCATAACGAGCCATCTCCAGAGAATCACCAATAAACCCACCGGTTTCATCAGCCAACTCTTGTACCAAAGTATCGGTATAGTAATGGGCAACCAAGACAGCATCCTTTTCTGCCAATAAAGCTTTTATTTCCTCTTTTAATGCCAGAGTTTCACGATCAGATAATTCTGTTCCTTGTTTAGTCACCGGCACATCAAAATTGATCTGCATATTATGCATGGTTACCAAAGGTGTATTCACTAGCAGAGACTCCCAATTGCTTTTAAGCACAACAACTGACAATGAGATTCGTTTTTCACTCTCTCACAACAAATATAAACCCTGTTAACAGCGATACCGGGTACTTGTTTCCAACCAACGCCTATCCACAGCCCGAATTTCACCGCTCAAACTCAGCGGCGGCTCAGTAGCAAAATCGCCTGATAACTCAGGGTCATATCATAACATGATGATAGTGGAAGTTTGCTGCCAATAAAGAAAAGTACAGATAAGTTATTTTGAGGCATAAAAAAAGAGAGCTTGGCTCTCTTTTTTTAAATTTGGTGGGTCGTGGGCGACTCGAACGCCCGACCAATTGGTTAAAAGCCAACTGCTCTACCAACTGAGCTAACGACCCTCAGCGCCGGCGCATTCTACCTCCTTCATACAAAAAGTCAATAAAATTAATGACTTAACTTCATCCGCCGTTGATGAAGAATTGGTGGGTCGTGGGCGACTCGAACGCCCGACCAATTGGTTAAAAGCCAACTGCTCTACCGACTGAGCTAACGACCCGAAGGAGGCGCATATAATATGGATTTTTACTCAGCTCGCAAGCAAAAATCTTTAAAAATTTTATTTAAGTGTTTGAAAGCAAACAATTTTCGCCAAATTACCGGTATAAAGTGGGGTCCGACAGCCCTGCATCAGCAAAACCCTGGGCTCTTAAACGACAACTGTCACACACTCCACAGGCCTTTCCATCAACATCTGCCTGATAGCAAGATACTGTTAGCGCATAATTCAACCCCAACCTTGTACCTTCCGTTACAATTTCAGCCTTGGTTAGATCAATTAAAGGCGTGTTAATACTAAGCTTTTGTCCCTCAACTGCCGCCTTTGTCGCGAGATTAGCCATGATCTCAAACGCACGAATAAACTCTGGTCGACAATCGGGGTATCCTGAATAATCAACCGCATTCACACCAATAAAAATATCCTGACTGCCAATAACCTCAGCATAACCCATGGCTATTGATAAAAAGACCGTATTTCGGGCTGGAACATATGTTATGGGAATATCAGAACTGTTCAGATCAGAATCGACAGGAACAGTTAAAGTGTCATCAGTTAACGCAGAACCACCAATTAGGCGAAGATTCAGTGGAATAACCTTGTGCTCAATCACACCGGCACTCTCTGCTACAGCTTTAGCTGCAGACAGTTCAGAACTATGTTTTTGACCATAATCAAAGCTGAGAGCATAACAGTCAAAGCCCTGATCTTTAGCCATATAAAGTGTCGTAGCGGAATCCAGACCACCAGACAATAATATAACTGCTTTTTTCATGAATTTTGTCAATTAAGGTTTTTTAAAGAAACAGACGCCTTGCCGGCAATCTGAGAACCGGGGTAATCATCGATGACTTTTTCAAATAATTCCCGGGCTTTGGTTACGTCATCCAGTTTGGCATAACAGGTAGCCAATTTATAAAGCGAGTCAGGGTATTTCTGATGATCCGGATATTGATCCACGACTGCCTGAAAAGCACCTTTTGCTTTCTCAGTCTCCCTAAGCACCAAATATACCTCACCCATCCAATACCATGCATTTGGCGTATACGAACTATCAGGGTAATCATTGATATATTGTGTAAAAGCAGCAACAGCGTCGTCGTATTTTTTTTGCCGAATCAGATCCTTAGCCTGGTCATACTGTTTCTGTTCTACATCACTATCGGGCACTGAAACCACACTGCTTGACGATTGCTCAGAGGTGCCAATATTACCCGCCCGAATATCTGATATGCGCCTATCAAGGTCGATATAACGGTCTTTCGACAGCTGTTGAGATTGCTGTAATTGGTAAGAAAGCTCTTCAACCATTCCGCGTAACGTCATCAGCTCCTGCTGCATCTGTTGCATTTGATACAGCATTTCTGACAAAGCCTGCTCATTCGCCGGAGCGGTTGCTCTAGCATTTGCGGTGGATTGGGATCTATTAACCGCATCAGCCTGGGATTGAACAACTGGAGGGGCAGCAAATACAAGGCAACTGCTGAATGCAGTTGCCAATATTATAGTTTTAACAAACCATTTAGACATATGGAGATTTAGTTTTGATATTTAATCTCTACTCTACGATTCTGGGCATAAGCAGCTTCTGTTTTACCCAGATCGATTGGCTTTTCTTCACCAAAGCTCACGATAGTAATCTGATCGCTGCTCACACCTTTAAGTTTCAAATATGCAGAAACGGCGTATGCGCGACGCTCACCTAAAGCGAGGTTGTATTCACGAGTACCACGCTCGTCAGCATGACCTTCTAAAATAACCTTTACTTCAGGATGAGCGGCCAGATAATCACCGTGCTTGTCCATCAGTGAGCGGAAATCATTTTTTACAGCTGCTTTGTCGAAGTCAAAGTAAATGACATAAGCATATGGACGCTGCACTTCATCAGCATACTCCATAGTATCGCCACTATCCGCTTCTGTAACATTATCCTCAATCACGACTTCAGTAGAATCCATCGGTGTTTCAGTCATAGTTGAGTCTGTAGTTGTTTCAGTCATTGCACCTGTACTTTCTTCAGTGCCGCCTTTGTTGGCACAACCAGACAGAACGACTGCAAAAGTTAAAGCAGCAACTTGGAGCAGTTTAAATTTAGCCATTTTCCTTTCCCATTCGGTGTTGTTTTAAAAAATTATTCACGCACTACCATATAACAACAGTAGCACTCCTTCCACTCCTACAGTCAACGAATGAAGGGAGACCACGCGGGTTCCCTGACATGACCATTAACTGCAGGCATGATACTTGCCAGCTGACCATCAACCGATGCCCAAGCTAACACGCCACGACCTTTATTTTGAGTAGCATACACGAGCATTGTGCCATTAGGCGCCATACTGGGCGATTCATCCAAGTCCGTCTCTGTCAGAATTCGCAATTGCCTTGTAGCAAGATCCAATGCAGCTACATGAAATGGACCACCATCCTGATGCACCATCACCACATACTTACCATCAGAACTGTACTGCGCCCGCGCATTGTATATTCCTTCAAAGGTTAAGCGTTCTACAGCCCTAGTGTCCAGAGTTACTTGATAAATTTGTGGCCTACCTCCTCTCTCTGAAGTAAAGAGCAGTTTTTTTCCGTCAGGCGACCAACTCGGCTCGGTATCTATTGACCAATGCTTGGTTATGCGAGTTATTTTTTTGCTCTCCAGATCCATTAAATAGATATCTGGATTACCCGTCTGAGAATTCACAAAAGCGATCGTTTTTCCATCAGGCGAAAATGAAGCCCCACTATTAATACCTGGATATGCTGGCAGGGTTTCCACTTTTCGGGTAAATCGATCAACAATTTTTATACGGGTTTTGCCGTTAGGTTCAAAGTTAGTAAAAGCCAGTTTTTTTGCATCACTGGACCAACTGACAGAAATAATGGAGCCATTTGATTGATACAGAGTCTTGGCTCGATAGCCATCGGCATCCGCAACCTCTAGACGGTAAATGGATTTGTCACTTTCTTTATTTAAAGTGACATAGGCTATCTTAGTAGAGAAGACACCCCGAATACCTGTTATCTTCTCATAAGCAGAATCTGCAATTGCATGCGCTAGGTCGCGCAACTGTTCTTTACTTCCAGTGACCTTGGCGGACTGAATATTTTGTTCCCGGAAAACATCATACAGACGATAAATTACTTCATAATTATTTGTTCCCGGTAATTGAGAAATCTGACCAATTATCAGGTAATCCTGTTTGAGTAATTTCCAATCACGGAAATACACGTCATTATTGTCACATGGCTGCGACAGCATATTTTCCGGCGCTAAAGAACTGAACTGCCCCGTTCTAGAGAAATCCGAACCAACGATGGAAGCAATTTGCTCCGGCAAAACTTCAGTACCATTCCAACAAAAGGGTACAACCGCAATGGAAGTGGGCTTATCATAGCCTCTGGTAATGACAAACTTGAACTCGGCTAATGCTTGAGTAGCAAATGCCAATATCGAAACTGCAAAAAATACTCTTAACAACTTCACCGCATCAAATCCTCTGGCTTAAATCCAAACTGAATAACTCTGAAGTATTTTTCAAAAATCTTCGGATCATCCGGTACCTGGAATTTCCTGACTTTTCTGACTGCCACTTCCGCAGACCTATCGGTCGCCGGATCACCACTGGACTGAAGAATAAATACATCCTGAAGCTCACCATTTGGTAGCAAGTGCAACTCTATCGCAACAACCATCCCATTTCTGGCACTAGCGGGTCGCGACCAGTTAGCAGCAATCTGAGCTTTTATTAGCTCATAATAAGTAGCTGCAGCAGCTTCGTCCTGCACCTGCTGTTCGATCTGAGTATCCTCTTCATCCAACCCCTCAAACAGAGACTCCTCCCTCTTAGCAGCTTCAATCTGTTCTTTTTTCTGCCTCTCCGCTTCCTGCTGCTTTAGCTCCTCCGCTTTACGCGCTTCCTCTGCCCGTTTTTTCGCCTCAGCTTCTTTTGCTGCTCGATCCTTGGCTCGTTTTTCTGCTTCTGCTTTTTCCTTTGCTGCTTTTGCAGCTTTTTCCTTAGCTTTCTTCTCGGCGGCTTTTTTAGCTTCTTCCTGCTTTTTCTTCTCTGCCTCCCGACGCTTTTTCTCAGCATCTTTTTTGGCCGCATCATTGGCTTTAGCAGAGGTCTTTAACTTATCCTTTTGATTGTTTTTAACAGATTTGGGCTTGTCCAATACAACCAATTTTGCCTGAACATGCTCAGGAATTTTAAACATCTCGGGGTCTTTGGGCTTGACACCAAAACTCCAAACCAGCCCGGCACCTGCAACTATGTGAATGATTACCGCCAACAGTATGGCTATGGTATATCTTCTCATCATCAAGGCGCTTCGGTTACCAACCCTACTGACGTGGCACCGGCTTTCTGCAAGATAGTCATGAGCTCCACCACCGTCCCATAGGGCACACGCTTATCCCCTCTCACCAACACTGTTGTCTGTGGAGATTGCTTGAGAACTTTACCAACATATGATCCAACAGCTGACACCTTGACAGGTTCGGGTTTGTCCTGTCCCCTTTCTATAAAATATTGGCCATTAAAATCTACGCTGACAATCAAATGTTCATTATCATTTTGGTTTTTGACAGGATCTGCTGGAGTTTTTGGTAATTCAACCTCTACTCCCTGAGTCAACATTGGCGCAGTAATCATGAAAATCACCAGCAACACCAGCATGACATCAATGTAAGGTACAACATTGATCTCTGAAACCGGCTTTCTTTTTCTATGATTAGAAGTCTGCATGTTTATGCATCACTCCACAGCCGACGTCGGCTTTTTGACTGTTTGAGACCGTACGATATGAAGCTGTCTGTGCAATATTGCAGAAAACTCTTCGGAAAAAGTTTCATAATTGGAAATTAGAGAATCTGCCTTACTTGAGAAGCGGTTATATGCCACGACTGCCGGAATCGCTGCAAACAAACCAATTGCGGTTGCAACCAAAGCCTCGGAAATTCCGGGAGCGACCGTTGACAGGCTAGCTTGACTCGCATTCGCCAATCCCCGAAAAGAATTCATAATCCCCCATACGGTACCGAACAACCCGATATAAGGACTTGTTGACCCCACCGTCGCCAGAAATGAAAGATTGTGGTCGAGTTTTTCGATTTCTTTGCTGGTAGCCACTCGCATAGCCCGCTGAGTCCCTGCCATCACGGCATCCGCATCAGCGCTGGGCTGCTGACGTAGACGTGTAAACTCTTTGAAACCCGCCCGGAAAATTGATTCGGCGCCGCTGTCAGGAGAAGGGGTCGCGTTGACTTGACGAAACAACTGATTCAGATCCATACCGGACCAGAACTTGCTCTCAAATGAATTCAGACCTTTGGTTGCTTTTCGAAGTACCTGGGTACGTTCAAAAATCATCACCCATGAGATCAGCGAAGCTAGAACCAGCAGAGCCATTACAATCTTTACAATCAGACTGGCATTGCTAACCAGACTCCAAAATGACAGGTGCTCGGTCACTGACTACGCTCCTAAAAAGACAATCTTTACAATCGTTAGCTAGGCTAAAGTTTTTTCACTCACTTGGCTACCCACCGAACTGCATTTTCATATTGATTACAGTGAGTTAGCAGTGGTTTTTTCAGAAATTCGGTTAAATATCTTTACAGGAATAGCCTGTGGCTTCAGTGTACGTGAGGAAACTGAACACACCCTGACCGCAGCGCTAGCGGCAAGCCTCATATCTTGTTTGTGATAAATATATTGCGCAAATGTGATACTGCTCCGTTTTAATTCCTGAACATCAAGAGCAATAACTATTTCTTCGTCCATCTGCAGCGGAGATTTGTACCTGATATCAAGACTGTGTACTACGAAAATAAAACCATCTTCAACAGAGGTTTTACAATGCTCATACCCACATAGACGCACAAAGTCGGTTCTGGCACGCTCCATGAAGTTCAGATAGTTACTATGGTAAACCACCCCACCAGCATCTGTATGTTCAATATAGACACGCTGAGTAATTGAAAATAAATGCATCATTTCTTTTCCGGAACCGGTAGCTCAAAGTGTAGATAAGCCAAATCCGTCACCACCCGCCCTCTAGGGGTGCGCAGCATGTAGCCTTGTTGAATCAAATAGGGCTCAAGCACGTCTTCAATTGTATCCCGCTCCTCGCTTATTGCGGCAGACAAAGAATCAACCCCAACAGGACCACCGCCAAACTTTTCAATCATGGCCAACAACATACGACGATCCATATGATCAAAACCATGGGAATCCACATTCAACATATTCAATGCCATATCTGCTATATCGGCACGAACCCTGCCATCAGACTTGACTTCCGCAAAGTCTCGCACTCGACGTAGCAGCCGATTGGCGATACGAGGAGTTCCCCGAGAACGTCTCGCAATTACTTCGGCTCCTTCAGGATCAATCTCAACAGCCATAAGTCTGGCGCTGCGCTGTACAATCCGGGTCAGGTCTGAAACGTTATAAAATTCGAGTCGCTGGGAAATACCGAAACGGTCCCTTAGCGGAGACGTCAGCATTCCGGCGCGAGTGGTAGCACCAACCAATGTAAACGGGGGTAAATCCAGCTTAATAGAACGGGCCGCAGGACCTTCACCGATCATAATATCAAGCTGATAGTCTTCCATCGCTGGATACAGAACCTCTTCCACATGAGGACTCAGCCGGTGGATTTCGTCAATAAATAAGACATCACCAGCTTCCAGGTTAGTAAGCATGGCCGCAAGATCACCGGCCTTTTCTAGCACTGGTCCAGAGGTTGTCTTTATAGAACTCCCCATTTCGTGAGCAATAATATTTGCCAGTGTGGTTTTTCCAAGCCCGGGAGGGCCAAAGACCAAAACATGATCGAGAGGCTCTTTGCGCTTGCGGGCCGCTTCGATAAAGATCTCCATTTGTTCACGAACGATCGGCTGGCCAACATAGTCTGCCAAACTATTTGGTCTTATAGCTCGATCCTGGACATCTTCAACATTGTTTTTAGGTTCAGGAGCTACAAAGCGATCAGTTTCAATCATTGTGCACTAGACCATTAACTTGAGAGCCTGACGGATAATTTCGTCGGAAGACATGCCAGGCTTATAGATTTGCTTTACTGCCTTACTCGCCTGAGGAGGTTTATACCCTAAAGCAATCATGGCGCTTTCTGCATCAAACAGACTGTTATCCATTGAAACAACAGAAACCCCTGCCCCCTCTAGTTGGCTACTGTATTCTTTTAAACGGTCGCGTAATTCAATAACCAACCTTTCCGCCGTTTTTTTACCAACTCCCGGAATTTTTACCAGAGCCGAAACATCTCCGTCCATTACCGCCGAAACCAGTGAATCAAAGTCAATACCAGACAGAATGGCTAAAGCCATCTTAGGACCGACACCATTGGTCTTGATCAGCTTTCGAAATAATTCTCGTTCCTTCTGAGTTGCAAAACCGTATAACTGATGAGCATCTTCGCGAACCGTCAGGTGCGTATATATAACAGCTTCCTGATCCACGGAAGATATCTGATAAAATGTACTCATGGGAGCCTGTAGTTCATACCCCACCCCCTGAACATCAATCAAAATATCAGGGGGTTGGCGTAAAACAATACGGCCTTTTAGTCGACCTATCATAATCAAATCCGGAATAAATACTGGTTAAATAACCATACCACTAAGCCTTACCGAAAAACGAGCTCTATTTATTTACTATCCCCCATCAAACGTCCACGACGACTGTGGCGTACACCACTCATACGGATAAGGCTCTGGCGTGTATGTGAATGACAAACAGCAATAGCCAAAGCATCTGCTGCATCTTCCTGTGGCACCCCCGGTAATTTAAGCATTGCCATCATCATATGTTGCATCTGTGCTTTATCTGCAGCGCCATTACCCACAACAGCCTGTTTCACTTTTTTGGCCGCATATTCATATACCGGCAAACCATTCTGCATCGCAGCAACAATCGCAGTTCCTCTGGCCTGACCTAACTTCAATGCAGAATCAGCATTTTTCCCCAAAAAAACCTGCTCAATTGCAAATTCCTCTGGATGATACTGCTCAATGATTTGACACACAGCCTGATAGATACGATGCAGCTTTTCTGGTAAGGACGGTTCACGCTCCACACGGATACAGCCGCTGGTAACATATTCCAAACGAGAACCAATTGCATTAACAATTCCAAAACCAGTTCTTCGGGAACCGGGATCTATTCCAAGAATAAGTGCCATTATGATAAATCAGCCCGGTTTTCGCTGACAAAAGACAAGACCGGCTCGAAATGCCGGTCTGAGAGGTTTATTCTTCTTCAGAAAAATTTGCATTGGTATAGACATTCTGGACATCATCAGAGTCTTCCAGCATATCGATTAGTCGAGCCACCTTCTCCGAAACTGCCGAGTCCAGGTCAGTGTAAGTGGAAGGCAACATCGTTACCTCCCCTTCAGGTGCAAAGCCCGCAGCAACAAGAGCATCTTTGACGACAAGAAAATCGGAAGGCTCTGTCTGCACTTCAAAACTACCATCATCGTTACCAATTATATCAGTGGCACCAGCCTCCAGTGCTACCTCCATAATGGCTTCTTCATCACCAGACTCGATGAATAGTTGCCCTGCCTGGGAAAACAAATAGGCAACGGAACCATCAGTTCCCAAATTTCCACCACATTTGGTGAACGCATGACGAACTTCGGAAACGGTACGATTTCGGTTATCCGACAGACACTTTACCAACACAGCCACACCACCCGGACCATAACCTTCATAAGTGATTTCGTCATAATTTTCATCACCCTGAGTGCCCGCGCCGCGCGCAATTGCCTTATCAATCGTATCCCGCTTCATGTTGGCGGTTAAGGCTTTGTCGATCACCGCGCGCAGAGCTGGATTATCCTCTGGGACCGGACCGCCGGTTTTTGCGGCAACGACGATCTCACGAATAATCTTAGTAAATACCTTCCCCCGCTTGGCATCCTGAGCAGCCTTGCGGTGTTTGATGTTGGCCCACTTACTATGACCTGCCATCTTTACCTCCAAAAAAGGGGAACAGAATTCCCCTCAGTTCAACTCAAGTTATACAAATTTACTTTTCCTGCACGGCCTTCTGACGCAGGCGGATATGAAGATCTTTTAACTGATTGGTATCAACCAGCCCAGGAGCATCAGTCATAACACATGCAGCCGTTTGTGTTTTTGGAAAAGCAATCACTTCACGAATGGAACTCGAGCCCGTCATCAACATAACCAACCGATCCAACCCGAATGCCAATCCTCCATGCGGCGGCGCTCCAAACTTCAATGCATCCAGCAGGAAGCCGAATTTCTCACGCTGCTCTTCTGGACCAATACCCAGAACCTCAAACACTGTCTGTTGCATCTCCTGACTGTGAATACGGATAGATCCACCACCCAATTCAACACCGTTTAAAATCATGTCATAGGCTCGCGACAACGCAACTGCCGGCTTCGCCTGCAATTCCTCAGCACTGCAACTCGGTGCAGTAAAGGGGTGGTGACAAGCCGTCAGAGAGCCATCGCTGTCCTCTTCAAACATAGGGAAATCGACAACCCAGAGAGGAGACCATTCGCAAGTATAAAGATCAAGATCGGCACCAAGCTTGTTCCTCAGAGCCCCAAGAGACTCATTAACAACTTTCGCCTTGTCTGCGCCAAAGAAAATGAGATCACCATTTTCCGCTGCTGTTCGCTCCAAAATGGCCTTACGAACATCCAGTGGTAAAAACTTAACGATTGGCGATTGTAACCCTTCTTCCAGATCACTCTTGTCGTTCACTTTTATATAGGCCAGGCCTTTGGCCCCATAGATACCGACAAACTTGGTATAATCATCAATCTGTTTACGGGTCAGAGATTGCCCACCAGCTGGCACCTTCAGCGCAGCAACTCGTCCCTTGGGATCATTTGCCGGACCGGAAAATACCTTAAATTCAACCTCAGCCATCAGGTCACTGACAGTAACCATCTGCAATGGAATTCGCAGATCTGGCTTATCCACACCATATTTCTCAATCGCTTCAGAATATGGCATGACCGGCAGTTCACCCAACTCCACATCCAAAACATCTTTGAACAGGTTGCGAACCATATTCTCTGTTACAGACATGATTTCCTGTTCAGACATAAAAGAGGTTTCAATATCGATCTGAGTAAATTCTGGCTGACGATCAGCTCGAAGGTCCTCGTCTCGGAAACACTTGGCAATCTGATAATAACGGTCAAACCCAGACACCATCAACAGCTGCTTAAATAACTGTGGTGACTGTGGCAAAGCGAAGAAATGATGCTCATGAGTACGCGATGGCACCAGATAATCCCGCGCTCCTTCAGGCGTCGCACGAGTCAGAATAGGGGTTTCAATATCCAAAAAGCCCTGTTCCTCAAGATAACGCCGAATATTACCGGTGATTTTTGACCTTAAAATCAGTTTCTCCTGCATTTCAGGACGGCGCAAATCAATAAAACGGTACTTAAGTCGAACGTCCTCACCCACCTGCTGATATTCATCCAGCGGAAAGGGGGGCGTCTGAGCAGCATTTAATACCTGAATCTCGAGACCCAGCATTTCTATCTCACCAGTGGCCATTTCTGCATTGGTTGTGCCTTCCGGTCTACCTCTGACTTTGCCGGTGATCTGAACAACATATTCATTACGAACTCGATCCGCGACACTAAAGTGCTCTGGATTATCCGGATCAAAAACCACCTGCACGATACCATTACGGTCTCTCACATCCAGAAAGATCACGCCACCATGATCCCGTCGCCGATGGACCCAGCCACAAATTGTCACTGTCTGGTCAATATGTGTAGCTCTCAAATCGCCACAATACAGGGTTCGCATAACTATCGATCCTTTAAAACCTGATGATTAAATCTATAGTGAATTTCAACTCAAGAATACCAGCTGAAAAAAGGGTCGGCATTATACTCATAATAAAAACACAATTACACTGAGCATTAAGCCGCAAATATCTGTTAAAACAAGGGTTTTTTACTTGTTCAGGCAAAAGTTTGGATTATACTCCCGCTTCCAGGCCTGAGCCGGCACTAGACTTTAGTAATTTTAATTGACAACCCACCCTGTAAGGATCAATTCATGGCTGCAAAAAGACCAACTGCCATTACCGAGCGTTATAACAAAACTCAAATTCTGGCAGAAATCGCTGAAAACACTGGCCTCAGTAAAAAAGATGTAGGTGCGGTATTGGATGAGCTGAATACTCTCATTGAACGCCACATTAAGAAAAAAGCTGTCGGCGAATTCGTATTGCCTGGCATGTTCAAAGTAGTAACCGTTAAAAAACCTGCTGTGAAGGCACGTAAAGGGATCAACCCATTTACTGGCGAAGAAACCACCTTCAAAGCAAAGCCAGCCTCTACAGCGGTAAAAGTCAGGCCCCTGAAAAAGCTGAAAGAAATGGCTCTTTGATCTACCAGTTAAAAAGCCGGGGATCCCGGCTTTATTTTATTCATGAAATTATTAATCGCTTTTTTTGCACTACTCGCTTTTTCTACGATAGCTGTCGGTGAGAATACTGATATCGACCCTGAGCTTAGAAGCGAGCTGCGTCAGGCTGCCAATCTCAATAAGAGCTTCGATGACCCTTATGTCGCCCAGGTATGGCTGGTTGACATGTCCTCAAGAATCGCTCCCTATATAAAAGATCCCAAAGAACGCGTTACCTTTTTAACGATTGTGCACGAAGAAGCAACCTTAGCCGGACTATCCCCTGAACTCGTACTATCTGTAGTACATATAGAAAGCCTTTTTAATCGGTATGCCATATCACGGGTCGGTGCGCGTGGGCTTATGCAGGTAATGCCATTCTGGAAAAAAGAAATTGGCCGCGAAGAAGATAATTTGTTCGATATGCGTACCAATCTGCGTTACGGATGTACCATTCTGGCCCATTACATCCAAAAGGAAGATGGCAACATTCAAAGAGCCCTAGCTCGATATAATGGCTCCACTGGCAAAACGTGGTACCCCTCAAAAGTCTTGGTTACCTGGGAAAAAAAATATTTTGTAACCGGATAGCCCACTCTTCGTACACTTCTTTACAGTTTTATATTTGATCGATAAGAATTCGTCTATGATATTTATTATGTGAACTAATTCACAGGCAGTATGTGTCGCACATTGAAAAATAGGCGTTTTTATGAGCTTTAATGATTTACGTTTGAACTTACCTCAGGCGATTAGCCCGCTGAGCGGTGAACAAGAACACAGGATGTCGATTCACCTGGTGGACACACTCTGCACCGACACACTATGTGTGGAAAGTAGTATACCAAGAGAACTGTTATACACTCTCAACCGTTGCGAGGCAGATAACAATACCCGAGAACAACTGTCGACCAAAACCATTGAGCTGTTTATTTCCAGCAAAACCCTGATCAAAAATACTCTGACACCAGATCATTACAGCCAATTGGTTACTGAGATATCCAACGCCTGTAAATGGCTACTTAATGACAACGATTCTGTACCAGCAGACCAGATAGCCAATCTCTACCATCGTACTATATATATGATAGGCGAAGAGATAGAGCAGTATTATGAGCAATATACTCCCGAACCCAGACATTTGTGGGGTGAAATTCACCGATTGTTCGAACATGCCCAACTGCATCGATTTGACCACTATATAGATGAAGTGCTCGGATGCTCATTAATCAATACCTACAAACGCCTTGTCTTATTGGCAATCGCCGGGCCATATCAATTCAGTCAACAAGAAAGCGAAGACCTTAACCTCTGGCTTAATTCTTATGCTGAACTCACTGAGTTCAGCCATCAGATTGGTCAGAACATTCATCCCGAGTATTACTACATCGATCTCACGAGAGACGCATCCATACTTAGCTATCAACAAGTCGAATCCAAAGGACTAACCGAATTTTCAATCCTGGCAGTCAACCCTTTACCTGTTTATCAACAGCTAAAGAAAGACCTAAAACTAATCAGACAAGGAAACATGGCACAGATCAAAGGCCTCTCTGATCAGGATCCGATAAGTTGTTTTCTGCTATTAAAAAAAGCACTCGCGATCTGGAGCAAATCAACCTCCCGAAAAACGGAGCGCATACCGTGCCAAAAAACTGCTGAGGTAGTTTTCGGACTACACAATATTCATGGCAAACTGAGGCACAAATACAATAACAACTTAACCAAGCAGGGAACTGTCACCAACGACAGCCTGCAGGGCGCCTGTATTCAGTTACCACTGACTGAAGCCTCCAACATCAGTGTTGGTGACCTTATTAATTATGAATTAAATGAGAACGATAACAGATATCGGTATTTAGCTATTGTCAGATGGGTTCAACGCCAATCCAACCAATTCATACTTGGCATTGAGTTCATTAATGGAAAAGTCCAGCCAGTATCAGTTAAAAGTGGTGACCAGCAAATCGAAGCTATATTAGTCAGCTTTGCATCCGAAGACTCTCTAGTAACTGACTCTGGTGTCTACAGGAATGGCTCGATAGTCAAGGTCAAACTGCCGAACCAATCCTTTACACTCAATGCTTATTCAGGTCCGCTTATCAGCCGCCACAGCGGCGTTGACCATTTCAAAATCCGCCGTGCCAGCGCTTACCAGCAACCCATTGCAGCAGCTGCGAGCGGCTAATCCTTCTTTCTAATCTTCTCTACAGAAAAAATTAAAAGCTTCTTGGGTATGTTTTAGACATACCCAAGAAGCTTTTTTGCCGTTTTTTTGAGCACTTCATGACCCGCATTATTCTAAAACGCCACTTTTACACAAATAAAATGACTTAAGTGCCCACTTATTGCCTCAGGTCATTTGCAAAAAAAAAACGTTTTACTCATACTTTCGCCCGTTTTCGAACCCCTTCTCATAAAATATTAATAAACAAAAACCTCGACGGAAGCTGATCTATGAGTCATACAACCTCTGCAACAGAACAGCCGCAATACGAAATGGACGTGGTGAAATGGTTTTCCATCATGACCGTTGTTTGGGGCATTGTCGGCATGAGTGTCGGAGTATTAATTGCTGCGCAATTAATATGGCCTGATGCTTTGACCTTTGGTCCATATATCCATTTTGGAAGATTACGCCCTCTTCACACGAATGCAGTTATATTTGCATTTGGCGGATGCGCACTGTTTGCGACTTCTTATTACACGGTGCAACGCACCTGCCAGACACGCCTGGCGCTGCCTGGCCTCGCCTGGTTTACCTTCTGGGGCTGGCAATTAGTCATTGTGGCAGCAGCGATAACCTTGCCACTTGGTATGACCAGCTCAAAAGAATATGCTGAGCTGGAATGGCCAATCGATATTCTGATTACCATTGTATGGCTAGCTTATCTGGCCGTTTTTGTTATGACACTCAGAGCCAGAAAAACATCCCATATATATGTAGGAAACTGGTTCTATCTGGCATTTATCATCACAGTTGCCTTATTGCATACCGTCAATAATGCAGAATTACCCGTCAGCTGGTTCAAGTCATACTCCGTCTATGCGGGCACAATGGATGCCATGGTTCAGTGGTGGTACGGCCATAACGCAGTAGGATTCTTCCTGACAGCTGGCTTCCTGGGCATGATGTATTATTTTGTTCCTAAGCAGGCAGAGCGGCCGGTTTATTCTTATCGCCTTTCCATTGTCCACTTCTGGGCCCTGATTGGTGTTTATATGTGGGCAGGTGGTCACCATTTGCATTATTCAGCGCTACCGGACTGGGCTCAAAGCCTCGGCATGGTAATGTCCTTAATTCTACTGGCTCCATCCTGGGGTGGAATGATCAATGGCATGATGACACTGTCAGGTGCCTGGCATAAACTGAGAACAGATCCAATTCTGAGGTTCCTGGTTGTTTCACTGTCGTTCTATGGCATGTCGACCTTCGAAGGTCCCATGATGTCTATCAAAACAGTCAATGCACTTTCTCACAACACAGACTGGACAATCGGTCACGTTCATTCTGGCGCTTTGGGGTGGGTTGCGATGATATCCATCGGTTCTATTTATCATATGATGCCCAAACTGTTCGGTGTACGTCAGATGTATCGCTCTTCTCTTGTAAACCTGCATTTCTGGCTTGCCACTATTGGGGTTGTTTTCTACATCTGCGCCATGTGGGTGAACGGTATTATGCAAGGCCTGTTCTGGCGTGCAGTCAATGAGGATGGAACGTTAATGTACAGCTTTGTTCAGAGCGTTGAAGCCAGCCGTCCCGGATATATTGTTCGAGTAATCGGTGGTGGAATATTCCTTCTGGGTATGTTGGTAATGGCCTATAACGTCTGGAAAACTGCGCAGATGACCAAAGAGTCTGATGCTGACTCAGTTCCTCAGACAGCCTAAGGAGAAGTGATATGCAACATGAATTTGTCGAAAAAAATCTCGGCCTGATGACCTTGTTTGTACTGATTGCTATCAGTTTTGGCGGTCTGATTGAGATTGTGCCTTTGTTTTTCATCAAAGATACAACTAAGGCGGTTGCAGGACTCAAGCCTTACACGGCGCTTGAACTCGAAGGTCGCGATATTTATATACGCGAGGGCTGTAATGTCTGCCACACCCAAATGGTGCGACCTCTTCGTGCAGAGGTCGAGCGTTATGGACCTTACTCTCAGGCAGGTGAGTTCGTTTACGATCATCCATTCCTGTGGGGTTCAAAACGGACAGGACCTGATCTGCAAAGAGTGGGTGAACGTTATTCAGACGAATGGCATAAGGCCCACCTTTGGAACCCAAGAGACGTAGTTCCTGAATCTATCATGCCCGCTTTCCCGTGGTTATTTGAAAATACCCTGACCGGTGAAAAAACAGCGACCAAAATGAAAGCCATGAAGATGCTGGGTGTTCCCTATACGGAGGCAGACATTGCAGGTGCTAAAAATGCTGTTGCAGGTGTCACAGAGGTAGACGCTCTGGTCGCCTATCTGCAAAGCCTCGGAACGGCTATTCCACGGTAGATTCTCATGGATATTAACGATTTAAGAGGACTGGCTACAGTGACAACAATGATCGGTTTCATTGCTGTCGTGGCGTGGGCTTACAGTAGCAAGCGCAAGTCCAGTTTCGACGAAGCTGCAAATCTGCCATTCGCAGATGAGCCCGAGTCAGCTAAAAAAAATACGGAGAAACAAGATGATGAGTAGTTTCTGGCACTGGTATATCTGGATCATCGCAATCGGCTCAATCGGCTTACTATTCTGGTTGATTAGTGCTACACGAAAAGTCACAGGCTCGACCGGTGATGATGAAGTTCTGGACCATTCATACGATGGTATTCAGGAATATAACAATCCATTGCCGGCCTGGTGGCTATATATGTTCTGGGGCGCCATGGTATACGGACTTGGTTATTATGCTTATTTTGGCTTGGGTAACTGGCACGGATTCTCCGGTTGGACGTCACACAAGCAGTTAGAACAGGAAATCGCAGCTCACGACAAAAAATACGGGGACATCTTTGATCGCTACGCGGCCATGAGTATCGAGGACCTGCAGAATGAACCAAGAGCTCTGCAAATGGGTAAACGCATATTCCTGAACAACTGCGCACTCTGTCATGGCAGTGCTGCTACTGGCGGCTATGGATTCCCTAATCTGACTGACAATGATTGGCTGTACAACGATGCAAACAACAGCATCAGCCAAACCATTCATAAAACAGTATCCGGTGGTCGCCGTGGTCAGATGCCCGCCTGGGGTCAGGCCCTCGGTGCTGCTGGTGTTAATGCGGTTGCCAATTATGTCTTGAGCCTTTCCGGCAATGAACACGACCAAACTCTGGCGATGCAAGGGAAAGCTTTGTTCATGACATCCTGTGTAGCTTGTCACGGGGTTGATGGTAAAGGCAATCAGGTTCTTGGTGCACCAAACCTGACTGACAATGTGTGGCTATATCGTAACGACAGTGAGTCACTGCTCAATAATATCAAGCTCACTATCAACAATGGCCGGGCAGGTAACATGCCTGCATGGAATAGTATTTTAGGGTCTGCTAAAGTACAATTAGTCTCAGCTTATGTCTACAGCTTAAGTCACTAAAAAGTCCTGTGGAAACCAGAATCATCTGGTTTCCACTTTGTTAAGTGGTCCATCTTGTTTGCGGTCTCTTTAACAAAGTGGAAATACTACATATTTTTTTTCAGGTAACTCAGATCCATGTCGGAAAAAATCGAAGTTCAAGATGTCACCCCGAAAAGCGAATCGTATGATCTTTATCAAGCTCACGAAAAAATTTACATCCGTCGGGTCAAAGGGCTGTTTCGATCATTACGTTTTTTCGGCGGCATTTTTCTGTTTTCGTTGTACTTTGGTTCTCCATGGCTTAATTGGGATGGTCGACAGGCCATCTGGTTTGACCTGCCTTCTCGAAAATTCTACATTTTGGGGCTCACTTTCTGGCCGCAGGATTTCATGCTCCTGTCATGGCTGTTGATTATTGCCGCTTTTTCTTTGTTTTTTATAACAGTCTATGCTGGTCGGGTCTGGTGTGGTTACACCTGTCCGCAAAGTGTTTGGACATGGATTTTCATGTGGTTCGAAGAAAAAACGGAAGGACAGCGCAATCGTCGTATCAAGCTCGACGCGCAATCTATGAGTGCAGAAAAATTCCTTCGTAAAACAGCGAAACATGCTGCCTGGCTCATGGTAGCATTTTGGACAGGTTTCACTTTTGTTGGATATTTTTCACCGATTCGCACCTTGATAGTGGATCTCGCAACATTTGCTATCACTGGCTGGTCTTTATTCTGGATATTGTTCTTTACGGTGGCTACTTATTTGAATGCCGGCTGGATGCGGGAGCAGGTCTGCATTTATATGTGCCCATATGCGCGTTTTCAGTCAGTCATGTTTGATAAAGACACTTTGATCGTATCTTATGATCCTAAGCGCGGTGAGACCCGTGGCAGCCGCAAACGTGGAGTTGACCCCAAAGAGCTGGGCCTGGGTGACTGCATAGATTGTGATTTGTGTGTTCACGTCTGCCCAACCGGCATCGACATCCGGGATGGGCTTCAATATGAATGTATCAGCTGTGCCGCCTGTATTGATGCCTGCGACTCGGTTATGGATAAGATGGGCTATGAAAAGGGGCTGATACGTTACACAACAGAACACAATCTGGCGGGAGAAAAAACTCACCCTATCCGTCCAAGACTGCTGGGGTATGGTGCAGCTTTGATCGTTATGATGTCATTGTTCAGTTACACCATTGCTACGCGCATTCCGCTGGCTATGGATATCATTCGTGACCGGGGAGCTCTGCATAGAATGACTCCTAATGGACTGGTCGAAAACAGTTATCAGGTTAAGATTATGAATATGGCGGAAGAACGGCGTAACTTTGTGCTAACTGTTAAAGGTCCTGATTCCCTCAAGATCGTTAACAATGCTTCAATCTCACTCGATTCAGGTGAAAGCATTGACCTCCCACTCCGACTGGTTGCTTCACCCAAAGCACTAACAACCCCAAGTCAGGCAATTTTCTTTACTTTGACAGATAAAATTGATGACAAAGTTAAAGTAACCACGGAAAGTCGCTTTTTTGGACCAGTGGGTTTTAAACATTGAGTATGACAATGAATCGTGATTCTGCACCATGGTATAAGCAAGTATGGCTATGGCTAGTTTTGGCTCCCCTTATTGTTGTCATTTGTGCCAGCTTTTTGATGCTCTACCTTGCTATCACCAGTAATGACGGAGTTGTGGTCGATAATTTTTATAAAGATGGTCTGGCCATTAAAGTACGAGAACAGCAGGACGAATACGCTACCAGCCGAAACATTCAGGCTCAAATGGCTCTGGAAAATCAAATCATCAGACTCAGTTTATCCGGAAACCTCGAAACCCTACCGGCGCAACTCAGTTTGCAAATTATTTTTCCAACTCAGGCATCCAAAGATGTCAATATTGTTTTAACCAATAGTGGGGGGATCTACACGGGTGCCCTGCCTGAGCCTGTTTCCGGACGAAGGTTGTTGCAGATTCAACCTGCTGATGAAAACAACCATTCAAATGACTTCTGGCGCCTGCACGGCGAAGCAGTATTTCCATTAAATGAACAGGTATTCCTTAAACCGAAGTCATAGTGTTTATGGCAGATACACCAGATGAGGTTTGTTTTCACTGCGGCCTGCCCAATACAACAAACCAATTTCGCGCGACCATACTAAACGAAGAGCGCTACTTTTGTTGTGCAGGGTGTATGGCAGCAGCTTTGACTATAGCCGGCTGCGGCTTGGACCAGTTTTATAAGTTTCGGGAAAACACCAGCGAAAACCCCGAAACGTTTAAACGCCGCCATATCAGTCAGTACAAAATTTATGACGACCCTGACATCCAGGATGATTTTGTCGATCGTACTGACCCTGCCCATGCCTCTTTTACGCTGGCTATCGAGGGAATCAGCTGTGCTGCCTGTGTTTGGCTGATTGAAAAGCGATTATTGCAGCTTAAGGGCATTCATCAGGCCAATCTGAATCTGTCCAGTCATCAGCTGCGAGTAGAAGCTGACCTTACATTAGTAAAGCTCTCAGAGGTATTTGTAGAACTGCATCATTTGGGTTATCGGGGAAAACCTTATCAACCCAGCCAGCAAGACAGCATTATTGACAAAACCCAAAAAGACTTCCTTTTACGAATCGGCATAGCAGGTATTGGCATGATGCAAGTCATGATGAATACCTTTGCAATTTATTTGGGGCAAATAGACTGGCAATTTGAAAACCTACTTCGCTGGACCAGCCTAGCTCTGACCCTACCGGTCTTCTTCTATTCTGCACTCCCCTTTTATCAGGCGGCACTGAGGGATCTGAAAAGCAGGCACCTGGGTATGGACGTACCCGTATCACTGGCAATCATATTAGCCTTTATTCCAAGTGTATGGGCAACACTTACTCAGGCAGGAGAAACCTATTACGAGTCAGTTACCATGTTTACTTTTTTTCTGTTGCTAGGACGCTTTCTCGAATTCAGAGCCCGACAACACCTCGCCATCAGCAGCAACTCTATCGACGACCTGGTACCTGCAACGGCTCACATTGTAAAAGAAGAACAATTGCTGGAAATTCCCAGTAAAAAACTGACTGTAAATGACATTATCGAAATTTTGCCCGGAGAATCAGCACCAGCCGATGGACACATCATCTCCGGCCAGGCAGCGATTGATGAGTCTATGATCACTGGCGAATTTGATCCGGTACACAAGCAGCTGGGAGACAGCATACTTGCAGGGTCAACCAATACCGAAGGGATCATTCGCGTCAAAGTATCACATGCCCCTAACTCGTCATCCATCAGTCTGATGGTTCGCCTGCTGAATCGTATGGAATCAGAAAAACCCCGTATTGCAGAAATTGCCGATCAGGGCGCCAGTATGTTTGTTCTGATCATTCTCGCCCTCTCAATATTAACCGGCATAGGCTGGTATTTCATCGATTCGGAGAGAGCATTCTGGGTCGCATTATCTGTTCTCGTTGTGACCTGTCCATGTGCTCTGTCTCTTGCCACGCCTGTCGCACTCACAGCGACCAGCGCCAATTTACGTCGTGAGGGAATTATCGCGACAAGGGGAAACGCGTTACCGTCTCTGGCAAAGGTTTCTGAGGTCGTATTTGATAAAACCGGTACGTTGACCAATGGGCAGTTTACTGTCGTCCAGGTGAAGTTGTTAAACAACCTGTGGAATGAACAAAGAACTCTCAACATTTGTGCAGCCCTGGAATCACACAGTGAACATCCTGTCTCCATTGCATTTAAGCCATTCATAAGCTCATTGCGCGCAACAGAAGTGTCCGTTCACACTTCTGAAGGCATAAAAGGGAGTATCGATACACATCAATATCGCCTGGGCAAACCAGACTGGGTTCGCCCAGGTATCAGCAGGCCTGGACACGGGCACTGGTTATTGCTCAGCACCACAGATACCGATATCGCCTGGATTGAAATTGCAGATCAGATTAGACCGGATGCTATGGTGGCCGTTCAAGCCCTTAAACAAAAGGCCCAACTGACAACACACATGCTCACTGGAGACCGAACCGAAAGGGCTCGGCAGATCAATGACGTATTACGGTTTGACCATGTAGCAGCGGAACAAAGCCCGCATACGAAAGTACAATATATAGACGCCATTGAGCAGCCGGTGTTAATGGTCGGTGACGGGCTTAATGATACGCTATCATTGAGCCGGGCAGACGTATCTATTGCTATGGCCAACGCAACCGAACTGACTAAGCAGACTGCGGATATTTTGCTGCTGAACAACCAGTTAGGGAAAATTCCTATGGCAATTGTTCTGGCTCGTAAGACCCAACGTATTATTCGCCAGAATCTGGCTTGGGGTTTGATCTATAACCTTATCGCATTACCACTCGCCATGTCGGGGCTGATTACTCCGTGGATGGCTGCTGTAGGCATGTCTTTTAGTTCACTTCTGGTAGTATTAAATGCTCTCAGGCTAACTCGAAAAATACAGATATAACATGCAGATTCTCTACTTACTGATACCACTGTCTCTTCTGTTGTTAGGCACCGCTCTGGCAGGTTTGGTCTGGGCAGTCAGAAAAGGACAGTATGATGATCTCGACAGTCCGGCCCATAAAATTCTTTATGATGACGATTTGGACAAAATGCCGAAGAAGAAAGATTCAGATAAACATGATTGAACAGTTACTACCCGCCTTCTTATTAGGTCTTCTCGGGGCAGGCCACTGCGTGGCTATGTGTGGAGGTATTGCTACCGCTTTGGGGCTTAATGCGCCTGGTCACCTGGGATACAGTTTGCTCTATCAGCTAGGCCGCGTCAGTAGTTACATGCTGATAGGATTAATCTTTGCTCTGTTTGCCAGTTTCATCCCGCAGTCTTCTATTTTGTACTTACGATTACTAGCAGCATTACTGCTGCTGGGCATGGCGTTATATCTGTCTGGAATTTGGAATGCTCTGGCCGGCCTGGAACGTGTGGGTAAAGTATTGTGGTCATTTATCCAGCCTTTGGCGATCAGAATCAAGCGTCCTAATTCGATGGCAATGGCCTTCGCAGCAGGTGTCACCTGGGGTTGGTTACCCTGTGGAATGATCTATTCTGCTCTGGGTCTCGCCAGCTTGTCGGCAAACCCTTTCTACGGAGCACTAACCATGCTGGCATTCGGACTAGGCACATTCCCAGCCATGACCGGACTGACGATTTTCAGCCAATCCATGATCCAACTGATCTCCCATCGGCTCACTCGTATTTTCAGTGCAATATTGGTTTTTTCCCTGGCGATATGGACCGCGTATTCGGCAATAGAGGTTGTAGCTTCATGAACAATTACATTTTTGGTTACGGCAGTCTGATCTGTGCAGACAGCCGCTCACGTACTGGCATCACCGGCGATGCGATCCCAGCTACTGTTAAAGGAATTAAACGCGGCTGGTACGTATCTGTACCACAGACAATGCATATAGCAGTGGGAGCAGTTCAGGATGAGTTTTCTGAATGCAATGGTGTGATATTTCCAGTAGATACAAAAAACCTGGCCAAATTTGATGAGCGGGAACAGGGTTATGGGCGTATTACACTGAAAACAAGCCATATTATTACCAAACATCAGCTTCCTGATGATGCAATCGTCTGGACCTATGTTGGCCACCAAACCAGATCACCATCATCAGAATATCCGATAACCCAAAGTTATCTGGATGTCATTCTTAAAGGCTGCTTTTCCTGGGACGAAGCATTTGCAATAGAGTTTATTAAAACAACCAGTCACTGGGGTAACCTTATCAATGACAGGTCTGCCCCTCGCTACCCAAGAGCGATAGAAAGTGACACTCATTATCACCTACACGACACATTTCTGATGCAGCACCTACCCGACTGTATTCTGCAGCGTAAAAATATCTGACACTTTTTTGCAGAACTGGAGCCAACTCTGTTTTCAATAACCATCAAAGTCATCAATTGCGCCTGCAACAAACAGCATGTGCGCATTTTTAGTGACTAAATATGCTAATAATTAAGTGAAAACCAACCAAAAGATCTAATACCTTTCATAGATTTTGCTAGCGTAATTTATAAGTACTTTTGTTGACGGATTATGTAAATAGTCTTTAGTTTCAGTATCTGCGAACCGATATAGTCAATATTGAAGCAAAGACCATTTACTTCATTTTTTGGTGAAATATATGGGTATCTGTGCAAGCGAATTAAAAAACTGCGTTATTAAACCGACACTGGAATATTTCGGGGTCTGGAATGAAGCGCACGAAGCTCTACTGATTGCCACGGCCGCCACAGAATCAGATCTTGGATATCATTTAGGATGTAGTTCTGACCAGGGTTATGGTCTTTTTAATATCACTGAGCAGGAACATAACAACATTTGGGACAATTATCTGGCGCAGACACCAGACCTGGCGAGTAAAGTCAGAGGTTTAGCTGGTCAGAGAAGCTTTCTCGAACAACCTCATCTTGAACTATCCACCAATCTGGCTTATTCCACTGCAATTGCTTGGTTTATGTATGAAAGTTCAGGGATCCCTGTACCCGCTAAAACGGATGTCATAAGAATAGCCGAATACTGGTGTAAAAATTTTCATCCTAGCAGGGAGTTTCATGACAAAGTCAAGTTTGTTCATTTTTTACAGGCTTGGTTAAAACAAGACTCTATAGCTGCTTGATTTACAAGCACTAAGGAAAATGGTAGAACGCGCGTTCGTTTTTTATCCATATTCCAATCCTGCCTCAAACCATGCAAACACTCAGTAAAAAAGACAAAACAGAATTTAACAAACTACAAAAGCGCCTGCGCCGGGAAGTCGGAAAAGCAATTGCTGACTACAATATGATCGAAGATGGCGACAAGGTAATGGTATGTTTGTCGGGAGGCAAGGATTCCTACACGATGCTGGACATTCTTCTGGGGCTACAGAAAAGTGCACCGGTACATTTCGATCTGGTGGCTGTTAATCTTGACCAAAAACAGCCTGGCTTTCCTGAGCATGTGCTGCCCGAATATCTGCAATCTATCAATGTGCCTTATCATATTCTGGAACGGGATACTTATAGCATTGTTCAGGATATGGTGCCGGAAGGAAAAACCACCTGTGGAATGTGTTCCCGTCTCAGGCGCGGAACTCTGTATGCTTTTGCGGAACAGATTCAGGCAAATAAAATCGCTCTGGGTCATCACCGCGATGACATCATTGAAACCCTTTTCCTGAACATGTTTTACGGTGGCAAACTTAAGGCAATGCCTCCTAAATTACTGGCAGATTCAGGACGTAATATTCTGATTCGCCCTATGGCCTACTGCCAAGAGGAAGATATTGTACAGTATGCTGAGACTAAGGAATTTCCGATCATTCCATGCAACTTGTGTGGTTCACAGGAAAATCTTCAGCGTCAGTCAATCAAACAAATGTTGAAAGACTGGGAAAAACTGCAGCCCGGCCGCAGTGAAATTATTTTTAGAGCAATCCAGAATGTCGCGCCATCACAACTGGCGGATACCAGCCTGTTCGATTTCAATACTCTGAGTATTAATGGCATTGCCTCGCTGAATATTGGCGATGACGGGCCTCTAAGCCCAATGAAACAAACTCAGGTGGAAAGCTGGGAACCAGGAGCCATAAGCTAATCAATGCAGGTAAAGTACATGTCCAAAAAAAAAGTCATGATATTAGTCAATATACTTGCATGATCTGAATCAAGTTCCATAATGTGACCAAAAATATTGTCAGGAAAATTTTCTATGGTTAGTACTGCCCACTGCGATACCTGTAGCCTGCATCCCCTCTGTCTACCTATTGGCTTACAGGACAACGACCTCGACAAACTGGAAAAAATTATCCGTCGTGGTCGTCCCATCCAAAAAGGTGATCATCTGTTCAGGCAGGGCGAGCCGTTTACATCGGTATATGCTGTACGTACGGGGACTCTTAAAACCTATACGCTAACAAATGATGGTGAAGAACAAATTACAGGATTTCATTTGGCCAGCGAACTGGTTGGGTTAAGTAATTTTGATACACAACTGTACACGTGTTCAGCGAAGGCACTTGAAACCACTAACGTCTGCGAAATTCCATTTGAGAGTCTGGATGATCTGAGTGCAGAATTACCCGCACTTAGACGCCAGTTATTGCGGACGATGGGCAAGGAAATTCGTGATGACCAGCAAATGATGTTGTTGTTATCAAAGAAAAGCGCAGAAGAACGTATCGCCTCTTTTTTGTTAAACTTGGCATCCAGATTCAAACGTCGCGGTTTTTCTGACAAAACCTTCCGTTTATCTATGTCCCGGGCTGATATGGCAAACTATCTTGGCTTAGCAGTTGAGACAGTAAGCCGAGTATTTACACGCTTTCAAAAGCAGGATCTGATCGAGATTACGGGTAACGCCAAGGAAATCTCCTTATTGGATCAGAGAGCATTATGGGATCTTGCCGCATTGAGCGAAACCGAACGTTGCGAGCTGGATATTATTGTCTCCAGCTTGGGCTGATCCGTATCAACTTTTGGTGTTGATTTTTTAATTACACTCGTCCTACATGCATATGTATGGAGAGTGTAATTATGTATATCGATCAGATTATCTTCGCAGGAATAGGAACCGTTGGCCTCGTGGTACTTATTACCGGAGGTATTTTCTATTTCATGTATCGCGATGCTCATAAGAAAAAAGACAAGCACTAAGCAGCAGAGGCGTTATCTGTTTAATACTCATAACGCCTTTATTTCTTCGCCATACGAACCTTTTCCCGATGCCTTTCGATCATCCAGCCTGCAATACTCAGGTTAGGTGCATATTTTGGCAGGTCTTCGATATGGAACCAGCGGGCATCCAGAATTTCATGTTCCTGAATCCGGATATCTCCTGATTCGTATTCAGCCTCATAGCCAAGCATTAGTTGATGCGGAAAAGGCCAAGTTTGACTGTTTAAATAACTAATGTTTTTCACTCTCACACCGACTTCTTCGAGAATTTCTCGATATACAGCCTGTTCCGCAGATTCCCCTGCCTCAACAAACCCTGCGAGCGTTGAATACATACCTGAGTCTTTGTGACGCACACCATTGGCCAGTAACACTTCTTCCCCCCGATACACCAACACAATAACGCAAGGCGATATCCTGGGATAAGCAGTCAACCCGCAATGATCACAATGGGCCCCTGGTTCATGATCAAAATATCGTGTTCTATGCCCACAACGCCCACAAAACCGATGGTCCTGCCGCCAGGTATGCAGCTGAACAGCCCGGCTAACCATCGCAAAAACCTGCTCATTTTCTCGGGCAACATCACGAACGGTAACAACCCACCAACCTTCAGGCAGCTCATAACTTTCATCCAACCAACCTGCAAACCAGGGAACCCCCTCCAGGGAGGCAATATAGCCGACACTATCAACCTCAATATTCAGAATATCCTTTGCTTGCAAAACCCAATCACCGGAGTTGGGTACAATCAGATTCCCCCCCTGAAACAAAAGAATATTACCTGCCGACAAATCGTGCTTTTCTTGAAAATCAATTGACCAATAAGTCTCATCCAGTTGATACAGCATCTTTTTTCAGTTCCAGTTTTACCATACACACACCATCGTCCTGACAAACCTGCTCAAAACCACAGTGACGGGCAAGCCTTAGCATGGGCTCGTTGTCACTCATGATTTCAGCGACGATAGCAGTCGCTTTTTCATTTTCACTGTACCGGATCATACGCTGCATCAATTGCGAACCAAACCCTTTCCCCTGCATTTCAGGATCGACCATTACGGCAAATTCGATCTCATTGGTATTAACATCCTTCCAGGTCCGTACCTCTCCCCAAATGCGCTGGTACTGATCAACCGCGACAAATGCCATCTCTCTACCATAATCAATCTGACACATGGCAGCGAGCTCACGATGTTCAAAATTCAAACGACTGCCAAAAAAGCGAAAGCGCAAAGCTTCTGCTGTCATGCGTTCAAAAAACAGTTTCAACTCTGCTTCATCTTCCGCCCGAATAGGTCTCAAGACCAGCTCCTGACCATCTTTTAACGTCATTGATTCTTCTAGATGAATAGGATAAGGCACGATTGGAGATGGAAAAGACTTACCCAGATTGATCGCAACCCCCAATACCAGCAGAGAGTGGTCAGGTAGCAGCAGCAAGTTAACTTCCAAACCTTCAATGCTCGGGTGATCAATGGCAATCTGACTAACAGCCATCAACGCTGTACTGAGTTCTTCGATATCTTTTTCCGGATTATCGGATCTCTCACTTAATACAGAGTATGCATGACTACGGTAAATCAATTTTCGGGTATGATTCGAATTCAATGGCGGTAAACCAAAGCGCCGATCAGCCAATATATCTGCTGTAGAACCCCCCTCTCCAAACACCACGAGCGGGCCAACCAGGGAATCCCGGGTCAACCCCATTGAGAATACCAGCGAGTCCATTTTTCGCCTCATCGGCTGGACACCAAACCCCAGTACTTTACTGCCAGGGAACAGATTTTTTTGATCAGACAACAACTGGTGGGTAGCATCTTTCAGCTCATTGAAGTCATTGATCGAAATGACCACTCCACGCCATCGGGTTCTGGGATTATCATCATAGGCAAATGGATAACAATAAGCCTCATGAACCAGTCGCAGGGAGACGGGATATGCCTGATTGGGTTCGGCAAATAACTGTTTCTGAGAGGTATAAAAATTCGAACCGACAAGATTGAAACCATATATTTCAAGTACTGTCCGGGCCTCAATCCAGGTCATGTATTCGCGGTTCTGCTGCTTAACTGAATGAATCAATGATTCGACGGTTGCTTTATTGGATGCCTGAATACTAAATGACTGGGGTGGGGTCTCCCGAAGGCTGGTCTGATTACGTTCATGATGAACCATAATCATAAACGCTTCGACAGCCTCAGAGGGAGAATCAAAATTTAGCAGGTTGTGACGATCAAACAGCTCCCTCGCCTCACGAACAGACTCGATCCCCAACCAACACGTTAATACCATATGCCGGCTTGACTTAATAAGCGGAACCAGGCTCTCAGCTAATCGCATGGGATGACTTCTGTGATTCGGGGTCACCACCAGCATTATCGCCCCCAAACCTTTCACCTTATCAACCATTTGCAGCAAACTCCGATATCCCTCAGTCGACGTGTTCGGCGCAACCACCATTGGATTAAAGCCGATTTCGTCCTGATACCAGGTGACATCTTTTAGAGCATCTTTAATACTGGACATATCCGCAAGCTGACCTTTGAGTTGCACCAGACGATTCAAAGCCAGCATTGAAGTACCCAGCCCATTGGAAATAATGGCCAGGGACTCAAAGAACAACGGTTTCATGCGGTTGAGAATCTCAAACCCGTTAAACAAGCCATCCATGGATTCTGCTTCGAGCACCCCTGCACGCCGGAAAAAGCGATAATCCACCCGATCACGACTTTTTAAACCGGCAGGTACGGGGTCCTTCAGCCCACTTCGAATTGCCAATACTTTCTTGGTTCTGGATGCAGCTCTCAACGCGGTCATCAATCTACGAGCATCAGGTAATGTTTCGATATTGAGCAGAATGGACTTAACCCGTCGGTCAGCCGCCAGATAGTCCACAATGTCCGCGATTTCTACATCCGCTGCGGCTCCTACGGTAATAAAGTGGGAAAAACCGATACCACGACCAACCGCCCAATCCAACAAAGCACTGCCCATTGCTGCTGACTGGCCCACAAACGCAGTTGTTCCGGCTGAAGGAAATAAATGCGCAAAAGAGGCATTTATTTTCAGCGCTGGAATCATCACCCCCATTGAATTCGGACCGATTATTCGGATACCCAACTTAATTGCCAGGTCCCTGATACCCTGGTTAGCCGCTCTTGTTGCACCTTTCTGGCGACTGATGCCGCCAGTCAGCAGGACTGCTGAACGAATTCTTTTCTTAGCAATCTGCTTCAATACTTTGGAAATATTTTCTGCTGGCAAACATATAATTGCCAGATCAATTGGTTGCTTGATCTTGGCAAGACTCTGATAGCAGGGAACACCAAACACCTGACTGTATGGTTTCAGGTTTATAGCAATCAGCGTTTTATCGTAGCCTGCAGCCACGATATTTTTCATTACCAGGGCCCCCATGCTGCCTTCGCGCTCTGAAGCACCAAATACAACAATACTGTCGGGGTTAAAGAAGGTTGCTAAAGCTGACATGATCACCGACCTTTCGCTAGTTCAGAATCATTAGTGTTTAAGGCATAGTCTCCGCCATGAAATTCTCTTATATTTAAGAATCGTTCAGACCCAGACTGATAATCACAATAATGATAGATACCGCCTTCTTGAGCCACCCTTTCACAGAAAAACATGACATGGGTGAGGGACATCCGGAAAGTCCAGCCAGAACAATGGCTATCCAGCGCCATTTTTCCAATCTTGGCCTGAACAATAAAATGCTGCAACTACAGGCTGAAATGGCATATGAAGAAGCTGTGCTCAGGGTTCATCACCCTCGGTACATAGAGCAACTGGAACAAATGTCGCCACTGTCCGGGTTAATTCAGGCTGACCCGGATACATTAATGGGTCCTCACAGTCATGACGCGGCTTATTTTGCTGCCGGCGCGGGCATTCAGGCCGTTAACGATATCGTCGACGGTAAATATCAGAGAGCCTTTTGTGCTGTCAGGCCTCCTGGACACCATGCCGAACCCAATACTACGATGGGCTTTTGCTTTATCAATAACATCGCAGTTGCTGTTCAGGAGCTGCGCTCAAAACATAATATCAAACGAGTGGCAGTGATTGACTTTGACGTACATCAGGGGAATGGCACAGTAGAGATATTCAAAAATATACCGGATGTCTTGTTCTGCTCATCATTTCAGCATCCTTTTTATCCGAACAGCCATTGGAACATTGACCGTCCCAATATCATCAATAGCCCTATCCCTGCATTCAGTACTGGCGAACAATTGATGAAGATATGGGAAGCACAGTGGCTACCAGCGTTAGTACAGCACAAACCGGAGTTTATTTTTATTTCAGCAGGCTTCGACGCTCACAGAGATGATCCGATGGCAGAAATGAACTGGCTGGCCAATGACTATCACTGGATCACCTCCAGACTCTGTGAAATTGCCAATAAGTACGCCGACGGCCGCGTTATTTCTATGCTGGAAGGCGGATATAATCTGAAAGCACTGGCTGCATCAGTTGAGCAACATGTCCGCGCCTTATTGGAGGTTTAGCAGCTATTGCGGGTCCGGCTCCAAATCCCGATAGGGAATTTCCTGACCTGGTTCCTCAAGACTAATACTACCGAGTTTGCCGTCCCGAAACTCTCGTACAACCAAATCACTGACCTTGTGCAAATCAAAACCGCCTTTCTTCAAACAACCTCTTTTTGCAGCAATTTGAGCCAGGCACTGATAGCTGTCTTCTGCCATTGTCTGCAATCCATAGCGTGTCATCAACAAATCCGGATATCGTTGCATTAGATAGTCCACCAAATACATTGCCACGTCGTCGTAATCAAGAGCGGTATCCCTGATCGCACCCGAGGCTGCCAAACGATAACCACTCATTTCGCCCTGCGGCGATGGGGACATAATTCCCGGAGTATCCATCAACTGAAACTCATCCCCTATCATGACCTTTTGTTGCCCTTTAGTAATGGCAGGTTCGTTACCAACCTTCACCATCTTTCTTCCCAGCAGCGTATTAATGAGGGTTGACTTACCAACGTTAGGAATTCCCATGATCATAGCTCTCACAGGTTTTCCCATAACTCCTCTGTGAGGAATCAGTTTTTTAGCCAGTTCGGGGATTTGTCTCGCACGGTCAGGATGCTCAGTTGTGATTGCCAGGGGAATCACATCCTGCTGCTGCCGAAAATGTTGAAGCCATTGTTCCGTAACCACAGGATCAGCAAGATCCGATTTACTCATGACCTTAATGACAGGACGATCAGCACGTAACTTAGTGAGCAGGGGATTGCGGCTGGACTCAGGCAATCTGGCATCCAACACTTCAATTACCACATCAATTTTATTAATAACTTCCTGAATTTGCCGCCGGGCTTTATTCATATGCCCAGGGAACCAGTGAATAAGCATAATACAACTCAAATAGAAAACAGTAGTTGCAGTATCTTAAATGAAATGCCAGTCAGACGCTGTAAATTCAGCCAGGTTCTTTTCCTTGAATCGTTTTTCAAATCCGCGATTTCCTTGCAGCCCCCCCGTGTGTACTACCACTACTTCACTACCGGGTGGAAAGTAATTTCTTAACAGCAACTGATACACAGCCATGAATGTTTTTCCCGTATATATTGGCTCCAAAGGAATATTGAATTGCTTGGAAAATTCCCGACAAAAAGCCAATAGCTCTGAATCTGTTTTCGCAAAACCACCTCGATGAAAATCGATCAGAACCAAATCTGACGGAATAGATTTGGTATCAATCCATTGTGCGATTCGACTATATGTGGCCTTTCCTTCTGCAACACATTGAATGCCATGAACTTTACTGTTCTTGGCGAATTTAAACAGTCCCCCAACAGTAGAACCTGTCCCAGTCGCGCAAAACAAATAGTCAGGCACTATTTCCTGATATATTTTCGCAGCCAATGGCTCATAAGCATCCACAACGTCAGCCGTGGCTCCACCTTCGGGAATCAGACAACACCTGCCAAACTGTTTTTCAGCCTTTTCAGCTGCCTTAGGATAGGGCATATCACACCATTCACGGTATTGACTGCGCGAAACGAAATGCAGCTCCATTCCCCAATGCTGAACATCTTTCAAAGTAGGTGACATTTCTGGGTGATCCAGACCACGGATTACCCCAATAACAGGAATATGCTTTTGGTGACACAGCCATCCCAAGGCATGGAGATGATTGGAATATGGGCCTCCAAAACTGACAACCGGCAGAGCGTCATCTGCCGGATAATGGGTTAACAATGGTGTCAACTTATAGAGCTTGTTACCGGATATATAAGGGTGATTCAAATCTTCCCGATATGTGAATAAATGAACCCCTCTATCGAGGAAAGCCTGCCATGGAATGGATTGTAAAAACGTCAATTGCTTACGAACTACGCCTCAACGGTGAGACATTAGAGTTTTTTTTATGGCGTACACAGTAATTGTGATTACCCTCAACATATTCAGCTGGACTATCAATGCGTTTGATCGGAACACCACATTCCTGACAAATAGAAGCCTCATAATGAGCTACCCACTCACGATACTGATTGACGGAAACGCCACATTTTTGTGCAGCATAAACATCAGGATCTTCCAGGTAATCTTTTAATAACTTGGCCGGCAAACTCATATGCCCAGCCCCAGCGTGATAAGCAACGAATACAACATCCTGAGACTGCAACTGATCAATAAACTCATCAATTTTCTGACTGGCAGCACGTTCAGCCTTGTTTTTAGCCTCAATTAGACGTTTTTCATATTCGATCTTAGCTTCCCGATAAGTATCGAGCTCATCAGTTAATTTTGAGACCTGTGCATGCAACCTTCCCAATTCCTCAGATCCTGTTTTAGAGGTACTGGCTTGTTTCTCAAGCAACTCCAAATGGGCATCTTTCAATTGATCCAGCTTTTCTTTTTGTGATCCAAACTTTTCTCTCAGCGCCTCAAACTCAGCCGCAAGTTTGCGATATTTTTCAGCCAGAGTCTCATACAACACACTCTTCTGAGCGATCAACTGTTCAGAGTCTATCAACTGCTGCTTGGCCACTTGTGATTCGTTACGCATGACTCGCTTTAACTGCTCGATGTCCTGCTTCCTACGCTCATCAAGCTGTTGAAATTTCTCTTTATATTCAGTGGCAATATCAACAATTTGAGAACGGTAGAGTGTTTCTTTCGCTTTAAGCTCAGCAATCAATGCTTTGTCACTGGCACTGGCTTTAGCTTGTTCAGCACTGGCTTTTGCCTGTTCGGCAACCATAGCAGGGTCAGGAGTAAGCAACGGAGGAACCTGATCATTGATCACTGGAATATCAGAATAATTCTGAGAGCTCTCAACTGACCGAGCCTTTTTTAGCCCTAAGCGATTACGTTTTAGTGCATCACGAATAGCAACGAAATGATTGAGCCCGCCTTTTGTTGAAGGCTCCCATAGCTCTCTTTGATACCAGGCAACAGAACATTGAGAACGACAGGCCAACCTGATTGGCCCACTCCCCATGTCAGGACCCGGACCAGCATTTTCTACCAGATGACGCAGAGGAATATTCCAGTCACGATCAGCCCGACCCGCTTCATCAAACTCAATGGCAAATAAGACACAACCGGTAGCTTCCAGACTGGAAGATATGGTGAGATAACACGCCTGTACTTCCTGCCCGGCAAATTCAGGAATACCAACCACTCCATCCAGCACAGCTTCAAATTCAGCATATAGCATTTCCTTTGTAATGCCTTTTTTCCCGAAGAAAAAAACTGCTTCATTACTATCGGATTTCATATTCCTACCCTAAAAAGCCGAACCCTGAAAGAAAAACACTCGTTCACTAAAACATTTTAGCTGCCTATTATTCCCAAAGTGTGACGCAATAAGCATAGATTAGTAAGTACATATAATTTAATGCAAAAATGTGACGCAAACTGCGAATTTTTCGGCACTTTCTAGCATTTTTTGTTAATCATATATATAAGTGTGACCTGAATGGTCATATTTTAAATCGAAGCAGCTATTTCTGCACCTTCTCTGATCGCTCTTTTTGCATCAAGTTCACCTGCTTTTCGCGCCCCGCCCACAGCCACAGAGTGAATAGACGGATAAAGGGATAAAGCCTCAAACAGTCGTTGATCTGGCTCCTGACCTGCACAAATCACAATATGATCCACAGATAGAACACTCACTTCGTTTTCAATTTCAACATGCAATCCCTGATCATCGATCTTTAAATAGGTTACCCCACTTAACATTCGGACCCCGGCTTTTTTTAAACCACTTTTGTGTATCCAACCTGTTGTTTTACCTAATGTTTGGCCCAAACTACCGGTTTTTCGCTGAAGCATGATAATCTGCTGAAGGGCATGTGCGGGTTTTGGTGGCTGTAACCCACCTGCCGACTTCACGGTCAAATCGATCCCCCACTGCTCTGCAAATGTCTGAACTGAACAGTCTTGATTTTTATGAGCAATAAACTCCGCTACATCAAAACCAATGCCCCCGGCACCAATAATCGCCACACTACCATTCACTTCAACCTTGCCAGTTAGCACTTCCAGATAATTCGTAACTGTCGGATGGTCGATCCCCGGGATATCCAACAGTCTGGGTAAAATTCCAGTAGCAACAATTACCTCCTCAAACCCCTCATTACTCAACTGTTCCGCCTGAACATAAGTATTCAGCCTTAACTCTACCCCCGTCTCGTCAAGCATTCTCGAGTAATAGCGCAGAGTCTCCTGAAACTCTGCTTTGCCTGGAATTCTCTTGGCAATATTAAACTGCCCACCTATCTGCTCACTGGCTTCAAACAACGTCACACGATGACCTCTTTCAGCTGCCACAACAGACGCGCTCAAACCCGCAGGGCCTGCACCGATTACAGCCACTTTTTTTGGAAGCGTTACAGGAACATACTGAAGCAGAGTTTCATGACATGCTCGCGGGTTGACCAGACAACTGGTCGTTTTCATTTCAAAAATATGATCCAAACAAGCCTGATTACAAGCAATGCAGGTATTTATCAAGTCCGCTTTACCCGTTGAAACTTTTATAACGAAGTCAGGGTCGGCCAAAAATGGCCGTGCCATACAAATCATATCTGCGTGACCGGCAAGCAGTATCTCCTCACCAACCTCAGGCGTATTAATCCGATTAGTTGCAACAATTGGAATATCAAGGTGTTCTTTCATACGTGCCGTCAGACTTACAAATGCTGCCCGGGGAACACTGGTAGCGATGGTCGGAACCCTGGATTCATGCCAACCAATTCCGCTATTAATCAGATTGGCACCTGCTTCCTGAATCCACTGTCCCAATTGAACGACCTCATGCCACTCACAACCATCTTCAACCAAGTCAATGAGCGACAACCGAAATATGATTAAAAACTCATCGCCACAAGCTTCCCGTATCGCTTTTACAATGGATATCGCCAATCGACATCGATTACTGAAGCTCCCCCCCCAATGATCTTCTCGCTGATTGGTTCTGGAAGCGATAAACTGATTAATGAAGTAACCTTCTGACCCCATCACTTCTACACCGTCATACCCTGCCTGTTGAGCCAGTTTGGCAGCACGGGCAAAATCTTGAATCTGCTGTTCCACCTCATCAGAACTCAATGCTTTTGGTGTAAAAGGGTTGATAGGGGCTTTAATTGCACTGGCCGATACTTGATCGGGCTGATAAGAATAACGACCCGTATGCAAGATCTGCATGCATATTGATGCACCTTCTGCGTGAACTGCAGATGTGATGATTTTATGGTTGTCCACATCTTCCTGACTGGCCATCTTGGCACCATGGGCAGCGACTCTACCTTCATTATTTGGAGCAATTCCGCCCGTAATAATCAAACCAACCTGTCCTTTAGCACGTTCCCGATAGAAAACGGCCAATCGCTCAAAACCACCAGGGGCTTCTTCCAGCCCTGTATGCATGGAACCCATGATAATGCGATTACGAATGAGTTTGTGACCGACTTGAATTGAAGACAACAATTGAGGATATTGAGAAGACATAAATGTACACACTCCATTATTCTTTTTTTCAGAATCGAAACATGACTAACAGAGTTTTGCAAAAAAGCGCATAGATTCTGTCACTGGTGAATAAAATAACCATTAACAATAAAGATTATGCACTGGGAACCTGACTTTAACGGCAGTGCAGCTGAGATAAAAATTAATAAGTCCACGACAGACCAGTGATAAAAAGTAGCAAAAACCCGCTACGACCTAGACACCCACTAATAGGTACCGCTCAAAGATTTATTGAAGGACTGATTTTTAACATTCTAGATACATAGCCCTAATACTGCTACCACAACATACTCAAACAGTAGCCATGCTTTTGAACAATCAGAAAGTCAAATCAGCAAATTGCTAACCAGCACATCGCTTATGACTATGTATAGCGTAGAAAGACGATTGCAAGAGATGGGTGAAGTAAAACAAGCATATGAAAGCGAGAGCTTTCAACCATTGATCTTCGAAACCAAATACTTGTTTGAACCTAAAAAGAGTTGGCGGAACGGACGGGACTCGAACCCGCGACCCCCGGCGTGACAGGCCGGTATTCTAACCAACTGAACTACCGCTCCGTTGTTTTCAGTTTTTACACTTCTGAAAAAAGTGGTGGGTGTGAACGGGATCGAACCGCTGACCCTCGCCTTGTAAGGGCGATGCTCTCCCAGCTGAGCTACACACCCACTAGCCAGTAACAACAATTTTTCGTGTTACCGTTCGACAAAGCCTATTTAGAATTCTGTATTTTGTACAGCTCTAAATGAACCGAAAGGAAAGAGAATCTTATCTCCTTACCCCCTGTCGAGTGGGAGCGCATTCTAAGGAAATCTCTAATGATGTCAATAGTTTATGAGCACTTTACTAACGAACCATGACCAAACTGAGCCAGGGGACATAGGTAATAATCAAAACAGTGATCAACAAAACCAGCATAAATGGGATAGTAGCCCGGTACAAAGCCGTAATGGATTTGTTAAAACGATAGCTTGCGATAAACAAATTCATCCCCACAGGCGGCGTAAAATACCCAATTTGCATGTTGGCAACAAAAACAATGCCCAGGTGGACCGGATCAATTCCATAACTGACTGCGACCGGCAAAATCAATGGCACCATAATGATGATCGCCGCAAAGATGTCCAGAAAAGCGCCCAGGATTAGCAGAAAAATGTTCAACAACACCAGAAAAGTAAATTTATCGGTGACATTAGCCTGAATAAAATTAAACAGTAGTTGAGGAATCTCGGCATCAACCAGGTAATTGGTCAATGCCATGGCCACCCCCAAAATCATTAAGATACCGCCAACCATGATCATTGAATCACGCATGACCTTGGGCACATCACGCAAGCGAATTTCTTTATATACAAAGACTTCAATGATCAGAACGTAAATCGCGGTCACTGCTGCAGCGTCAGAAACAACCAAAAGACCACTGAAGATTCCCCCTAGCACAATAACTGGTACAGCTAGCTCCCACTTGGCCTCCTTGACAGATAACCACAGTTCTCTGGCCGAGAATGCCTGGGTAGGCAGAGGATCATGCCGATTGGCCCACAAACCATACACATATACCACAACAATCATCATTAACGCGGGTAACAGGCCGGCGATGAAGAGATCATTTATTTCCACGCCGGAAATATCCATTTGCTGAGCAATGACACCGTACAACAGTAATGGTATGGCAGGAGGAAGCAGTAAACCCATGCTACCTGAGGAGGTAATCAAGCCAATACTGAAGCGTTCGCTATATCCGCTGCGGGTCAGTGCGGGTAACAATAATGCCCCCAGCGCAACGATCGTAACGCCAGATCCTCCGGTAAGCATAGTGAAGAAAGAACTGGTCAACAAAGCAATAATAATCATGCCACCAGGCAACCAACCAAGCGCAGCATTGGACAGCCTTACCAATCGATCAGCAGTTTTGCTTTCACTCAATAAAAACCCTGCAAATGCAAACATCGGCAGAGCCATCAACACACTTGACTCCGTTAACCGATACAACTCGATAGGAAGCACCATCAAGTCGATCTCTGAGGTATAAAATCCCCAGATCGCAAATGCCAGGATAATCAGAAACAGCGGAACGCCAACAACAGCAAAAAAAGCCAGGAAAACCGTAATCAAGGAACTCATTCTTCAGTCACCCTTCCTCCAAAAATAAGTTCCGACACAAAACGCAGGGCAATAGAAGCAAAAGCGATTGGAATCAACATTTGAAATATCCAGGCATGAACGCTTAAAAATGCTACCGTCTCATACTCTTTTTCAGACATCACAAAGCGCCAGCTGAAATAAGCCATGACAAATGCAATCATGCTGGCGATCAAAGCGATAAAACGAGCAACCAGAGACTGCAAAGAGGTCGGCGCATAATGGCTCAATAAATCAATCGCAATATGTTGATTTTTACGGGTTCCAATCATTGCCCCGAGCAATGCAATCCATAACACCAAAATACGAATAAGAGGATCCGCCCATACCAGGCTGGTCTCCATAAAATTTCTCATCAGGATTTGTATTACAGACAACATCATCATGCTGGACAACGATACAACCAGCATTACATCCTCTACCCCATTCCACAGAGTTCCCAAACGCCTGATAAATCTCATCACTATTCTTCCGGTACCGCTCAATAGATCATGCTCAAATTACTGTGCCCGGACTTTCGCCAGTTCAGCTTTGACAAGATCATATATTTTTTGGGAAAACTCACCTTTTGCGACCAGCACCTGGTTGGCTTGATCAGCAGATGTTACCAGTTCAGCTACATTATTTTCGTCAGGAGTAACCAGATCAATTCCCCGGCTCAACAACACTTTCATTGCAGCCTGATTATCTTTTCTATTCTGATGATCAATATTTTGTGACGCCTCAGTGAATATGGCATCAACCAATTTCTTATCGTCAGCAGAAATCTTCTTGTAGGCTTTCACATCCAGTGCCAGAGCAGCAGCGGTATACATGAACGGCAAATCAGTAATTTTTTTAATATTGGTATACCAGAAGAAACTTAATGCAGCGACAGGTGGTGACGCGAGAGCATTAATCGTTCCAGTCTCTAGAGAGGTTTTTACTTCGCCATAATTTAAAATAATGGGAGACAGACCAAAAGCTCTGGTCAGATTTTCGGATATAGGATCATCAGTGGGAATCCAGAATTTCTGTTGCTTCAGTTCGTCCAGAGTTGTCACGCTGTTCACTGACATAAGATAAGCAAACCCACCTTCAACCACACTGAACGTTTTCCAACCATGTTCCATTAGCCCAGCTTCAATGATCGGATCCAGAGTTTTCCGAACAGCATCAACCTCATCGTAATTTCGGAACAGCAGTAGCCCGTTATATATTTGGGCATCTTTATAGTCGTCTGCGAATGCAGAAATAGGAGCCATAAAACCGCTTAACTGCCCAACTCTGACCTTCCGCTTAACTGTTTTATCATCCCCCATGACACCACCAGGGTAGAATTTTACTTTAACCCGTCCATCGGTCTGTTTTTCAATTTTCTTACCGGCGGCACGATATTCCTTCAAAATAGCAGTGCCATCGGGATATGCAGTAGAAATCTTTAGTGTCACCGCCGAAGCCGGTACGACCAGAACCAGAGATAAAATAAACAGCGTAAAACGAATAATCATTTAATTCCTCAGATATCAAAAATAGTCATTACTCTCGGCCAACAATTCCTGGGCCAGTTGTTGGGCGTAGTGATTCTGCAAAGTCAGGCCATTCTCTTCCGGGTCAGCCGCGATCACTTCACGTAACAACCGATCATGAAGATCCTGATCAAACACCAACCGGGCATATTTCTCTGCATACTTCACTTTGATGATCAGATTCCGACCCTGGCTTAGTTCAATTCCACGTTCGAAATACTCCCTGGCCACTTCTGGCTTCCCTCCTAAACCTGGAGGAATCAGGCTGTTCATAACGCCCAAATACAACAGAGCCTGTCCACGGCTATATGATTCATCAATCGCTACAACCTGCTTCATAATCAGCTCGACCTTGGCCAGATCAGCAATGGCATTCCAATCATCTGAATGCTCCTGAATATAGCCAGCCCACGCTGAACCTAGCGTGTATAATGCCTCCAGGTCCTTTTTTCTGTCCATGCCCTGTACAATTTGCTGAAACGGCCCATACTCCAGTGTCTCCAGTCCACAAGCTCTTTTTTTATGGACACACATCTGACGCTGGGCATATTTCAGGCTTTTATCGATCAACCGTACCCGGCGTTCTTTTTCTTTAACGAACAAACTGGCATAAGCCCCATTCAAGTCCGAAGCCGTGCGCAATAAGCCATCATTTCTGGGATAATTGATCACAGCTCCATCTAGAACCAATAAATACGTCGGCAATCCTTCTCTGACCGTCTCAAGGTCATCATTATTTAAAACGCCATACCCCAGAGACTCTGGTAATCGATTAACAGAACACCCGGAAAGCCACACGGATAGTAACATTAATAAAGCGACACGCGGTCGTGACATGAGTTTCGCCCTATGCTTCAAAAATTTGCCGGATAGTACCAAAATAAAATAAAAAGCTCTGGGTCAGTTTGTTTTTTTTCGGACAAAAAGCAGAACTTCACCGTCAATTAACGAAAAAGGGCTGCCACGCTGTCAACCAAGTGTAAAAGTGTCTGGTAGCTGTCGATTGGTCATTTCGTGGCATTTAACAGGATAGAAGGAGTAGTTAGAAAAAAACTGTTGCAGACTAAAATCTTCCAAAACATGATGACTGTATGCGGCTTTTCGCTCTTTGTAAGCATCAAATCCCTGATAGCGCAACAAGTGTAAACATTCTGGGCAAATATCCAGCTGCCCAGCAGCTTCATCAGAACTTATTACCAAAAACTCACGATACTCCTGAACCCCCTGTAGTAGAACTTTGCAGCCACTGACATGGATCTGCTCTTTGTAAACGGCAGCCACTCTCGAATTTTTGTATCCAAGAGTATGATCGCTCAATAACAATAAGGGGCTGTCTATCAGCTTTAGACCAGCTTTAGCCAGACTGGAACGCTCCACTCCTGTCAGGTGAATTTTCGGATCAAAAAATTCAAAATGCCCCAGTTCATTTGTCTGCATTTTTTCACGCAGCCGATTGAATGGCTCATACTGCAAAAAGTCAGGGAGTTTCACTGTCAACCTCATCCAGAATTTCGGCAATTCTTGAATCAGCATCAGTTCTGACACGGAATTCAACCCGTCGGGACAATGCCTCGCTTTCTTCACCATCAGCATTCAACACCGGCTTAGAGGACGACAACCCATTAGCTGTCAAATGAGCCTTTAACCAGTCAGCCTGATCTTTCACAGAATCCAGCGCCAACAGGTAAGCAAGCGTCGAACGGGTACGTGATTGAGACAGTTCCATATTCAGGATATACGCCTCATCGGCACTGCGGCCCGCCCACATACTGGAAGTATGTCCTTCTATACGCACTTCTGAAATGTCATTTCGATATTTGTCGGACATAATGATCCGCATATAACGAGGGAAAAAATCGGCCAGGATTTCGGAAAACTCTGGCTTCAGATCTGTCTCGCCACGATCAAACAGAAGTTCTGCTTTATAAAAACGAAAACTCAGATCAGGGTCTATCTCCGCCCCCCACCGCTCCAAGTCATCTTTAAATTCCGTAACCAGATCCTGATACAGTTGCGTTCGAAGACGATCATAGAGCACCACTACGTTTTCGATACGCTTGCGCTCTAACTCAACTTCCACCATGAATACAACAGCGATCAACATGAATACCATCATGAGCCCTGCCATCAGGTCACTGACTGAAACCCAATGCTCCTCCTGCTCTACAACCAGATTGTCATCCGCAATCATGACTGCTCCTCAGCCATACTGACGAGCTCTTTCAGACGATCTGTCAGGGGCGTGTAGTCGTTCACAAACTTCTCACTCAACGCCGTCATTTGGTAGCCAAATGTTTTTAATGCCTTAGTTAATTCCTGCTCCATTGCAGCATCAAGATCTTTAAGCTGTCGCTGATTCAAGGCAATCAGCTCCTTGAGTTCTTGATTGACAGAATTTTGTGACTGCAAATAAGCATCGTTAAGAGTCTGACAGGCCTGATTTACCGTGGAGCGAATCTGTTGACTGGTCTCAACCAAGGTATCGCTGATCAACCGTTGTTGACTTACCATCGACTCCTGCAGGTGTTCGGTCACGGAAAGAATACGTTTTTCTAAATCTGGCAACCCTTGTTGAGCATTGTTAATAACCCCCGACAGCTGTTCGGCGAACTCTGCCAAAGCACTACTTTGGGAATGCAATCCGGTCAGCATACTCTCCATATCCCTGGCAACCTGAGTAAACACGTGGCTGTGATTAACCAGCTGAGAAAATGCCTGAGTGGCATCCACCATCGACATAGCGCTTTCTTTCTGTCGATCAATAATTTCATGCAGGTTTGACATGTTCTGTTCCTGCCATACCTGCATCTTGCCAACAGATTCATTCAGTTGACGGAAGTTCTCACCATATTGCTGATCAATCTGCGCATTAAAGTCGGTCATGACATGATCAATCGCTTTGATCAATGCCTTAGTGTTCGCTTCGGTCATTCGAACTTCAAAATCTTCCATTGCAGACTGCAACGACT
This sequence comes from Gynuella sp., assembly GCF_050297175.1. Taxonomy (NCBI): domain Bacteria; kingdom Pseudomonadati; phylum Pseudomonadota; class Gammaproteobacteria; order Oceanospirillales; family Saccharospirillaceae; genus Gynuella; species Gynuella sp. Next base: position 268,137 of record NZ_JBNKSF010000007.1, on the reverse strand, counting down.
CCAGGTGCCCATTGACAATTCCCTGCTGTGCCCGCCACATGGACACCAGTGAGTCATCTGCTTCACCACTGATACTTTGCCCCAGATGTCTAACCTCGTTCACCACATCTTCCAGGGTCGCTCCGCTTCGACTGACCTGATTCCCCTTGCGGATCATATGCAGCGCAAAGCGGAACTTAATCGTCAATGCACCGAAGATCCCGGCAATAGAAGTCCAGAAAGCCGTCTTAAGGCCATCAATCAACGCAGGTACAGAGGCCTGGATGTTGTCGGTATTAAAGTCCATTAAACCGATAGCTACCCCTACAAACGTGCCAAAAATCCCTAAACTGGTCAGGATTGACGGCGCATTATGAGCGGTATGGATCGAAAATACCGGGCCATGAAAATAAACGGTTAGAAGGGTAATCAACCCCAGTAAAACCAGACTGAGATTGGGTAGCTGTTCGAAAAGGGCCTGTACGTTCAAAGAAAAGCTCCGCCGTCATTGAAGAAGAAATTAGCCTTTAGTTTAGACGGATTTTTACGTTCTGAAACAAAAGAGAGAACATTAGTCTCTCTTTTGTCACTTTGGAAGGTTAACAGATCTGCAATAAATATGAATATGGATAAGAAGCTTACCCCCCCAGATAACTAAGCATGACACCGGCAGCCACAGCAGACCCAATAACACCAGCGACATTAGGTCCCATTGCATGCATTAACAGGAAGTTCTGATTATTGGCCTCAAGTCCAACCTTATTACTCACCCTGGCAGCCATGGGTACTGCAGACACACCAGCCGACCCGATCAGGGGATTAACTGGCGTCTTACTGAGTTTATTCATGACTTTTGCCATCAGCACACCTGTTGCGGTACCAATACAAAATGCAATCAGGCCCAGAAACAATATTCCAAGAGTTTTGGCATTCAAAAAAGCCTCCGCGCTCAGCTTGGAGCCTACACCCAATCCCAGGAAAATCGTCACGATATTTATCAGTGAGTTTTGCGCAGTATCACTCAAGCGATCAACCACACCGGATTCACGCATAAGGTTGCCAAAACAGAACATTCCTAATAAAGGAGCGGCATCTGGTAGAAATAGCGCCACCAGAACCAACAACAACAGAGGAAAAATGATTTTTTCCCGCTTTGAAACCGGTCGCAGCTGAGTCATTACAATTTTGCGTTCACTATCGGTCGTCAACAACCTCATTATGGGAGGCTGAATCAGGGGCACTAAAGCCATATACGAATAAGCTGCCACAGCAATCGCCCCCAACAGCTCGGGCGCAACCTGACTGGCCACATAAATAGAAGTCGGTCCATCCGCACCACCGATAATCCCAATCGCCGCTGCCTGAGCAAAAGTATAGTGGACGATGTCGAAATCCGTCATGAGCAAGGCGCCAAAAACAGTTGCAAAGATGCCGAACTGTGCAGCGGCCCCTAAAAACAGTGTTTTTGGGTTCGCCAACATCGGACCGAAGTCCGTCATCGCACCGACGCCCATGAAAATCAACAAAGGAAACACCCCTGTTTCAATACCGGCATGAAATATGTAGTACTGTAGCCCACCAGCCGACTGAAGGTGGCCGGCGGCATCGTATACCGGAGCGCTGTAGAAACCTGCTTCTGGAATATTAACCAGGATCGCCCCCATACCAATCGGCAACAGCAGCAATGGCTCAAATCCTTTCTTAATAGCCAGATAGATCAGTAAAACACCAATCAGTATCATCATGCCCTGACCCCAGGACAGATTGGCCAGACCGGAGTCATTTAACAACAGCATCAGTTTTTCCATGTCAGTAATCCTTATATTGTTAACAAAGTATCACCGACAGAGACCGCATCACCCTCTTTAATAGCAATGCTCCCGACAGTACCTGCTTTAGAAGCGCTGACCTCTGTTTCCATTTTCATTGCTTCCAGAATCAACAGCACCTGACCTTCTTCAACAACGTCACCAGGATTCACTAGAATCTTGAAAATATTCCCGGCCAATGGTGCGAGGACCGGTTCTCCACCTGAAGAGTCAGCACTGACGGAGGCTGCCGCTGAAACATCTCCGCCCTCACTTACACCCAATTGATGTTTCTGACCATTCAACGAAACAGTAACACCGCCATCAACAGCGACTTCTGCAACGTATGATCGACCATTAAGAGTCACTGTGTAGGTATTACTAGACTTGGCGGACGCTTTTGATTCGGCCACCGCTTTAGGCGCTGGTTCAAAAGCTTCTGGATTGCCTCTGTTTTGTAGAAATTTCAAACCAATCTGAGGGAACAATGCATACGTCAGTACATCATCAAGCACAGCATCAGCAAGCTTGAAGTTTTTCTCTTTGGCAAGCGCCTCAAGCTCTCTGGTCAGAGTATCCACTTCTGATGCCAGCAAATCAGCGGGGCGACAGGTGATCGCTTCAGCCCCATTTAATACTTTTTCCTGCAGAGCCTTATTAAAAGGTGCTGGAGCGGCACCGTATTCACCTTTTAAAATACCTTGCGTTTCTTTTGAAATTGACTTGTATCGCTCACCCGTCAGCACGTTCAACACTGCCTGGGTTCCTACAATTTGGGACGTAGGCGTTACCAAAGGAATAAAACCAAGGTCTTCGCGAACTCTGGGAATCTCTTCCAATACCTGATCAAACTTATCTGCTGCTCCCTGATCCTTAAGCTGACTTTCCATGTTGGTCAACATGCCTCCAGGTACCTGAGCCACCAGGATACGTGAGTCAACGCCACGCAGCGCCCCTTCAAACTTGTTATATTTCTTCCGGACTTCACGGAAATAAGCAGCAATTTCTTCAAGCTTATGAATATCCAGCCCCGGATCACGATCAGTTCCCTGCAATGCTGCGACAACGGATTCAGTCGGTGAGTGCCCATATGTCATGGACATAGAAGAAATGGCAGTATCAACATGATCAATGCCTGCATCTATGGCTTTTAGGATGGTCATGGAAGACAGCCCGGCTGTTGCGTGACAATGCAGAGCAATTGGAATTTGAACCGTTTTTTTAATGGACTTAACCAGATCATAAGCCTCATACGGATTCATAATGCCAGACATGTCTTTAATACAGAGGGAGTCAGCTCCCATGGATTCCAGTTCAGCCGCCAGTTTCAGCCATAGCTCAACGGTATGTACTGGGCTGGTTGTATAGGAAATAGTTGCCTGGGCATGGGCCCCCTGCTTTTTGACTGCCGCTAAAGCCTGTTGCATATTGCGAGGATCATTCATGGCGTCGAACACACGAAACACATCCATACCATTAGCAACAGCGCGTTCAACAAACTTGTCTACCACATCATCCGCATAGTGACGGTATCCCAGTAGATTTTGCCCACGCAATAACATCTGATGCTTGGTTTTTGGCATTACCTTTTTAAGTTCCCGTAAGCGTTCCCAAGGATCTTCTCCCAGATAACGTATACAGCTATCGAATGTTGCTCCTCCCCAGGTTTCTAATGACCAGTAGCCAATAGCATCAAGCTTTTCGCCAATTGGCAACATATCATCAATACGCATCCGGGTTGCAAACAAGGACTGATGGGCATCCCGGAGGACAACATCAGTAATTTTGACGGGATTCTTAGCAGTTGACATGGTGTTTCGCCTTCAATCGATCAAAGATGGGAATAGAACTCGTCAACTCATTGAGAGTCGTGATATGCACGAGCCGCGGCAGCGACTATTGCAATTTCAGTCTGTGAAGATGCGGGCTGGGCTCTTGCAACAGGCTTCTTTTCTTCTGGTAGAGACATGGACTTAACCAGCCGGGACATGATCGTAGTCCCCACTACGAGAATTCCGAGGAACACAAAAACAGTGCCCATACCCAATAGCATGAGATACAGGCCATCAACCATATTATCTGACATTGAGTTATGTCCTTACCGTAAGATTTGATTTTAGTGTTTACTGCCAAATACGGGACAACTGCTTGTTGTTTGCTGAAATCGTGCTTTTTATTTGCGTCTAACTGTCCCTAAAAACGTTTATGACTGTAACCCAAAAGCCAAAAACGCTGCAATAGCGCCAGATCAGTATATGGGTCTAAATAAACTTTGGTATTATGCTCGTTTTTTGCTAGCAGGCCGGAATATATGAGAATTATCCTCGCCCCCATGGAAGGACTAATGGACTACTACCTGAGAACAGTCATCAAACATTTTGGAGGCTGCGACCTTATCATTAGCGAGTTTGTCCGGGTGGTGGACGCATTATTGCCTGAATCAGTATTTCTCAAAACCGTCCCAGAACTGACCAGAACCTCCTCGCTACCAACATCACCTCCCGTTAGAGTTCAGTTGCTAGGCTCAGACCCAAATGCTCTAGCAGACAATGCCCTAAGAGCTCTGTCACTTGGCTCAAGTGGTATTGATCTTAACTTTGGCTGCCCATCTAAAACGGTTAATAACCACAAAGGTGGCGCGGTTTTATTGAACGAGCCTGACAAAATATATCGAATTATAGACACAGTAAAAGCAGCACTACCTCAGGGCACCTGTCTTTCGGCAAAAATGCGGCTCGGCTATGACGATACTTCTCGAGCTATTGAAAACGCATTAGCCATGGAAGCTGGGGGAACGGAAGAAATTACTGTTCATGCTCGCACTAAAGTGGAGGGATATCAGCCACCAGCACACTGGGATTGGATTGCCAGGATCAATGAAGCCACGCATGTAAATATCATTGCGAATGGAGATATTTTTTCCGTCTCAGATTACGACAAATGCATAGAAATCAGTGGCTGTCAGGATGTCATGATTGGCCGGGGACTAGTATACCAACCGGACTTGGCAATACTTATCAAGGATCGAAGCAAACCTCATCTGGAGTGGCAACAACTAGCTGACCAGATTCATTCTTTCTTTTCCGCTATGCAAGGCAATGTACCCGAACGCTATATCTGCGGGCGATTAAAACAATGGCTTAAATTTTTGGCCACACGACACGAACAGGCCAAAAAGTTATTTGAAACACTGAGACCAATTAATGATATTTCTCAAATGAGAACAATTCTGAAGGAAAATGCCTTTAACTAAAGTTCTGAAAAGAAAGTGGTATACAAGGAAGTTTACATGAAATGGCCATAATAAGAATATGGCGCGCCCGGCACGATTCGAACGTGCGACCGCCTGGTTCGTAGCCAGGTACTCTATCCAGCTGAGCTACGGGCGCGAAACCAACCTTTATTCAAGGAAGGCTTGGCGGAGAGAGAGGGATTCGAACCCTCGATGAGATTTCTCCCATACGCCCTTAGCAGGGGCGCGCCTTCAGCCACTCGGCCATCTCTCCAACACGGCGCGCATAATACCATGAAAAATCCAAATTAAAAGAAAAAACATCAATAAAATTAATGCATTAGCTTAATTTGAATCCAGCGCGCCACGATTCATACCAACAACTCTAGGCGTTACCACCATTGTCGTCAGATTCCATTTCTTTTTGGATGCGTTGATAAATCTCTTCACGATGCACTGCAACATCTTTAGGAGCATTCACACCTATGCGCACCTGATTACCTTTAACACCCAATACAGTAACGGTGACTTCGTCACCAATCATTAATGTCTCGCCCACACGACGGGTAAGAATCAGCATTATTTTTCTCCTATTTCTGGACAGGTCCTGTCATCCAGCAGCTCAATGCGATACCACTCCATGAAATCGGCCAATAAATCACGACCGCCTCCATTCATCACTATTGCAATATGCCTTCGTTACGGAGCTACAAAGTAACCCCCTAACAAATACCAGCCAGATTTGTTAATTATACTAATGACTCAAAATTGCTTTCGCAGCGCATACTCTATTCTTCAGTTGGTTCTGAGTCCAGACCAAATGCCGAATGCAGAGCACGTACCGCCAATTCAAGATATTTCTCAGCAATCACAACAGCTACTTTAATTTCAGAGGTCGATATCATTTGAATATTGATCGACTCTGCTGCCAATGTGTCAAACATTTTACTTGCCACACCTGCATGGGAACGCATTCCCACACCAACAATCGAGACCTTACAAATGGTATTGTCACCTTTGACCTCGCGAGCCCCCAAATCTTCGGCAACCTGCTCAACCACTTTCAACACTTTATCGTAATCATTACGATGCACAGTAAAAGTGAAGTCGGTCGTTTTATCCGATGCGATATTCTGAACGATCATATCGACCTCAATATTCGCCGCGCTGACCGGACCCAGAATTCTGGAGGCTACGCCCGGTATATCGGGAACCCCCAATACAGTGATTTTGGCTTCATCACGGTTAAAAGCTATTCCAGATATAACTGGCTGTTCCATAGGATCCTCATCCTCCAGGGAAATAAGAGTGCCCCGTCCTTCTGTAAATGAGGACAAAACACGTAACGGTACATTGTATTTTCCAGCGAATTCAACAGAACGAATTTGCAATACCTTTGAGCCCTGACTGGCCATTTCCAGCATTTCATCAAAAGTAATTTTATCCAGCCGGCGGGCTTTAGGCTCAACCCGGGGATCAGTGGTATAAACACCGTCAACATCTGTATATATCTGGCATTCGTCAGCACTTAATGCAGCAGCCAGGGCCACTCCGGTTGTATCTGACCCTCCCCGACCAAGAGTTGTAATATTGCCTTCAGGGTCAACCCCCTGAAATCCAGCCACCACCACTACTTTGCCAGTTTTCAAATCAGAACGAATGGCATCCACATCAATATGCTGAATACGGGCTTTGGTAAAAGCACTGTCAGTCAGTATCTTTATCTGTCCGCCCGTATAGGATTTAGCTGGACAGCCACGCTCATTCAATGCCATAGAAAGCAAAGCGATGGTCACCTGCTCACCGGTTGACACGAGCGTATCCAATTCCCGCGGTGTTGGCTTTTTGGAAATATCTGAAGCCAGGGCTAACAAGCGGTTTGTCTCACCAGACATTGCTGATACAACCACAACAACATCATGACCCTGATCCCTAAAGCTCTTTACTTTGTCAGCAACAACACCAATTCGCTCAATACTGCCAACTGAGGTCCCACCAAATTTTTGAACGTATAGCGCCATAGTCAATATTTTCTTTTAGGTTAATAAGAACTGCACAGAATGCAGCACCCAACAAAAGGGGAATTAAACAACAAATAAAATCATTGTTGCATCTTCACCCGCCAATCTATTGCTCCCGGTCAAAGGCTCTCCCTGACCCAGGAAGGCACTGCAGCCAAAACTTTCTCAACATTATGGATGTCAGCAAACCCGGCACGAGCAAGATCAGGCTTGCCACCACCTTTGCCATCCAGCTGCCCGGCAACATGATTGACCAGTTCTCCGGCTTTAACACGACTGGTCAGATCTTTGGAGACCCCAACCGCCAGCTGTCCTTTACCATCGATAACACTGGCCAATACCACTACGCAGGAACCCAGTTTGTTTTTCAACTGATCCATCAGTTCAGCCAAGGCTTTCTGATCTACCCCATCCACCTTAACGGCGAGCACCTTGGCGCCACCAACCTCTTCTGCTTTTGAAGCCAGGTCTGACCCCTGGCTACTGGCTAACCTGGATTTAAGCTGATCCAGCTCTTTTTCCAACTGTCGGTTTTTCTGCAGTAATCCCTGAACCTTGTCCTGAACATTGCTTGAAGAGGCTTTCAATAACTCTGCAATATTGTGAAGCGACTGTTCCAAAGTACTTACGTATGCCAGAGCATAAGGCCCAGCTACCGCTTCGATTCGTCGAACACCGGCAGCAATACCCGTTTCCGCAATCAGTTTTACCAACCCGATATCTCCGGTTCTGCTGACATGGGTTCCACCACACAACTCAACAGAGTAATTGTTTTCTCCCATGGTCAATACTCTGACCTCATCGCCATACTTTTCACCAAACAGTGCCATCGCACCTTTTTCTTTTGCCTTGGCAATTGGCATGAGTTCGGTCTGAACCGGGGTGTTGGCGATGACCTGTTGATTAACAATCTGTTCTATCTCGGTAAGCTGAGCAACAGTCACTGGCTCAAAATGAGAAAAGTCAAAGCGCAGCCGATCAAATGTCACCAACGACCCCTTTTGCTGCACATGCTCACCCAACACCCGCCTTAACGCAGCATGCAACAGATGCGTCGCACTATGGTGCTTGGCCGTGGCCGCACGCTTGGTTTGATCCACCAAAACTTTCACGGGAGAAGACTTGGTCAAAGCCCCTTTCACCACCTTGCCGTAATGGACATGATTATCACCATTTTTGATGGTATCCCGTACTTCAAAGCACCCTCCAGACCACTCGATTACACCGACATCACCGGCCTGTCCGCCGCTCTCGGCATAGAAAGCGGTCTTATCGAGAACAACTGCGCCTTCGGTATTTTCATTTAAAACGGTCACCATATTCTGCTGACCATCCAACAACGCCTGTACAACAGCACTGTCAGACAAAACATCATAGCCACTGAATTCGGTCTTAGAGCCAAAATCAATGACCTGTTCAATTTTCATCGAGAAATCACTGGACTCCTGCGACAACTTCCGTTGACGCTCCATTGATTTATTAAAACCATCTTCATCGACAATCAGATCATGCTCACGGGCAATATCAGCAGTCAAATCCAAAGGAAAGCCATATGTGTCGTATAACTTGAACACTGTTTCCCCTGGAATAACCTGCCCTTCCAACCCATCAATGACATCAACCAACAGGCGCATACCATTATCAAGGGTTTTGGCGAACTGCTCCTCTTCCTGACGCAGCACTTTCTTGACCTGATCTGCCAGTCGCGCCAGCTCCGGATAAGGTTGTCCCATTTCCGCCACCAGCGCATCCACCAACTGGTAGAAAAACACACCTTTCTGGCCCACTTTATGACCATGGCGCACAGCCCGGCGAATAATACGACGCAATACATAACCACGCCCTTCATTGGAAGGCATAACCCCATCGACCACAAGAAACGCAGCTGAACGGATATGATCAGCAATAACTCGCAGAGATTTATCTTCCAAATTGGAGGCACCAGTGACTTTGGCGGCAGCCTTTATCAATGCTTGGAACAAATCAATTTCATAATTTGAGTGAACATTCTGCAAAACCGCTGACAATCGCTCCAGCCCCATGCCCGTATCCACTGAGGGCTTGGGAAGGTTAATCCGGGAACCATCCGGCTGCTGGTCAAACTGCATAAATACGAGGTTCCAGATTTCGATATAACGGTCAAGATCGTCGCCTTCACTGCCTGGAGGGCCACCAGCCACTTCCGGACCATGGTCATAAAAAATCTCGGAACAGGGACCACATGGACCAGTATCTCCCATCATCCAGAAGTTATCTTTATCTCCCATACGGGAGAAGCGATCGGGGTCAATGCCCATTTTGTTCAGCCAGATATCTTCCGCTTCCTTATCTTCATAATGAACAGTGACCCAGAGCTTGTCTTTGGGCAGCCCCAGCTCTTCGGTCAAAAATGTCCACGCATAGCGGATAGCATCTTCTTTGAAATAGTTCCCGAAACTGAAATTCCCCAGCATTTCAAAAAAAGTATGGTGCCTGGCAGTGTAACCGACGTTTTCTAGGTCATTATGCTTGCCACCTGCACGAACACAGCGTTGGGACGTGGTTGCCCGGTTATAATCTCTGACATCCAGTCCAAGAAATACCTCTTTGAACTGGTTCATACCGGCATTGGTGAACAACAGGGTGGGATCATTTACCGGTACCAGCGAGCTGCTGTCGATGCGGGTGTGTCCATTTTTCTCAAAAAAAGATAGAAAACGCTCTCTAATTTCAGAACTCTTCATGAATTTCGCTTCCAGAAGCCATTTACGGGGAGTTGAAGGGCCGAGAATACTACAATGACGCTGGCCCGGTCGCAATCTACCTGTTATACAGATCCTATAGAAGATGACAGCAGTTACCATCAAAACCTGCCATAGTCTGAAAAAAACCAAAATTGCCGCTCAACATGCTCAAAACAACGACTCAGACATTCTTCAGCAAAGATTTAATGGCGAACTCCTGAAAACTCAAAAAACAACTCAGATTCGCGAAGTAATTGGAGAGCCGTTGAGCTCATGGCTAAACTCGATACGATACTGATTAGGGGTTATCCCAACTTCCTTGCGAAATAGATAGTAGAGGTACTGAACACTGGAAAGACCACATTGAAGGGCAATATCTTCAATGGAGGTATCTGTATGGGAAAGCAGCTCTTTAGCATGTTCCAACCGGACTTCATGTAAGACCTGATGAATGGTTTTATGAAGATGTTTCTTAAAGCGGCTTTCAAGCGTACTTCTGGATGTATTACATTCGACGATAATCTGCTCAGCTTTAATTGGGCGATGATAGTGACAATAGATATATTTCATGGCTTTTGACACCAATGCATCATCACTGACAGACAGGTAGGCGGATAGTCGATTTACAACATCCCCCGAGCTCACCAAATGATGTCTGTAAGACTGGGCATCTTTGAGTTCACGCAACGCATTATAAGCCGCCACACCCAACTGCCTGGGATCCAACGGCACAGTGCAGATCGGTACTCTGGATAATTGGTTCTCAACCGCATCATTGTCAATCCCAATAATCGCGAGATCACCCGGCACATTCAGCTGCAGCTTCCCCGCGAGAGTAATAAGCTGCCGAGCCTGGGTATCACTGGCGCACAAATACCCCCTGTGGCCAAATGCTCCCTCGGTAAGATGCTGCCGAATGGTAAATGTGTCGAACCCTCCCAACCATTGATAGCCACTCTCTTCAACACACTGCCGGAACAGATTCTCACGCTGTTCAGCCCATAACCCTATTTCTGCAGCCATCCCGGAAAAATAGCCAAACTGCCGTACACCACAGGCAACCATGTGCTCCATTGCCTTCACCACAATAGACTGGGTATCTGGGGCAACATAAATAAGTCCCGGTAATTGGATTTCCGGTAATACATGGTGATAGCTCATCAAGCCCACAACCGGAACCTGAAATCGTCGACATAACTCAACATTTCCAGGCCGATCAAAATCCGCGACAATGGCATCCCAATGATCATCCTGAGCGACCAGCAGAGCTTCATCGTAAGCCATAAAGGACATTTGCAAATGATCATTCGAGTTTTGCAGTGCTTCGACCATGCCATCGATAAGCATTCGGTCATACGGATGTTTAACATCCAGCAATACCAGTACATTCTGTTCCTTGCTAAAAGTCATTGCCAATACCCGTATAACAAAGTTTAAGTTCGCATATTTCATAATCATTTTGTGAGTTTTAGCAATATATCGGAATTGCACCATTCATTACACTGCTTAACACAATAGATTTTCGGGGCATTTGTTAAAACATCCCTGAAAGCCGTCTATCTGAACAAAACAAAAACAATATATCGGGAGTTCGTAATGAAATTTTTGCAATCGCTGACAGCGCTCGCGTTGTGGTCATTTTCAACCATTGCAACCATGTCCCAGGCCGAAACCGTTACCATGCTGCATGAAGAAAACAAGCCAGAACAACAAGCCCTCTGGGATCAGTTCGCCCGCGAATTTGAGGCCCAGAATCCTGGAGTCAAAATTGAGATGCAGTATATGGAAAACGAGCAGTTCAAAGCCAAACTGCCGACCCTGCTGCAATCAGACAACCGACCCAATATCTTTTATAGCTGGGGAGGGGGTAACTTCATTGACCGTGCCAAATATGGCGTACTTGATGATATAACTGCCAAAAGTGCAACCCTTAAAGCAACTCTGAGTGAAGGGTCACTATCTGCATTTACTTATAAACAGCATATTTACGGTGTCCCTTATACCCTTGCCCAAGTGGGCTTTTGGTACAACAAAGCATTGTTTGCCAAAGCTGGTGTTAAAGGCGATGACATAAAAACCTGGGATGATTTTTTGAACGCCGTCAAAAAACTTAAAAAGGCAGGCGTTACCCCGATTGCTCTGGGCGCAGCTGATAAGTGGCCGGCACATTTTTACTGGACATATCTTGCGATGCGCACCGGAGGAGCAAGCACCTTCAACAATGCTATGGCCGGTGATATTGACTGGGATAATCCAGACTATGTACAGGCCGGCAAGCTGTTCGAGCAGCTGGTTGCATTGGATCCCTTCCAACCGGGATATGCTGCAGCAACCTATGGAGATGCCTCGGGTAAATTCGGAGACCGGGAAGCCGCCATGCACCTAATGGGTGACTGGGAAATGACCGTTCAAAAAGACAACTCAGCTGACAAACAGGGAATTCCCCGTGATCAGTTGGGCTTCTTCAACTTCCCTAGCGTTAAGGGCGGTAAAGGTAGTGGTAGCGATACCTTAGGTGGCGTTACTGGTTTTGCTTTCAGTAAAGATGGTGGCACAGATACCGCAGTCAAATGGATGGAGTATTTCCTGGCCAAACCGCAACAGATGAGACTGGCAAAAGCTGGCGTTATTATTCCGGTAGCGAAAGGTGCCGATGATGCTGTTGAAGATCCATTTCGCCAACAAATTGCCGCTAACATTGCCAATGCCCAATGGCATCAAGTCTACTTAGATCAGGCTTTAGGTGCTGACATCGGCGGAACCATTAATGATTTTTCTGCCATGCTGGCAACCGGTGATATAGACGCAAAAGGCGCTGTTGAAATGCTTCAGGAATCCTGGGACATGCGCTGACATAAATATGGGCCGGTTTACCGTTGCCGGCCCATCATTCTGAAAAATTTCAAACTAAACATTTTTCCCTGAGTTAACAAAAAAAGGGCGCTAAGCCATGTCTTCTTTAAACTCAAAAGGCACCCCTTGGGCAGCTTTTCAGCAATGGCTGTACACTCGAAACATGGGTAGCCGACTAACAACTTTACTCTTTTTCCTACCGCCGGCACTGGTATTATTTACCTTGTTTGTTGCCATGCCCATTTCGGAAGCCATTTACTATAGCTTCTTTAAATGGAAAGGACTCACGGCAATTTCCGAATCGGGCGAATGGAGAGGCTGGGGCAATTACTTACTGGTATTGAAACATTCAGTCTTTCACACTGCGGTACTGAATACTCTGAAACTCATTGCCGTTTCATTGTGTATACAATTACCAGTCGCCATGGCTATTGCCTTGATGGTCGCGGAACAAGGACGCCTTAACAGTCTGTTCCGACTGATTTATTTTTTGCCGTTCATCCTGGCAGATGTCGTCGCCGGTCTGATATGGCGTTATGTCTATGACGGAGACTATGGGCTGGTTGGTCAGATATCCAGGTTTTTTGGCTCCGAAGGCTACTATCCCCTCGCGGACAAGAATACTGCTTTCAATGCTATTTTGCTGGTAACTATATGGAAATATACCGGCTATCATATGATGATCTACATCGCCGGCCTGCAAGGCATTCCCAAAGATCTGCTTGAAGCAGCCAAACTGGACGGTGCCAGTCGCTGGCAAACCATTATTCGAATCAAACTACCACTAATAAAACACGCTATTCAGCTATCTGTATTTTTCAGCATTATCGGTGCTCTGCAATTTTTCGAGATGGTAATCCCGTTAACCAATGGTGGCCCAGCCAACAGCAGCCATACCATTGTCACTTATTTGTACCAATACGGCATTGTCCGCATGAGAGTGGGTTTAGGTAGTAGTGTTGGCGTTATGTTGTTTGTTGCCTGCGTTATGTTTGCATTCATGTATCAGAAATTCATCATGACCAAGGATGACTAAAATGACCCAACCAAGCATTCAATCAACCACTACGAGAGATCGTATGACTGAAAAAAATAAAATTCGTAAATTGCCGCTTCCGTCATTTGCGAAAACATTTAAGCTTGCGTTTTTGTTTGCGACATCAACGTTTATTCTGATTCCATTTTATGCAACGTTTCTTGGGGGTTTTAAGAGTACCGGCGAGTTACGCACACAGCCTTTTTCGCTGCCCGAAAAATGGGATCTGAGTCACTACCAGCAGATTCTCAGCGATCCGTCGTTATGGCAGATGTTAGGCAATTCATTTCTGTATACTTTTCTGACCATCAGCTTCACGTTATTGATTGCCAGCATGGTGGCTTTCACTTTTTCACACATTCATTTCTTCGGCAAACGCTTCGCCTATTCATATTTGATCAGCGGCATGATGTTTCCAGCAGCAACAGCCATTCTTTCTTTGTTTATTAAGATCAGAGATTTCGGTTTACTGGATTCAACAATTGGTTTGGTGCTACCTCAGATTGCATTTGGATTGGCTATGTCAGTTCTGTTTTTCAAGTCTTTTTTTGAACAACTTCCAAAAGAATTGTTCGAAGCAGCAATGGTAGATGGTTGCAGTTATCTGCGTTTTTTCTTCCAGATTATCATCCCTCTATCAACGCCCATTCTTGCAACAGTTGGAGTATTTTTACTGGTCAGCAGCTGGAACAGCTACATCCTACCGTTGATTTTGCTCAACTCCCCAGACAAATATCCCTGGACTCTTGGGCTTATGCAGTTTCGCGGCCAGTACAATGTTGAATGGAACCTGGTGTTGGGCTACATCACGGTGACCATTATTCCCGCTATTGTTTTCTTCCTCTTGGCTCAACGCTACATCGTCGCCGGGCTCAGCCAGGGCGCGGTAAAAGGATAATCACCATGACCATACAAGTAACCAATCCGATTCTGCCAGGCTTTAATCCGGACCCGTCAATTTGCCGTGTTGGTGACGACTATTATATTGCCACATCAACGTTTGAATGGTACCCGGGAGTTCAAATCTCTCATTCAAGAGACCTTAAGAACTGGCAGATTGTATCCAGGCCATTGAATCGGCCAAGTCAATTAAATATGCTCGGCAACCCGGACTCGTGTGGTGTTTGGGCCCCTTGCTTAAGCTATGCTGATGGACAATTCTGGCTAATATATACAGATGTTAAGCGACAAAATGGTAGCTTTAAAGACGCCCACAATTACCTGGTGACTTGTAATACGATCGATGGCGAATGGAGTGATCCTATCTACCTTAACAGTAGTGGTTTTGACCCATCACTGTTCCATGAGGATGATGGCAGTAAATGGCTGGTTAACATGATTTGGGATTATCGTCCAAACCATAATCGCTTTGGTGGAATTCTGCTACAACAATACGATCCTCAGGAAAAAAAACTAATCGGCCCAATCAGAAATATCTATGGAGGTACAAGCCTGGGTTTGGTTGAAGGCCCACATCTATACAAACGTAACGGATATTACTATTTGTTTGTTGCAGAAGGAGGCACGGAATACAATCACGCAGAAACGGTCGCTCGCGCTGATAACCTATTCGGGCCTTATGAAACGATTCCAGGAGACCATCTGTTAACCAGTCGCCTTCATCCTGAAGCAGAGCTCCAACGTGCTGGTCACGCCTCAATAGTCACTACTCCAGAAGGTCACGATATTCTGGTGCATCTGTGTGGCCGGCCCATAAAAAACAAAAAAGTCTGCATTCTTGGCCGGGAAACAGCTATACAAAACCTGGTATGGAAAGATGACTGGCCACAACTTTCTCACGGTAGCCAAGTGCCGCTAAAGGTTGTTGATTTGCCAATTGAGCAAGAACTTCCATTTCCTTCTGCACCCGCACGCATCAATTTTGACCAGCCAACTCTGGACATTCGCTGGCAGTGGCTACGAACCCCCTATCCTCAGAATTTTATCTCACTCACTGATAGGTCTGGCTATTTACGCTTAAAAGGACAGGAATCTGTCGGCTCTGTTTTCAATCAATCGCTTTTGGCAATACGACAGACGGATTTCCATTTTCAGGCACAAACGCAACTAGAGTTCAACCCTACTGATTTTCAGCAGCAGGCAGGACTGATCTGCTATTACAATACACATAAGTATCATTATCTCTATATCAGTTATGATGAAACACAAGGCCGCCATCTTGGCATTATGAGCTGTATGGCTGCAATGGACTGGCAATCAGAGTTTCCTGAATCTCAGATGCTCAAACAGATTCCCATTCCTCAGACAGGACCTCTCTCACTACGTGCGACAATGGAGAATGACACACTACTATTTTCCTGGTCAGCAGACGAAAAACACTGGCACCAAATAGATGTCGTACTGGATTCAAGTATCCTTTCAGATGAAGCTGGACTTGGTGCTGGATCCAACTTTACCGGCGCATTTGTAGGGTTAAGCTGTCAGGACCTCTCTGGCCAGAAGCGCCATGCTGACTTTAAATATTTTGAGTACCTGGGATTTGATCAATAAAACATAAACAAAATCAGTAAAGGTCACACATAGGCTTTTGGCTAATATGTGACTACATCTATTAACCTGGCCAAAATATCGGCCAGGTTAATAGTACTGACGTTAGAAATAGTGGCTTCAACCCGATTCACTAGTGCCTATCTCACAAATGTCCGTTATCAGTTACTTAGGGCTTGTCCAGCTTGGAGGGATACGGATGCGCTTAAGGCATTTTTGAGATCATTTCTACTAAGAAAGAAGTAATGAATACATTGATTTTCATACGTTTAATGAGTGTAGCCATGCTTTAAAAACCATTGGTCTGACAGACTACTCTTGATTTTCAGTGGGAGCATCTATTGCAGATGTCACATTCAGTCACACCCGACAGCTCGTTAAAAAACAAAGTTATGAAACTTACGAGTCGACACAATCTCTCATCTATATCCTAAAAACTTATTTCAGAGGAAGGTAGAATGAGAATGTATGAAAATGTATTGAGAAAATTTTCCACCTCGTCATTGAGATGGAAATCAAACAAAAACGCGGATCAATCTTAGAAAAACTTATATTCCAAGCTCTGCAAGAGCGCTATCGATGTGCTCGAAGTTGAATCCCCGACTATTCAGAAAGCGGGTGATTTTAATTTTTCCCTGCTTATCACCAAACATGGTTAACCATTTTTTTTGTGCCACAGAACATGCCATTCGCCCCCATTCAAACTCCGGCTGCCCCAGGGCTTCCCGTACAAGCTTTTCACTAACTCCCTTGCCGGTAAGTTCTCTGGCAATCAATAATGGACCTTTACCTTTATGGTACCTAGAGCGAGCCCAGGCATCTGCCATTCGTTCATCTGACTGAAGCCCAGCACTTTTAAGCCTCTCCAGCACATCTTCCACCTGCATATGACTGCAATCAGGAAAGTGTGAACTAAGCTTCTGATACAGTTCTTTCCGGCTGTACTCTCTCCTAGCCAGCAATGATAAAGCGTAGTTCCAAGGAGTTTTATTCATTCTCATTCAACTAAAAAAAGCAGGCGTAATCAGCCTGCATAAAACCAGCTTGCCAAGCTGAGCTAAGAACCAATTTATTCGATCTCTTCCACTTCCGCTTTTTCTGTGCTCGCGGAAGCACCACCAAGCACCTGCTGACGAATTAAGGCTTCAACTTCCTGACCAATTTCAGCATTCTCTTCCAGGAAACGGGCCGCATTTGCTTTACCCTGGCCAATCTTATTGCCTTGATAGCTGTACCAAGCGCCTGATTTTTCAACTAAACCAAGCTTGACCCCCCAGTCCAAAACCTCGCCCAAGCGATAAATACCTCTTCCATACATAATCTGAAAGTCGGCCTGTTTAAATGGTGGGGCAACTTTGTTTTTTACGACTTTAACCCGGGTTTCACTGCCGACTACTTCTTCGCCTTCTTTTATCGTACCTGTACGACGAATATCCAAACGAACAGAAGAATAAAACTTCAGAGCATTCCCACCAGTCGTCGTTTCAGGGGAGCCAAACATAACTCCAATTTTCATGCGGATCTGGTTAATAAAAATGACAAGACAGTTGGCATTTTTGACATTCCCGGTAATTTTTCTAAGCGCCTGAGACATCAAACGTGCTTGCAAACCGACATGCGCATCACCCATGTCGCCTTCAATTTCAGCTTTTGGCACCAAAGCTGCCACAGAGTCGATAATCAATACATCAACAGCATTTGACCGTACCAGCATATCGGCAATTTCAAGTGCCTGCTCCCCTGTGTCTGGCTGAGACACCAACAAGTCAGAAACGTTTACACCAAGTTTTTCAGCATATATTGGGTCAAGCGCATGCTCTGCATCCACAAACGCACAAGTACCACCCTGCTTTTGCGCCTCAGCAATAACCTGTAGGGTCAGTGTGGTTTTGCCCGAAGACTCTGGCCCGTAAATTTCAACAATCCGCCCTCTGGGGAGTCCACCAATACCCAATGCCACATCAAGCCCTAAAGATCCAGTGGAGATGGCTGGAATCTGAACTCTTTCCTTGTCTCCCATTCTCATGACAGAACCCTTGCCAAATTGACGTTCTATTTGTGACAGAGCGGCTGCCAAGGCTTTTTGCTTGTTATCTTCCATAAAGATCTCCAGTGTTACGGACACTCAAATACTGTAAATTTGACCAGTATTCTACACATGTATTTATTTTTGACTAGCCCTGGTTAGAAACTTCTTGTAAAAAAATAGAGAGCTGCAACAAACTCTGCTCGATCGTCTGCTTACGAACATCCTCTCTGCTTCCTTCAAACAGATAATGTCGCGCCTCGATCTTATCGTTAATACCCCAAGCCATCCATACGGTTCCTACCGGCTTTAGCAAGGAACCTCCCCCTGGACCAGCTATACCGGTAACAGCAATTGCACACTTAACACCGGTCCGATTGACCAGACCACTCACCATATGCCGTGCAACTTCTTCACTAACAGCACCATATTGTAAAAGGCTTTCTTCAGGTACTCCCAACAAATCCATCTTAATACGATTGGAATAACTGATAATTCCGCCTTCAAACCACTCAGATGAACCGGCCATCTCTGTACATAGCTGACCAATACCGCCGCCGGTACAGGATTCTGCCGTCATCAATGTCCACTGAAGACGCTTTAGTTGAGCGGCTAATACATCCAATATGGCCATTTTTCTGTTCTCTGCACTCGCACCCAGATTTGTATTCACTTACCATCTCCGGCGTTTTTTTGAATTGTAACGAAGGATCATTATGTCCCGAGACATTGAACAACACACCCCCATGATGCAGCAATACCTGAAAATCAAGGCAGAGCATCCCAAGCAAATCGTGTTCTACCGAATGGGGGATTTCTATGAACTGTTCTTTGACGATGCCCGTGAAGCCGCTCAACTCCTGGATATCACTCTCACCGCCCGAGGCAAAACAGCTGGCAAACCAATCCCTATGGCCGGGGTACCTTATCATGCTGCAGAGGGCTATCTGGCCAAACTCGTTAAAATGGGACGATCCGTTGTAATTTGCGAGCAGGTGGGCGACCCCGCAACCAGCAAAGGTCCTGTAGAGCGCAAGGTCACACGGGTGCTGACTCCTGGCACACTAAGTGATGAGGCATTCCTCAGCGAACGGAATGATAATCGGGTCTGCGCCCTGGTTATCCATGAGGGGGCAATTGGTCTGGCACATATGGAAGTCAGTTCCGGTCATTTTGCGGTCATTATGATCGAGCACCCACAGCAGTTGGATACCGAACTGTTTCGATTGAAACCAGCAGAAATTTTGATTCCAGAAGGTTTTGACCGTCACTTGATTACAACTGACAACAGCGCTATTCAAGAAACCCCAATCTGGCATTTTGACCTTGAAACATGCCAACGTCTGCTATGTACTCAATTTCGGGTCAAGGATTTATCAGGCTTTGGCATTCAACACCTCCCTTTATGTGTGAAAGCTGCTGGGGCGCTTTTGCAGTTTGCTCAAGAAACTCAACGCAATCAACTACCTCAAATTCGAGGAATATCACTTGAGAGTACGGATGACTCACTAATTCTCGATCCAACTGCCCGCCGTAATTTGGAAATTGACGAAAATCTTCGAGGTGACGAAGTTTATACGCTGGCCTGGGTATTGGACCAAACCCAAACAGCCATGGGAAGCCGAATGCTTAAACGCTGGCTGAATCGTCCACTCAGAAGTACCCAGCAGATTCAACAGCGGCTCGATTTTATAGACCAGATCAGCCAGGGCTATTTGTATGAAAACATACAGGAAGCACTTAAAAAGATCAGTGATATAGAGAGGTCACTGACCCGGGTTGGAATGTGCTCCGCACGTCCGAGAGACCTGACCCGTATCGCCGAAGCACTGCAACAGGTTCCACATATTCAAGAATTACTGAAAGATCAGAACAGCTCTTTGGCCAATACGCTTAAACTGGAAATACAGCCACATACGGATATTGAACAACTCATCAGTCATGCCATCATTGAAAACCCGCCATTGCTTGTCCGTGACGGCGGAGTGATTGCAACAGGTTATGATGAGGAGCTGGATGAACTGAGAGCCATGTCCGAAAATGCAGGCTCATTTCTACTACAACTGGAGCAGACCGAGCGGCAAAGGACCGGACTAACCAGTTTGAAAGTGGGTTATAACCGAATCCATGGCTACTATATAGAAGTCAGCAAAGGCGCTCAGTTTGAGGTTCCGGCAGAATACACTCGTCGGCAAACACTCAAAAATGCCGAGCGTTACATCACCCCGGAGCTGAAAGCGTTTGAAGATAAGGCTCTATCATCGAAAAGCCGGGCACTCAGTCGGGAAAAAAGGCTATATGAAGAATTGCTACAAACGATTGCCGCTTCACTGGCCGGTTTGCAGCAGACCGCCAGAGGATTAGCAGCTCTGGATGTACTATGTTGTTTTGCAGAACGAAGCGAGACACTGAATCTGTCTCGTCCAGAACTGTCCCAAGAACCAGGTATATCGATTAAAGGGGGGCGCCATCTGGTCGTTGAGCAGATCACAGATATTCCATTCGTTCCCAATGATATTGACTTGCATGAACAACGTCGCCTGTTGGTAATCACAGGTCCGAACATGGGTGGTAAATCAACCTATATGCGACAGGTTGCCCATATTGTTCTATTGGCACACTGTGGCTGTTGTGTACCTGCAGGCTCAGCAGTGATTGGCCCGGTAGACAGGATTTTTACTCGCATGGGATCAAGCGATGATATCGCATCCGGTCGCTCCACTTTCATGGTTGAAATGACAGAGACAGCCAATATTCTTCACAATGCCACTTCGAACAGTCTGATTCTGATGGATGAAATTGGTCGTGGCACCTCAACATTTGATGGCCTTTCGCTGGCCTGGGCTGCTGCCGAATACCTGGCGACAGAAGTTAAATCCATGACTCTCTTTGCCACTCATTATTTTGAAATGACGGAACTACCTGACACCCTCCCTTATTGTACCAATGTACATCTGGATGCCACGGAGCATAAAGACGAAATTATTTTTATGCACAAAGTACAGGAAGGTCCTGCTTCAAGGAGTTTCGGTTTACAGGTAGCACAACTGGCAGGAGTACCCGGCCTGGTTATAAGCAATGCCAAAAGCAAGCTTGAAGTACTGGAAAACAAAGACGTTGTCACAACGACTCGCCCGAATGCTCCAGTACAAAATGATTTGTTTGCCAGCTACTCAGATCACCCGGCTTTATCTTTTGTCGAGACTATCCAACCGGACAATATTTCACCTAGAGAAGCTTTAGACATTCTGTATCAGATCAAAGCTTTGACCAAAGAAAAGTGAAGACACTTATAGATAAAAGTTCTAGCTTATCTTAATACTTAAAAAGGCGGCGGGCTTGGCATTAATGCTTAGGCTACCTACAATAGCCGCCTCATTCCGGCAGGTTAGAGAAAACCTGATATATCGAATTCTTGGAGAGGAAAATAAATGGCATTCGTTGTGCTCGACAACTGTATTAAATGTAAATACACCGACTGTGTCGAAGTCTGTCCGGTAGACTGTTTCTATGAAGGACCGAACTTTCTGGTAATTCATCCAGACGAGTGCATTGATTGCGCCCTGTGCGAACCAGAATGTCCTGCGGAAGCGATCTTATCTGAAGATGAAGTACCAGCAGATCAACAGGAATTTATTGCGCTAAATGCCGAACTGGCAGAGATTTGGCCAAATATCACAGAACAAAAAGATCCCATGCCTGATGCCAAAGAATGGGATGGCGTACCAAATAAGAGGCAATACCTGGAAAAATAAGCAACAAAAACGTTTGTGAGTATTCATCAGGTATAAAAAAGCCGCCAAATAGGCGGTTTTTTTATATTCGAATAATGTGATCTCAGGGATTAAACAAAGACACACCTGACAAGCCTTGCTTTTCAAGAATGTCACGCAGCCGCCGTAAAGCTTCTACCTGAATTTGTCTCACTCTCTCCCGGGTAAGCCCTATTTCGTGACCGACTTCTTCCAGAGTGTTTGTTTCATAACCCCGCAACCCGAACCGGCGGGCAACCACTTCGCGTTGTTTCTCAGATAACTCATCGAGCCAGCCATTAATGCTGGAACGCAAATCTTCATCCTGTAACAGTTCACACGGATCACTAACCTGATCATCCGCGACAGTTTCAAGAATGCTTTTTTCAGAATTTGGACCAATTGGCGTATCAACAGAGGTCACCCGTTCATTCAGACCCAGCATATGCTTAACATCTTTAACGGGTTTATCCAGTAACTCAGCAATCTCTTCAGCTGTAGGTTCGTGATCGAGTTTTTGAGTTAGCTCTCTGGACGCGCGTAGATATATATTCAGTTCTTTAACTACATGAATAGGCAAACGTATAGTTCTGGTCTGATTCATGATCGCACGTTCTATGGTTTGCCGAATCCACCAAGTGGCATAAGTAGAAAAGCGAAAGCCCCTTTCCGGATCAAATTTTTCGACCGCGCGGATCAACCCCAGGTTACCTTCTTCAATCAAGTCGAGAAGAGACAAACCACGATTAATATAACGACGGGCAATTTTAACGACCAGTCGAAGGTTACTTTCTATCATCCGTTTACGACCGGATTCTTCGCCCTTTTGTGCCAATCGAGCGAAATAAACTTCTTCTTCAGGGCTAAGTAGTGGTGAAAAGCCTATTTCATTCAGATACAGCTGAGTCGCATCCAAAGAACGCTGAACAGCACCATTCTGACGACTTTCTGCAACTGCACTTTCAAAAGCATTGTCATCCGTACCTGAATCTGCCAGTTCATTATCAGATTCATAGTCTTCCACCGGCTCATAAGTACCGGTAGAGAAAAAATCATAAGATTCATTTAAGTCTGATTCGAATTCCCTAATCGCTGCCATGATTACGGGTCCCCTGTGCTAACACCAAAATCCCATCAGAAAAATATCTGATGCCTCTTAACCCACTCGAACATTCACCTGGCTGGTAAATACTTGAGCGGATCCAACGGCTTCCCTTCCATGCGGATCTCGAAATGCAAAATAGATTGCTTTTCGCCCCCACTAGATCCTATTTCGGCAATTGTCTGCCCAGCTTTAACCGTATCCTGTTCTGCTACCAGAATACGGCCTGTATGTGCGTATGCAGTTAGGAACTGATCGTTATGCTCAACAATAACCAAATTGCCATAACCTCGTATCCCTAACCCTACAACAACTACTTTGCCGTCCGCTGCTGCAATTACAGGTTCTCCAAATTCACCCTTAATATCAATACCTTTAGCGGTGGACGACCCTGCCTTATAAGTTCGCACTATTTTCCCATTTGCAGGCCAAACCCACCGTATTTTCTGCATTTTCGGCTCTGGGGCGGCAGAAAAGGATGTGCCATTTTTTTGACTTGCAGGCTTACTTACAGGGGCAGCATTAGAGCCAGTACTGGGCTTTTCGGTAACAACACTGACTTTTGGAGGGTAAACACTGGGTGTTGAGGACGTTATTTTTAGAGAGAGTTTCTGACCCGGATAAATAGCGTAAGATGAATCAATATTGTTAGCGCCCGCTAACTTGCGGTAATCCAAGTCATGAGCTAGAGCAATAGAGTACAGCGTATCGTTAGGTTTAACAGTGTAAGACTCTTTATTAGTGTTTTTTGTTGAATCTATTGTGGGTTTGATTGTGTAAACCCTGGGGCTCGTTTCATAGTACGTATAGGCTGCATTATTGATACAACCCGTAACGATCAACGATAAACTGAGAAATGCACAACGTTTTGACGTTCTTCCAATTTTTTTTTGAGAACCAGTTCTCAGAAAATGCATCTAAATCTCTACAATCTCTATAACATTATTTATCAAAAAAATTACATTCAAGGGAATATAAAGGCTTAATTTAATAACACACTATTCTTAAAAAGATCAAAATCAGATTTTTCTTCATTTGTCAGTGCCTTACCACAACGCTATTTATAGTCTCCAGGCGACATATCCTGACAAATTGTGATCAAAGAGACCCGCATGCGCTAATCATCAGTCAATTGCTATGACAGAACAATAACAGATGATAGTAAACAATGGATTTAACTGCTTTTTCCGATAGTGGCAATAATGAAATAGTGCCCTATGCAACTAAAAAAAAAACATACTTAGGAAAGAAAAACCACCCATTTCAGTCAAAAGCAGGTAAAACCCAATAACACAAACTGTTTTGATCAGGCATTATGGTCAAGATGTTCCGTAATTGAGCTGACTAACCATTAACCAATGAATACCTGCATCATCACCTGGACCAATTCCATCCTCGAAATCGACAAAGAGGCGTATAACGCATTACAGCAAAGCGACTATCCGTTTTTGAGTTACCAATTTTTGTCCGCGTTGGAAGAAAGTGGAGTTTGTACCGCTGATAATGGCTGGCAGCCAATGTTTTTGTGTGTGTATCAAGATTCAGTCTTGGTGGGAGTAATGCCAGGCTATCTAAAAAGTCACTCCTATGGCGAGTATGTATTCGACTGGAGCTGGGCACACGCCTATGATCAACATCAACTACCATATTACCCCAAATTCATTAGTGCAGTCCCATTTACGCCAGTTATGGGGCCAAGGTTCTTATGGGATAAGCACTATAGTGAGGATGATGTCGGTTGCTATATGATCGAAGCAATTAAAACCTTCTGCCAGGAGAATAAACTATCATCTTGGCATTGCCTGTTCCCCGATCCAAAACAGCATGCATGTCTGGAAAACCTTAGTGACATCATTACTAGGGTGGACTGTCAATACCATTGGCATAACCGCAACTACCAAGCCTTTGAAGACTTCTTGTCGCGGATGACCTCAAGAAAACGTAAGAACATTAAGAAAGAACGGCGGAAAATAATTGAACAAGGGTTAAGGGTAGAGCGTTTTACCGGCACTGGAATTACGGACGAATTACTGGAACACTTTTATATGTTCTATCACTCAACCTATTTGAAGCGAGGACGCCAGGGGTATCTAAATAAAAGCTTTTTTGAGTCTGTACTGGGACAACTCAGGGACCAAATGCTTCTGGTAATGGCGTTTCGGGAAGACCAGCCAGTAGCAGGATCACTATTCTTTTATGATCAGAACGCACTCTATGGTCGTTACTGGGGCAGTCTGCAGGAATACGATGGACTGCATTTTGAGTGTTGTTATTATCAGGGGATAGAGTTCTGTATTGAGCATTCACTGCTCCGGTTTGATCCAGGTACCCAAGGTGAGCACAAAATTTCCCGAGGTTTTGAACCGACATTCACCCACTCACTCCATTATATAAGCCACTCCGCTTTTCGTGACGCTATCAATCGATTCGTGCAGCAAGAGCGTATTCATATAGAAGCCTATGCAAATGAAGCGAGATCATTGCTCCCCTTCAACCAGGAGAATTCATAGAGCCTCTACCTCTTCTCTACATAAACCACTAGAATGCCGACTCTTTAAGCTCCGATTAGAATACAGGAACAATAAATGCGCGCTAGCAAGTATTTAACCGCCACGGTGAAAGAAACCCCTGCCGATGCTGTTGTCATCAGCCATAAACTCATGTTAAGGGCGGGGATGATCCGCAAAGTTGCATCCGGTCTGTACACATGGCTACCTCTAGGCCTGCGCGTATTGCAAAAAGTAGAAAAAGTTATCCGGGAAGAAATGAACAGGGCTGGAGCACATGAAGTGTTAATGCCATGCGTACAACCCGCTGAACTATGGCAGGAAAGTGGCCGCTGGGATGGAATGGGGCCATTAATGTTACACCTGAAAGACCGCCATGAACGGGACTTCGTTTTCGGTCCTACCCATGAAGAGGTCATCACAGATCTGGTACGTAATGAAATCACCAGCTATAAGCAGCTACCCATTAACTTTTATCAGATTCAAACCAAATTCCGCGACGAGTTCAGACCTCGCTTTGGCGTGATGAGAACTCGCGAATTCATTATGAAAGATGCTTACTCATTTCATACTGAGGCCCAAAGCCTGCAGCAGGAATACGACAACATGTATGCCACGTATTGTCGCATTTTTGATCGACTGGGCCTCGACTATCGCCCGGTATTGGCTGACACCGGGGCAATTGGCGGTAATGCCTCACACGAATTCCAGGTGTTAGCTGAATCGGGCGAAGACTATATCGCGTTTTCTGATAGCAGCGATTACGCCGCCAATATCGAACTGGCGGAAGCGATTATGCCTGAAGATGAACGCGCACCTGCCACGCAACCATTAACACTGGTAGATACACCTGATGCTAAAACCATCGCTCAACTGGTAGAGCAGTTTAGTCTGCCAATCGAAAAAACAGTAAAAACGCTGGTAGTCGAAGCCGATGAGTCTGTCGAAGGTGGACTCATTGCACTTATTATCAGAGGCGATCATGAATTGAATGAGCTAAAGGCGGAAAAACTTGCCAAGGTTAAGTCCCCTCTAACGATGGCGGACGAAAACAGAATTCGAGCGGTTATTGGAGCCGGTCCGGGTTCTTTGGGCCCATTGAATCTGCCTATTCCCTTTATTGTTGACCGCACAGTTACCAAGATGAGTGACTTTGGGGCTGGAGCTAATATCGAAGACAAACACTATTTCGGTATAAACTGGGAAAGAGATCTGGAATATACCGATGTGGCCGATATCAGAAATATTGTCGAAGGTGATCCGAGCCCATGCGGTTTAGGGAAAATTCTGATTAAAAAGGGAATTGAAGTGGGCCATGTATTTCAGCTGGGCGATAAGTATTCCAAGAGCATGAATGCGACCGTCCTGGATCAAAATGGCAAAGCTCAAACATTATCAATGGGATGCTACGGTATTGGCGTAACCAGAATCGTTGCTGCAGCAATCGAACAACACCATGATGAGAACGGAATTGTCTGGCCTGAGCCCATGACACCATTTCATATTGGTATCGTGCCCTTAAATGCCCATAAATCTCCAGAGGTCATGGAAACAGCGGAACAAATTTATCAGCAACTTACCGATGCTGGGTTTGATGTATACCTTGATGATCGTGACAAGAAAACCAGTCCAGGTGTCAAATTTGCCGACATGGAGCTGATTGGCATCCCTCATCGCCTGGTTATCAGCGATAAAGGACTGGGAGACGGTATTGTCGAATACAAACGCCGCAGCAACACAGAAAAAGAAAATATATCTGTGACTGAAGTGGTCAAAAAATTAAAAGACACCATCACTCTCTAAAGCCACTTTCTCCTCTTCTTTTAACCCGACGACTGCTGTCGGGTTAAACTGCCAATGACCTGTCCTGTCAATTAATTACTACACCATAAAGTCGCATCTCATTACTTGTGAGAACAAAGCTTGTAGACCTTAGCTTGATTTAGCAGCAAGTTATCTATGTCACAATTTGACACAATAAAACTCGTTTAAAAGACAGAAGGCAATGGCACTGTTAGCGGATTGGCAGAATACATCACTCGTGTACACTACAAACATCGGATCCAATGAAGATCCAACCCTATAACAGAAAAATACCTTATTCTATGTATAATTAAGGATTTCCGGTGTCCAGAATCAGAAATCAAACACTGTTAGATATCGACAGAGTACTGAAGACCCATCTGAGTTACCCATATGAAATCAAAAATCATTCCTTGGGAAACCCTTTCCTGAGTATTTGTATTTCAGAGAAACCAGCTTTTCATTTTAGCGTTAGCCATACGGAAATATCAGGACAATTCCTGACATTTGAATCACCTGGTCAGTTCCTGGCAACTGATGAAAAGTGTCTGAGACAAAATTTTCAGCTTGTGTTACAAGCGCTTAGACAATGGGCTGCAAGAGCAAAAACCGAACTGACAAAAACGGGTCATTTGAAAATGTCGAAAACAAACACAACCCCAAAAACCAACCCGGTCGCCAATAACTGTCGCTCTGAACTATTGAATACCGAGTCTATATTGCAATCCTACATCGTTGATATCAGCCAATAAATAATGATAGAGGTTCAACAAGGGTGATAATACAGATCTTGTCCATAGTTTCGCCTAAACATAATAAGTTTAAGGTAAACTCCTGGATCAGAATTGCAAAAACAATAAAAGAGGGTAATGTTACAACGTCTCGTTCATGTGACTCTACCACTCTCTAAAGTCGTGTTTGGGGGAACTATGCCATCTGTGAGAGAAAAAACGCTTAAAGAGTTACAGACACTCTTAAATAGAGTGAACCCTGGCGTACATACCATTGTAAATTTTGCCAATGAAACCCCTTTTCTCATCATCTCCTCCAACTCTCGAGATGACTTCAATTTCACAGTCAGTCTTTCCGAATCCGTGGTCGGTGGATTTATCACTTACGAATCACCGGGTATTTATTTGATGGATGGCGAACATTATGAAAGAGCCAATTTCCGCTTTGTTATGCAAGCAGCTTTAAATTGGTCAAAACGCGTAAAAAATGATCTCCAGGACCAGCAACATCTGTCCAACAAAGTCACCTCTATCGACCATACTGAAATCAATACAACCAACCAACAAAATGAAATGGTACTAATGAAAAAATCACAGCGGGATATAGAAAACCTTCTTCTGGCACAAAACAGAAAAATGAGAATACTCGAATCAGCCCTCGCAAGACTTGAAACCGAATTGGAGCAAAGCGACAGTGCAGAACCAACGGGTGTACGGCTGACGCTTTAAATGCAACACCAATGGATTTACGACCACCCTGCTAACGTTGCACTCCCGAAACTGTTGCGAAGGCTATTTTTTCCGCCGGCATTCATCCCGTCGAACCTTAACAGGTATTAATTTAGATTGGTGTTGATTACGAATCAGCACAGCCATCAAGATGGCCAACAACATAATAGAGATAGACATAGAGCCTCCCGCTGGATTACTTGTTACACCGTTGTCAGAAGAGCTTATCTCTTCTGCGTCGAAACAACCGGTTCTTTAATCATCCTGACCACCGGTATCTTCATTCTCCTATCTTAAGGCAGCTACTTACTCCTGCTCCAGGAAAAAAACTTCCATTCTTTAATCATCAAAAATGGTTCGTCCGCTCAAACCAACAAAACCAAGTGAACTGTCTGAGTTTATGTGGCCAGCGAAGCTAATTACAAGCAGCCATGCGTTTATTGTAGCCTGCAATTCTTACCCTGCTAGAGCAATCGATCAAATCTTTGCATCATAATTTCCTGATACCAACAATTTTATCTCATGATATCGAGAACCCATTCCCTTCTTCTGATAATACCAAATAGATGACATTTGGATACAAGGTGTTACCAGATAACACGAAATCAACAACATATTTGATCTTTAACTCACCATACCAATATCCCCGACTCCATTCACATCAGCAAACAAGCGGCATAGCCATTATAACTCACCATCTGGCGCTATCTCCGACACCAGTGATTTGGACTCTTTCTGAGTACGCCGAAAACGCGGCTTTAGATCGACCATCTCATGCTGGGCATCCATAGAATATTGGGCGGGTGGGGGTAAAGAATTGGCAGTAGCAGCCGAGTTTTGATCAGTAATCGCAAAAAAGGCTGGAGAAACAGGATCATGTTGCACCCTGGGTAAAGGAGCGTATCTAAACAACACCAGAACAAAAAACAGCACCAGGAAAAATGCTAAAAAAATATTGGATCGCATTTACTACTACCTGAAATCGAGTTTGTGGGAATAGATTAGTCCATTAATTCTCACCTACCCGTCCAGGATACGATTCGACACAACATCGACCCGGTTGGTTAAAAATTACTCAGCAACAGCCTCAGATATACAACACAACCATTAGTCCGATGATTTTCCTGATCCTGGTCCGTAAGTGACCGGAAATGCTTTCACTTTGCCACCGGCTGGCTCGAGCATTTTGGAGACCCCTTCTTTCTCTACTTCATCAATCCGAACAATCGCATGCATGGGAATATAACTACGCTTCACACCCGTAAATTCGGCTTTCAGCTTTTCCTCTCCCGGATCAACCACAAGCTGGCTCCGTTCTCCAAAAATCAGCTCTTCAACCTCAATGAAACCATACATATCACTTTGAAATACGTGACTACAGAATACTTCGTAGATTTTGTCCTGATTTACAAAAATGACTTTATAGATACTTTTTTCTTTTTTCATGAATTCCTACTTTTAGAGCAACTTATTACCAGTATAGCCGGTTCACACGCAAATTAATCTGGAAAAACTACCGATGAAGACACTCCATCGGTATAATCGCCGGCCCATCTAAATGGGTCTTAATCCTTAGCGTTCAATAGTACAGGTACAGTATTTCATGACCAAAAAGCTTTATATCAAAACCTACGGTTGTCAGATGAATGAATACGACTCTGCGCGTATGGCTGATCTGCTGAATGAGAGTCATGAACTGGAACTCACCGATAACCCAGAAGAAGCAGACGTTGTCTTGATGAACACTTGCTCCATTCGGGAAAAAGCGCAGGAAAAAGTATTTCATGAACTCGGGCGCTGGAAGAAAATAAAAGCCCGCAAACCTGGCTTGAAGATTGGTGTCGGTGGCTGCGTTGCGAGTCAGGAAGGGGAAAATATCAGTAAGCGGGCTCCTTATGTCGATATGATATTCGGTCCGCAGACCTTGCACCGCTTGCCAGGCATGCTCGATTCCTCCACACAACCCAATCAGATTGCAGTGGTCGACGTTACATTTCCTGAAATCGAAAAGTTTGATCACCTCCCAGCTCCCAAAAGCGATGGCGTCAGTGCATTTGTCTCAGTGATGGAAGGATGCTCCAAATATTGCACATTCTGTGTAGTACCCTATACCCGGGGTGAAGAAGTCAGTCGTCCATTTGATGATGTTATTGCTGAGGTTGTTCATCTGGCTGGGCAGGGTGTCCGCGAGATCAACTTTCTAGGGCAGAACGTCAATGCCTATTATGGCAGTAAGCATGATGGAGAGAATGCCGATCTGGCTGAACTGATCACAGTTGCCTCGCAAATAGAAGGTATAGACAGGATTCGTTTTACTACCTCTCATCCAGTAGAGTTTTCTGACACACTCATAGATGTCTACAACGATGTTCCTGAGCTTGTTTCCCACCTTCACCTGCCGGTTCAGAGTGGTTCCGATCGGATTCTGGCCGCTATGAAGCGCGGCCATAAGGTTTCGGAATACGTCGATAAACTGGAAAGAATACGGAAGATCAGACCAAACATCAGTTTTTCGTCAGACTTTATTATCGGTTTTCCTGGTGAAACAAATGAAGATTTTGAAGCAACCATGAACCTGATTGCTCAAATCAACTTTGATCATTCATTCAGCTTTGTGTACAGCGCCCGTCCAGGCACCCCGGCTGCCAGTATGGACGACGACACCGATATGGGAACGAAAAAACAGAGGTTGTCAATTCTGCAAAGCAGGATCAACCAACAAAGCATGAATATCAGTCGCGGAATGGTAGGTACTACCCAGATTGTTCTGGTCACTGGTGCCTCTGAGAAAAACCCCGCAGACTTGTTCGGGCGCACCGAAAACAACCGTTCCACCTACTTTGAATGTCAGGATCATTCCATGATTGGCAAATTCGTTCAGGTTAAAATTACTGAGGCTTACCCAAACTCCTTACGTGGAGAGCTGATCAACGCAGACCTGGCTTACTAACAGGCGGGCCAAGTAATTAATCTGATTGCATAATTCACTGTTCGAGTTATGCTTTAGCTACCTTTGATTCCAGCGGAGTAAATTTGAGTTCCACTTTAACATCGTCAGACAACAGTTTGCTGCTAACCCTTGAGCCAGACAGTCCCCGCAGGTTGGCAAACCTTTGTGGACTTGCCAATGATCACCTAAAGCAGATAGAAAAACGCCTGAATATTCGTATATCCAGTCGAGGCAATCATTTTGAGCTCAATGGTGATGACAGAACCGTCAAGGCTGCTGGAGAAATACTGAAACGTCTATATCGTGAAACGCAAAATAATCAGGATATCACCCCCGATCTGGTTCACCTTTTTTTACAGGAATCAGCCGTTGATGAGGTGCTAGAGACTGAGCAAACAGCCAGTGAGTTTGATGAAAGCCTTATCTCCGTCATTCAAACACCCAAATCAACCGTTCGACCACGTGGCCAGCATCAGAAACAATATGTGCACAACATTCTCAATAACGACATAAATTTCGGTATTGGGCCTGCCGGAACTGGCAAAACATTTTTAGCTGTTGCGTGTGCAGTTATGGCATTTAAGCAGGATGTAATACGTCGCATTCTTCTGGTCAGACCTGCCGTTGAAGCCGGTGAAAAACTCGGCTTTTTACCTGGTGACTTGAGCCAGAAAGTAGACCCGTACCTACGGCCTCTATATGACGCGTTATATGAAATGTTCGGTTTTGAAATGGTCGAGAAGCTGATAGAAAAGAACGTTATTGAAATCGCTCCTCTGGCTTATATGAGGGGAAGAACCTTATCCAACGCTTTCATTATTCTGGACGAAAGCCAGAACACTACTGAGGAACAAATGAAAATGTTCCTTACACGTATTGGCTTTGGTTCAACCGCAGTCATCACCGGCGACCCATCACAGGTTGACCTTCCGCGCGGCAGCCGCTCAGGATTGGTGCATGCCATCAAAGTGCTGAATAATGTTGCAGGGATCAGCTTCACCCATTTTAATAGCAAAGATGTAGTGAGACACCCTCTGGTACAGCGTATCGTCGATGCTTATGAAATGTTTGAAGCTCCTGAAACCAAGAAACAATAAAGAACTATGATTCTGGTATGAAACCTCCAAAACCTAGTATCGAACTTGATTTTCAGGTTGCCTGTTCTTCATCGGATATTCCCGCCGAAGCCTTATTCCACTCTTGGATAGAATCTGCTCTGAATGGGTCAGATATAGAACATCCCATCGTGTCTATCAGAATAGTTGCGACAGACGAAAGCAGGCATCTAAACAGTACTTACAGAGGAAAAGATAACTCTACCAATGTATTGTCTTTTCCATTTGAATCGCCCCCTGGCGTACCGGAAGAAGAATTTGCCGGCTTTCTGGGGGATTTGGTGATTTGCGCCAATGTAGTCAATGCTGAAGCCCAACAACAGAACAAGCCTCTGCATCATCATTGGGCACATATTGTCATCCATGGGGTACTTCACCTGTTAGGTTATGACCACATTGATGAAAATGACGCTGAGGAAATGGAAAGCCTGGAACGCCAATTGCTGGCAACTTTAAATATACCTGATCCTTATTTGGTTAATGACTGACTAGAAGGTTTAAAACTGACTATGAGCGAAGATCGACCGAGCCAGAGTAACAATAAGAAAACTTGGCTTGAGAAGGTAGCCGATGCTTTCATCGGCGAACCGAGGGACCGCGAAGACTTAAAAGCAATTATCTTCGAGGCAAGGGAAAATGACATCATCGATCATGAAGCGTTTAAGATCATCGATGGAGCTATGTCTGTTTCGGAACTGCACGTGCGCGACATTATGGTTCCCAGATCCCATATGGTGCTGCTGGACTCTGAAAAAGACCTGGCGGATATTCTGCCGGTTATCGTTGATTCAGGACACTCGCGTTTTCCGGTTACCGGAGACAAAAATGACGAAATTATCGGTGTTCTGATTGCAAAAGACCTTTTGAAGTTAGCTATGGAAACAAGCTTTTCTTTGGCTGATATGTCGCAAAAATGGAAGTCTCTATTCAGACCGGTAAACTTTGTACCTGAAAGCAAGCGATTGAACGTGCTATTGAATGACTTCCGTCTTAACCGAAATCACATGGCCATTGTCGTAGATGAATATGGTGGCATAGCCGGTCTTGTCACGATTGAAGATGTGCTTGAGGAAATTGTCGGCGACATCGATGACGAGCATGATAGTCAGGAAACTCCCAATATCCGTGTACTGGATGATGGAAAACAGGCAGTTGACGCCTTAACTCCCATTGAAGAGTTTAATGATTTTTTTGGAACCGAACTCAGCGATGATGAATTCGATACAATTGGCGGGATCGTTACCCATAGCTTTGGTCGCTTACCTAAAAGAGACGAAACTATTCAAATCGGTAATCTCAACTTCCGGGTTTTAAATGCCGATGATAGACGCTTAAAACTGATGGAAGTCAGCGACGTTAGTTAGACTAACGACCTCGTATTAACACACCCAATCAGTTATCGCTCAACACGGCGGTTTTTTGATAATCCAGCTCTTGAGCGGTAACTTTAGTACATGCCTTGCGATAGCTTTTTTTGCTTTCTTCTTTAGCATGTGCAGCTTTTGCACTTTCTTCCAGAAAGCCTATAAAAGACTTCTTACTTTTTTTATCAACCATGATATTTACTCTCTTTTCTCTCACAATAAATTGACTTGCTATATAGACCACTTTATACACTCTGACGTCACACACAATCAGAAAATTTCTGAAGAAACATAATAGACAGTTTTTATTCAGATATATTGATCTATCTAAATATAATCGTAGTCCACAAAAACAAATTTAAAAGAAAAAACGATAATCCTTCACTCTCGTTAACAAAATAGCCAAGGACGTCATTTATCTGCCAACATTTGTTTAGCGTGCTGCCAAAGCTGCTCCTGCTCAGACAAACTCATACTGGCAAGGTCGCTTTGTGATTTCTGTGCAATCTGCTCCATTTTACGAAAGCGGGACTCAAACTTGTTCGCTGACTGTCGCGTACAGGATTCAGGATCAATATCCAGGTGACGGGATAAATTGACGAGCGTGAAAAATACGTCTCCCAACTCATCTTCAACAGCAACCGAATCACCGGCATCAAGCGCCTCTTCAAGCTCCTCAATTTCCGCCCTTAGCATTCCCAGCACGTCTTTTCTTTCTGTCCAGTCGAAACCAACGCGAGCCGCTTTTTTTTGTAACTTAAAAGCTCTTTGCAGCGCAGGAAACGTCGATGGCACTCCCGCCAAAGCAGACTTGTCTTTTTTTTCCTTCGGTTTCTCCTGCTGCTTGATCAGCTCCCAATTCTGATTAATCTGTTCTTCTGAAATTTCACCAGGATCTCTCCAACTCTCAAGAGTCCCATCAGGGAATACATGCGGATGGCGACGAAGCAGTTTTTTAACAATCCTGTCGATGAGCGATTCCAGCGAAAAGCGATCTTCTTCACATGCGAACTGACAATAAAAAATAATGTGAAACAGTAGATCTCCGAGTTCCTCTTCGACATGGGACCAATCCCGATTTTCG
This sequence comes from Gynuella sp., assembly GCF_050297175.1. Lineage (NCBI taxonomy): Bacteria > Pseudomonadati > Pseudomonadota > Gammaproteobacteria > Oceanospirillales > Saccharospirillaceae > Gynuella > Gynuella sp. Next base: position 232,814 of record NZ_JBNKSF010000007.1, on the reverse strand, counting down.
ATTGCTTCAACCACCTCATACACTTCCTCTAATGTATGAGGAACAATGCTTTGCCAATCTTGTTTTATATCCCAGGGACATCCCCGCTCGGGGTCACGCAACCGTGTCATCAAATATACGAGATCATCAAGCGTATATGTCTTCATACTCCCCCACCATCTACAGCACGCTGAACGGAAACAACATTGGACAATGACCGGATCTTGTTCATAAGCCTTCCCAACTGGTCTATATCACTTATCTCCACTGTCATAATCATGTCTGCCATTCCCTCATCCCGGTTCGAAAGCGTGTTAACTGAAGTCACATTCACACTGTCATTAGCCAGAACGTTCATAATATCGCGCAACAATCCAGTCCGGTCATAAGCCAGAATTTCCAGTCGAACCGGATAAAAGTGAGTTTTTTCACCTCCCCAATTAACTTCGACAATTTTTTCAGGCTCCTCATTTCTCAGCTGCAAGATATTGATGCAGTCCTGTCGATGCACGGAAATTCCCCGCCCCTGAGTAATAAACCCCATAATAGGATCACCAGGTACCGGCTGACAGCATGACGCAATAGTCGTAAGCAGATTACCGACGCCTGCAATTTCAATATTACTTTCGGCTTCCGAACGCTTATGGTGCGTCTTTGCCTTCCTTTGTTGCACCTGATGCTTGCCTGTCATTTGTTCTGCAATATGAACAACTTGCATCAACCGCAGATCACCGGCCCCTATCGCGGCAAACATATCTTCACTATTTTCGTAGTTAACTTTCTCCGCCAGATCATTAAAGTTGACGATCGGCAAACCAAAACGGGTCAGCTCGGTTCGCAGGGCTTTACTACCGTATTCAACATTTTGATCACGGTCCTGTAGCTTAAACCAGCCTTTGATTTTTGCCCTTGCACGGGCGGTCGCTACGTATCCAAGATCAATATTGAGCCAATCGCGACTAGGCTTTCCATTCTTCGCTGTCAGGATTTCTACCTGATCACCTGTATGCAGTTTATAGGCCAATGGCACAATACGACCATTCACTTTGGCCCCGCGACAAGAGTGACCCACTTCAGTATGAACTTTATAGGCGAAGTCGATTGGCGTGGCATTATTAGGGAGGTCAACTACATGGCCATTGGGTGTTAATACATAAATACGATCATTGATGTCTTCAACATCACCTAACTCTTCGACCAGTTCATCAATACCGCCGAGCTCTTCATGCCACTCCAATACCTGACGCAACCAAGAAATTTTTTCCTCATAACCTGAGTGAGCAGTACTGGTATCTGTGCCTTTATATTTGTAATGCGCACAAACTCCCTTCTCGGCATCTTCATGCATTTGAAATGTTCTGATCTGTATTTCCAGAACATTACCTTCCGGACCAATCACCGCCGTATGCAATGAGCGATAACCATTCTGTTTAGGATTGGCAATATAATCATCGAACTCACGGGGAATGTTTCGCCAAAATGAGTGGAGTATTCCCAGTACGGTGTAACAATCTTTCAACTCGTTTACCAGGATACGCACAGCCCGGATATCATATACCTGAGAAAAACCAATATTTTTGCGCTGCATTTTTCGCCAGATGCTGTAGATATGCTTCGCCCGACCAAACACTTGCGCATCGGTCAAACCGGCATCAACCAAAGCATGTTTGATTTTACTGATCACTGCATCGATATATTGCTGACGGTCGAGACGTTTCTCATCAAGCAGTTTGGCGATTTTTTTATACTGGGTAGGTTCAAGATAACGAAACGCGAGATCCTCCAACTCCCACTTAATTTGCCCAACACCCAATCTGTGCGCCAGAGGGGCATAAACATCAAATACTTCACGGGCAACTTTATAACGTCGCTGTGCAGGGGCATGTTTAACAGCCCGAATAGCGCATGTCCGTTCTGCCAGCTTTAATAACACTACCCGCACGTCGTTTATCATAGTAACCAGCATCTTTCGCACACCTTCCAGCTGTGCTTCACGCTGACCCAAAACTACTTCACGGGTGGTTTTGTGCTTCTGATGGATCGCTGCCATTTGCAGCGCACCGTTTATCAACTTACTGACTGACGGCCCAAACTGATCCAGCACGGTTTCTTTTGGTAACTTCCCTTCTCTGACAGCCCGATACAATACAGCTGCAACCAGCGACTCCTGCTCCATATGCAGTTCAGCCAGAATTTCTGCCATCTCAAGGCCCGTGCGATAAGAGCTCGCCCCCTCGCCCCAGCTGTTTTCAACACAGTTAGCTTCTTCTTCCGCCAAGCGGGCCAATCGGCACGCATGTACTAATTCGTCTTCATCAATGAGAGTGACCTGAGTCTTGATTCTTGCCAACCAAGCTTCGAGATCTACACTGCCATCCTGAAATACAGGTTGGTCTTGCCTGACTTTAACCATAACAATGACTTCTTATTTTTTTCTGGCACGCACAAACACTGCGATGCTTTCCACATGGGCAGTATGGGGAAACATATCCAATACACCTGCCCTCGATAAACTATAGCCCTGACTCACCAATTTTCCCGCATCACGGGCCAATGTTGCTGGATTACAGGAAACATATACGATTCGTTCCGGGTTTAAGCGTGACATTTCTTCACATATTTGCTTCGCCCCTGATCTTGGAGGATCTAATAGCAATTTATTTGCCTGATTGCCTTCAAGGATTTTGATGGCCTGCGGATCAAACAGGTCTAGGGCGGCAAACTCAATATCAAAACCGTTGTGAAGGGCATTTAATTGACCTTGCTGTACCAGCTCCTCGCTTCCTTCGTAAGCACAAACAGATGCACCGCAAGCAGCCAAGGGTAAAGAAAAATTACCGGAGCCCGCAAACAGATCCATGATCCGGTCATCAGGACCTGGTTCAAGCTCTGCCACTGCACACTCCACCAATAATTGATTAACACCTCTATTGACCTGGGTAAAATGAGAAGGTCGAAACTCAAGGTTCATAGGCTTGGCACCACCGGACAGCCCATAACTCAGAGGATGGTCATGACACTCCGCAATTGGCACTCCTCCAACAGAAATCACATAGTCAGAAGTCAGCGCACTAAGACTATGTTGCAATCGAGCCAACTGCTCTTGAGATGGCTTTACCCTCAAGATCAGATGAACCCCAATCCGCCGCTGATCATCCTGGCAAACTTCGATTTCGGCCTGCTTCAAAGGCAGTTGTTTCAGTGCCGGCACAACAACAGACCAATCAAGGTCAGTAATAGGGCAATGCTCTATAGCTACCAGCTCATGGCTACGGCCACGCTTGTATCCAATTTTACCCTGGTGCAGGGTCAGTTTAGTGCGCGAACGATAAGCTTTGGGCTCTTCACCAACAATCGGCTGTAACCAGCGGTCCGGCTGCAGTCCTGCATAACGCTGTAATTGGTCCGCCAAGGCCTGCTGCTTGATTTGAATCTGAATTTCATGAGGGACATGCTGCAGAGTACAACCACCACAATCATGATAATAAGGACAAAAAGCCTCACAACGATCAGCAGAACGCTCCAACAGCTGCTCAACAACTGCAACCATAACTGCCTGTTTCTGCTCAATAATCCGTACCCTGACTCGTTCCTCAGGCATTGCCTGAGGTACAAATACGGTCTTCCCTTCATACCACCCGATTCCCTGACCATAGTGATCATATTTACCGATTGTAAGCTCGATCACAGACCCTACCAGAGAAGCGTCATGACGCCCGGATTTTCTAGATTGAAATGATTTAAAACGCTTCATTGGGGACTAAACAAACCAGTGGATAAATAACGATCACCACGATCACAGATAATTGTCACAATCACCGCATTCTTCAGACCTTCTGCCAGTTTCAATGCACCGGCAACAGCACCTCCAGAACTGACCCCGCAAAAAATACCTTCCTCGGTGGCCAACTGACGCATGGTTTGTTCTGCCACGTTCTGTTCAACATCAAGAACCCTGTCGATCTGTGAGGCATCAAATATTTCGGGCAAATATTCATGTGGCCAGCGCCGGATACCCGGAATACTTGATCCGTCGGCCGGCTGTAAACCAACAATTTCGATCATTGGATTCTGTTCCTTCAAATAACGACTGGTCCCCATAATCGTGCCAGTGGTACCCATGGCGCTGACAAAATGAGTTATTTCTCCCCGGGCCTGCTGCCAGATCTCCGGACCGGTACCCACATAATGAGCAAGAGGGTTATTCTGGTTGGCAAACTGGTTGAGCACCCTCCCCCTTCCTTCAGCCTCCATCTTAATTGCCAAGTCACGGGCACCTTCCATACCTTCTTCTTTGGTCACCAAGATCAGCTCTGCGCCATAAGCAACCATGGCGTCTTTTCTTTCCTGACTTAAATTATCCGGCATGATCAGAGTCATATGATACCCTTTGATGGCCGCAACCATCGCCAACGCAATACCAGTATTACCACTGGTCGCTTCAATAAGGTTGTCACCTGGTTTGATCATTCCCTGCGATTCAGCCTGTTGAATCATACTAAGAGCCGGGCGATCTTTTACCGAACCTGCTGGATTGCTGCCTTCCAGCTTGGCCAATATTGTATTGTTCTCACCTGCGCTTAAACGCTGAAGACGTACAAGGGGGGTATTCCCGATACATTGTTCAATGGTTGGATACAAAATACTCTCCTTAGGGGTCGGTTAAGTCATACGAAACAGAGACAGCAAACAGATTGTCTGACAAATGAATGAATTTCAAAAACCCGCCAGTTCTTAACTCTCTCACGGGGTTTATACAAAGAGTTTGTGTGCGGCAATGATACTCCATTTTCAGACCAAACTATCATTAGAGCACGAAGTCAGAGAGAATACCGACTGACGAGCCTAAGACTTTTATCTTCTATGTTATGAAGCGCCTGGAATTAAAACGACAAATTTTATTACTGACTATTACTCCATCCATTTTGATGGCTCTGATATTCATCATCTGGTTCAGTTGGCAACAGGTATCAAATCTGGAGCTGGAACTGAGAAGTCGAGGGGAATCAGCCAGTCGGAGACTGGTGGATGCTGTTGAATATGGCCTCATTGCCAATAATTTTTCGTTGCTTCAGCAAATTGCCCGGGCAACCCTGAACGAACCCGATGCAAGAGCTATCAATATTTATAACAACAAGCTCAAGATTGTTGCTCAGGCTGGCCCAAAAATGAATCCGGTATCCACTCCGATGCCTTTTTCTGATTCAGTCAGTGTCATTGAAAGCACCAGTACCATTCGTTATCGAGTGCCAGTCACCAGCCAAAGACAAGAATACTATGTCCATCCTTCACAGTTACAAAAGGAACCCCAGCTCGGATGGGTGGAGCTTGAGTTCTCAAAAGCCAATATTCGTACGGAACAATATAAAAATGTGCTGGTAAATGTATTACTGTTTTTGGCCGCAATCTTTTTGACCAGCCTGGCAGGTGTCGCGGCCACCAAGGGAGTCATTACTCCACTGAAAAAACTCGCCGCTGCCGTAGACAGCATTCGGGAAGGTGATCTCGACAAACGGATAGATGCCTTTGGCGATGGCGAGATCATGGAGTTGTCGGAAGGAATCAACGCCATGGCGGAATCTCTTCAAATTGCTCATAGAGAAATGCAGACAAACATCGATCAGGCCACTCAAGACCTGAGAGAGACGCTGGAAACCATCGAAATCCAAAACATAGAACTCGACATGGCCCGACGGGAAGCACTTGAAGCAAGCCGGATTAAGTCCGAGTTTTTGGCCAATATGAGTCATGAAATCAGAACACCCCTCAACGGCATACTGGGATTTACCAAGTTATTGTTAAAGTCCAATTTACAGGAAAAACAGAAAGAGTATGCCCGCACTATCCATTCTTCGTCTGAAAGTCTGTTGAGCATTATTAATGATGTGCTCGATTTCGCCAAAATCGAAGCCGGCAAGTTGCTACTCGATAATCGCAGCATGAATCTTTATGAGACCATTGAAGATGTACTGACCATGTTGGCGCCGTCGGCCCATGCCCGTGGCCTGGAGTTGGTTTCGCTGGTGTATTCCGATGTCCCCTCACAAGTGGTGAGCGATCAACTACGAATCAAACAGGTCTTAACCAATCTGGTTAACAATGCGGTTAAATTCACTCAAAAAGGTAGTGTTACCGTCAGAGTTTCTTTGGAAAGCATGCGCAATGATCAGGTCATCATCCGTATCGCTGTGACAGATACCGGCATCGGACTGACCAAGGAACAGCAAAAAGCGCTGTTCACGGCTTTTCAGCAGGCTGACTCCTCCACCGCAAGGGAATATGGCGGTACTGGCCTTGGTCTAGTGATATCCAAGCGTCTGGTTGAGCAAATGGGAGGTGACATTGGCCTGGAAAGCGAACGCCAAAAAGGGTCCACGTTCTGGTTTACGATCCGGGCAGACCGGGCAAGCAGCAAAGAGCTCCCCGATGCTCAGGCCTCCCTGCAAGGTATCAAAACCTTACTACTGGAACCTCACGACCTGGCCCGCATATCGCTGAAGCATATTTTAAACAGCTGGGATATCGAAGTTTTCGAAGCATCCACCCCACAGGAAGCGATCAAACACCTTCAATCGCAGAATGACATTACGGGATTGATTGCCGGTCTGTCGCCTGAAGGGGGGAGCGCTACTCACTTACAGTACGCACTGGAACAGTTCAAACAGGATTTTGGTCTGGAAATTATCCTGTTAACCACCAGTACTGAAGAAACTCTCGATTCAGAAATATTAGCCGGACTGGTATCTGCCTCTATTTCCAAACCAGTAAAACGCAAACAGTTATTACAGGCATTAACCAAACTGGCTTTGGATAAAAATGTAACGCCACTAAATATGAATAGCAGCTCTTCTGCAGTTAGCGTATTAAGCTCTGATACGGAAAGCCACAAACTGAAAATTCTGGCGGTGGATGACAATGCTGCCAACCTAAAGCTCCTAGCCGCTCTATTGGATGATCTCAATATCGATGTAACAACTGCCAGCAGCGGTAAGGACGCCCTGGTAGTGATTGAACATAACACTTTCGATTTGATCTTTATGGATATACAAATGCCTCAGATGGACGGCATTGAAACCACAGAACGCATCCGTTCAAATGAAGGTAATCGCGTCAGAACTCCCATTGTCGCATTGACAGCCCACGCTCTGGCCGGTGAAAAAGAAAACCTTCTGGCCCGTGGTCTGGACGATTACCTGACCAAGCCGATTGATGAGATCATTCTGGCCAAAACCATCACCAAATGGACAGGTATTGATCCTTCTGCTGCCACAGGCAGCGTTCAGGTCATCGAACGTCGGGTTGCATCCTATGAGGCCGCCAATGAATATCCCAGCATTGATTTAGTCGTCGGTTTGGAGCGGGCATCTGGAAAACTGGGGTTGGCAAAAGACATGATGAAAATGCTAATAGACAGCCTGGGTAATGACGCAGATGCCATCTCATCAGCCTATCATGACAATGATCATGAAGCATTACTGGAAGCAGTGCATAAATTACATGGTGCTTGTCATTATTGCGGGGTTATCAAGCTGCAAAAACTTGCCTATGACACAGAAAGTGCTATTAAAACCAAAAACTATAATGAACTTGAAGATAAGCTCATGCTGTTATATGAAGAAATCGCAGAAATACAGCGCTGGGCAAAAATCAGCGACATGGATAGAGAGTTTATGAAGGCAACTAAGATATACGCTAAAAACAAGCAGCTGTCGTCCCCTCCTTAATTAATCAGAATCAGGCAAGACAACTGCATCCGTTGAGTTATCACTGGGAAGCAGACTCAAACAGCTCACGGGATTTTAATGTTTTGCCTCCCAGCAGGAGATTGATTTCAGTGGTCAAAATCCGTTTTGCCCAGAACAGCGCAGACTCTGCATGCCACTCATTATGGGCAATCGCAAGCAGTACTGCACCACGAATGGCAGCAGTACTGGATGCCGAAACAGCAAACCCATTGCCCGCATAATATTGATAACCATTATCTTTGATAATGCTTTGGCCCTGGAGATCGACGAGCCAGTCGAGTCCATACCCCAACTGCTCAAGCAGTGTTTTCTCAAAATAACGAATGGCGGGTTGAGTATCCGTACTATGCTGCAACAAATGTAAGGTGCTACTGTAAAGACCATATAGAACACTATTATGGTCATAACGACCCAACAGGTGATAAATCAGCTCGTTGATATAAAGACCATAGAAACCAAGCGTTCCATACAACTGATGGACTGCCCCACTCACCTGCCATTCAAGCAAACGTTTTTGTTCTGATCTGCCAGAGAACTCAATCATCAGCTCCTGAAACAAGGGCAGCGGTCTGGATGCATGCTTTCTGATTAAAGGCAGTTTTCCATATTCTGGCGTCAGGCACTCAATTAATTCAGATTCATCCATCCAGGGTTTTCGATGGATGATGTATGCGGGCTGCTGTTTTCGACCAGACATATCCAACACCAGCGGTTATTTTGGATCAAAGTATCCCAAACTTTTCAAAGCCCGGTCATCATCGGACCAGCCACCTTTCACCTTCACCCACAAGTGCAACATGATCCGGACATCAAACAGCTTTTCCATATCCTTCCTGGCTTCCTGGCCAATGCTTTTTAAACGGGACCCCTTATCGCCGATAACGATCTTTTTCTGCCCCCCACGACTGACAAGAATAGCGGCATGGATATGCAGTGTCCCATTTTCAAAAGACCAGTTTTCAATCTCAACCGCCACGTCATAGGGTAATTCTGCGCCCAACTGGCGCATAATCTTCTCTCGAACGATTTCCGCCGCCAAAAAACGCTCAGTACGATCAGTAATCTGATCTTCAGGATAATAATGAACGTTAACGGGCATATGATCCAACAGATAACGTTCTAATCGGTGCAGGTTGTTTCCCCTTAATGCAGAAATTGGAAAAACCTGGTCAAAGTGAAAAAAGGCACTGACTTTTTCAATAAAAGGGAGCAACTGAGCCTTATCTTCCAACTGATCCATTTTATTGATTCCCAAAATCACCGGACATCGGGATGACCTCAGTTGTTCAAGCACATGCTCATCTTCTGGCGTCCAACGATCACGCTCAACCAGAAACAATATCACGTCAACGTCTTTAATCGCCGTTGTGGCCGTACGGTTCATATAACGATTAATCGCTTTAGACTGCCCCTGATGAATGCCAGGAGTGTCTACAAAGATGATCTGAGCACTGTCAACCGTATGTATACCGACAATCTGATTACGTGTCGTTTGGGGTTTTCGAGAGGTAATACTGATTTTTTGACCCAGAATATGGTTCATCAGTGTGGATTTACCAACATTGGGACGCCCTACAATAGCCACATAACCACAATGTGTGACTGCAGACGAATCAGGATGATCATTCATAACTTACTTAACTCCCAGCCGTTTTAGTGCCAACCTGGCAGCCTGTTGTTCTGCCCCTCTACGGCTACTGCCCTCACCACTTACAGGAGTATCCAACAATACGGATGAACAGGTTACACAAAAGGTCTGCGAATGAGCCTCACCAGTGATAGATACTACTTCATATTCTGGTAGAGGATGCTTACGCCCCTGAAGATATTCCTGTAACTGGGTTTTGGGATCCTTTAGCTGGCTGTCCAGCTGTATATGCTGTAGGTATTCCTGGTACCAGTTGAGAATCAACTGCTTGGTGCTTTCAAAGCCCCTATCCAGAAACGCCGCCCCAATAATCGCCTCAACCGCATCAGCCAGTATAGACTCCCGGCGATATCCACCACTTTTGAGCTCACCACTCCCGAGTCGCAAAAAATCCCCCAAACCCCACGACAAAGCCAGCTCAGCAAGCGTGGTTCCTTTTACCAGCTTGGCCCTTAGGCGACTTAACTGACCTTCTTTTGCATAGGGAAACTTGTTGAATAAAGCTTCAGCAATAGTGAAATTTAAAATAGAGTCACCCAGGAATTCCAGTCGTTCATTATTTTTCGAACCAGAATGACTACGGTGCGTGAGGGCCAGTTCCAGCAACTCTTCGTTGTGGAACTGGTAGTTCAGAATCGAACTGAGTTGGTCTAAATGTTTGGATTGACTCACGGAAGCAGCGAATATTCTTTATGAAATTTAACCAGAGCATCGACGTTAAACATGATGTGTACCTGTTTTGAGTAGTCCAAAACCATTGTTTTTGGATTGGACTTGGTATTAAGTTTTAACCCTTGCTTAGCATCAAACTCAACATTATTGACCAACATCCGCTTGGACAAACTACTCCGGAGATCTGATATTGACATTTCCGCAGTACCTGATTCGTCCGCCATAGACTGCAACATTCCGTTCAGGTACCACTGATCCATATATACCGGTCCCAGTTTCACCATTAGTGTAGCGAAAAAAGACACAATCAAAATTAAAAATGCCACCGTATATACAGACATGCCACGCTGCTTATTCAGAGATTTCATTTCGCTTATTCCAACCACTTGTTATGACTGAAACTGGGGATAGAGCCAAGTTTTGGCCAGTGCACCCAGACCACAAAGGCTTTTCCTAGAATGGCCTGTTCATCAACAAAACCGAAAAACCTTGAGTCCTTACTATTATCACGATTATCCCCCATGGCGAAATATTTTCCCTCCGGAACTGTGATTTCCTCCCCCTGTCTGGGGTATGTTCCAAAAGGACGTTTGCCATCGGCATATTTGGCTTTATAGATAAGATGCGTCACATCGCCAATATGTTCTTCAAATACCCGCACCTGAAATCCTGCATCAGGCTCAATGTCATCGCCAATGTAGTTGGCGGTCACTTCCTCGTCATTGATCCAGAGCCGGCTTTTGTTGTAATCAAAGCGAATACGATCACCCGGAACCGCAATCACCCTCTTAATATAGGTCATATTGGGTTCATGGGGTGGCTTGAACACAAATATATCACCACGCTTGGGTTCACCCACAGGAACGATTTTGGTCCCCAAAACCGGAATCTTCACGCCATAGGCAAACTTGTTGACGGCGATAAAGTCGCCAATCTGTAATGTGGGAATCATGGAGCCGGAAGGAATCTGATAGGGCTCAATCAAAAAGGAACGCAGACCAAAAACAATTAGCAACACAGGGAAAAAGGAGCGAGCATATTCAATCGCCAGAGGCTCATCATTTGCTCTCCACTGTATTGTGTCATCACTGGCATATTTATCAGCAAGCCTGGACACCAGCCTCTTACGAAGCCTCTTTAGGTAAAGCACATCGAATAAATACAAAATCCCAGATATCAAACAGGCAATGCTCAAAAATATGGAAAAATCCATACTTTTACGAATTGCCAGAAAAATTAATGGTACGAGCGATACAATGAAGATGCCTCCTAACAAACGGGCATACTTCGGCTCAGAAAATATCCGATGTAAGTCATCACTCGAAATCTCTCCGTCGACTTTCGCATAAGCTTTACGATACCTGAGACTCCCCATGATCATCACTTCCAGCATCCAAGCCAGACCGGTAGCCGCACTGAACCATGCTGCAATCGGAAACCAAAATTCTACCTGCATGTGCTAACCCTTAATCATCTACTTTGAGAATCGCCAGGAAGGCGTCTTGAGGAATTTCCACGCGACCAAACTGTTTCATCCGCTTCTTACCGTCTTTCTGCTTCTGCAACAGTTTCTTCTTACGGCTTACGTCACCACCATAACATTTGGCGGTTACATCTTTACGAAGAGCCTTCACATTTGTGCGTGCAATAATCTGATTACCTACAGCTGCCTGAATAGCAACATCGAACATTTGCCGGGGAATAATCTCTTTCATTTTCTGACATAATGACAACCCGCGGGTACGGATAGCATCTTTATGCATAATAATCGCCAAAGCATCCACCCGATCACCATTCACCATGATATCCAGCCTTGTCATGTCAGCTGCCTCAAACCGATCAAAGGCAAAGTCCAGAGAAGCAAAGCCTTTAGAAACCGACTTCAGACGATCAAAGAAATCCATAACCACTTCCGCCATGGGAATATCGTAACTGATCGATACCTGCCCACCGAGAAACTGCATGTCTTTTTGAACACCGCGTTTATCCACACATAGCGTAATAACATTGCCCAGATAATCCTGTGGCACCAGAATATTGGCCCGGACAATAGGCTCTCTGATTTCTTCCATATTCTGCGGCGGAGGCAATTTCGACGGGTTGTCCACATAAACAGTTTCACCGTCTGTTTTCAGTACCTCATACACCACAGTGGGTGCGGTAGTAATAAGGTCCAGATCATATTCGCGCTCCAGGCGCTCCTGGATGATCTCCATGTGCAGCATCCCCAGGAAACCACAACGAAAACCAAAACCCAACGCATCTGACGTTTCAGGCTCATAGAATAAGGAAGCATCGTTCAAACTGAGCTTTTCCAATGCGTCACGAAAATCTTCATAATCATCTGAATCTGTTGGAAACAAACCAGCGTATACCTGAGGTTTGATTTTCTGAAACCCGGGCAACTGCTTAACATCCGGAGTTTTGGCATGGGTAATGGTATCGCCTACGGGAGCCCCGTGAATGTCCTTGATAGAAGCGCAGATAAACCCGACCTCTCCTGCGCTCAATTCGCCCGTGTATTGCAGCTTAGGCGTAAAAATACCAACCTGATCAACAACATGGTTTCGCCCGGTTGACTTGATTACAATTTTATCGCCTTTTTTAAGCGTGCCATGCTTGACTCGAACCAGAGAGACCACTCCAAGGTAATTATCAAACCAGGAGTCAATGATCAAACACTGCAAATCACCACCAACATTACCCTCAGGTGGTGGAATGCGCTGAATCAGCTGCTCCAGTACTTCCTGGACATTGACACCGGACTTAGCACTGCAATGCACTGCATCTGTTGCGTCGATACCGATAATTTCCTCTATCTCCTGAGCAACTCTGTCAGGTTCTGCCTGTGGCAAGTCAATCTTATTGAGTACAGGAACCACTTCAAGCCCCTGTTCAATGGCTGTATAGCAGTTTGCAACTGACTGAGCTTCAACGCCCTGAGCCGCATCCACAATTAACAAAGCCCCTTCACAGGCGGCCAGCGACCGGGACACTTCATAGGTAAAGTCCACGTGTCCGGGAGTATCAATAAAATTAAGCTGGTAAGTTTTACCGTCCTGAGTCTGATACTTCAAAGTAACGCTCTGGGCCTTGATGGTAATACCGCGTTCCCGCTCGATATCCATGCTATCCAGCACTTGTGCGGCCATTTCTCTTTCGGTCAATCCACCACATATCTGGATGAAACGATCGGCAATGGTCGATTTGCCATGATCAATATGGGCAATTATGGAGAAATTACGAATGTGTGAAAGATCGCTACTCACGGATATAAATCGCTACGTTAACTAATTGAGTGGATTTCCGACAGATGCACCCAGTCGGGATTTAAAAGGCCGGCGATTTTAGCGAATTAGTCTCTGGCAAGCTATAAAAACAGTGGACAGAGCCACTGTTTTTGGTGAATTTGCGTTGCTGTGATGTCGTGCAGGAAGCCAGAATCCGCAATTACAGGCCTCCTGCACACCTTAGAATCACTCTATTCGAATAGGTAAAAACATGGGTGAACCATTACGCATGACTCTCAAAGCAAAGGCTTTACCACTTGGAATAGAAGAGATGACCTTGTCAAAGTCACCAACATCCTCAACTTTACGACTACCGACCATCGTAATCACATCACCTGGCTGCAGACCTGCGTCAGCCGCTGGGCCCCGATCAACCTCGATAACCCTTACCCCTTTTTCTCCCAGTTTACCGGCAGTATCCGGATCAATATTCTGAACCACAATATTCAGAGAATTAGAACTGGTATGAGGACTCGAACCGTTTTGAGCCAGTTTGTCCTGTGTAGGAAGCTCTGCAATGGTAAGGGTCAATGTTTTCTCTCGACCTTCCCGCAAAACTTTCACTTTGACTTTTTCTCCTGGCTGAACACGACCAACAATTGGAGGCAATGCCGCTGAGGTATCAATATGCTTACCATCAAATTCGAGGATAATGTCACCATTACGGATACCGCCGGCTGCTGCTGGCGAATCTTCCATTACCTGGGTCACCAAAGCCCCTTCAGGTTTCTTAAGGCCATAAGACTCTGCAAGATCCTGGTTCATACCCTGAATCAGCACACCCAGCCAGCCCCTGGAAACCTTACCGTTAGCTTTTAACTGCTCGTAGACATTTTTGGCCAGATTGGATGGAATTGAAAATGAAACTCCCATATAGCCACCAGAACGGGTATAGATCTGGCTATTGATACCAACTACCTGACCATCGAGATTAAACAACGGGCCACCGGAATTTCCTGGATTGATTGCAACATCGGTCTGTATAAATGGTACATAGTTCTCGCCTATATTACGGCCAATTGCACTGACAATACCGGCAGTGACTGAATAGTCCAGGTTAAAGGGTGAACCAATTGCCAACACCCATTCACCAACTTTTAATTTATCAGAGTCGGCAAACGCTACCGTGGGCAAACCTTTGGCATCAATCTTCAGCAGAGCGAGATCCGTACGCTCATCGGTACCAATCACTTCTGCGTGATACTGGGAACGGTCAGTCATCCATACCGTCACTTCATCAGCACCATTGATGACATGATTGTTGGTCAGAATATAACCATCAGAAGAAACGATAAAACCGGAACCGGTTGATTCCATTGGCTGTTGCTGCTGCGGGCCCTGGTGATAAGGGGACTGATCAAAAAAATATTTGAAGATATCTGGCAGGTCCTGGGAATCCGGATATTGGTAACCGTAGTTACGGACTTTGGCTTTGGTTACTGCACCAATCTTCACAACCTGTGGAGAATGGCTTTGCACCAGTTCCGTAAAATCCGGAAGATTCACACTGGCTGCAACAGCCGGGAGCGTCCAAAAGGACATCCACAAAACGGAAACTATCAGAACAATCTTTTTGGTCATACTCTACTCCTCAGGTACTTTTGACAAGCCGTTAGAGTAAGGTCAAAAAAAACAAGTTCCAGATGCAAGAAGCGTTATTACCCCAGCTTTACGGACGCAATACGCTTCGCTATCAATACTGGTTGATACCTGAAATCGCAAGACCAATGCCTGGAAATCTTCTTTACTGACACAATGGATGCTATCAGCCCCAATGCCGAGGCAAAAACGACCCCAATATCCGGCCACCCAATCCACTGTCCAATTCCGCCAAATACCAGCACAGACATGACCGGTACTCCATAGGCCAGACATGCCAAGCGAATAAGTGCCTGTTCAGGAATTCCCACCACAACATCATCTCCCACAGCTATAGGGTCCACTGAACCACGCGCCAGCTTCAGGATATTTTTCTGCTCCTGACGGGACTGATCCAGCAAATCACCCATCACAGCCTGACCACAACCAGACCTGGCTCGGCATCCCTGACAAGCAGAACGACGAACTGTCTCCACCCATACATTCTGATCATTGAGTTGTACGACAGTACCGATCTCTTCAATCATAAAACTTATTGACCCGACTCTCGGCTAGCTTTTGAGGTGAATATTGTCCAGGATCATCATCGCCGTTTCCATAGGAATCTCTCCTACCAACGTCAACATATAATCGCCTTTCTTCACGGTTGCTACCATCGTAGCGCCAAAATGGCGTTTTTGCTCCGGCATTCCAGCCGATGCCAGTTCCGCATAGATAGTAAAACTGGACATTCCATCGGTATACAACAGCCGATCCACTTTCGTTGACTCCAAAGTTTGACTATCGGCATTACGAAGCAAAAACCCCTTTGGCAACCATTTCAACACCCACATCCCTGAGCTGATATTTGGAACAGCGTCCGGCTGCTTGGTCACAAATGCCTGATGACTGAAGCCATCGCGAATGGTCGGACTAAAATCTGAATCATGAAAAGACGGGTTGATAGTAACATTGACATACTGAAACTGATCCAACGGCATACCATCCTTACCCACCAGTTCGGAACGTAACAGCAGCTTGGTATCACGTTCCAGCCAGAATCGATAGCCAAAGCGATAATTGTCCTTAGGCGTGACGCTGATATGCCAGGCCTCATGCTCAGCAATACGCTCCTGGCCTTTAACCGTTATCACATAGTTCTCCAGCATCTCTCCCATGTGATGAGCAAAAATATACGAATACGGTCCAGCTGGCAGTGTATGAGACAAAGGCACTTTGGAGTCTTTCTCATGCCAGCACTGCTGTATATCGCCTAGACGAATCACCTCCATACGCTCACCGTTGATATTCCATATTTTTTCCTGGATCTTATGGTTGCGAATTCGGTGATTAATTTTTAGAGTCTGGACATCAGAACCTCTTACATAAATGAAGCTACCCTGATAATTGAGACTTCGATTGGCGGCAATCATATTATCCAGCCAACGCTCGCCATCGACCTGATTCCCCCAGGCCAGCATTGACACACAGACAGATACCACAACAACTAATACGGTCTTCATCATTCACCTTGCTTTATTTCAGATTCAAGCCGTTTTGAATCCATTGGTATCGCTGCTTGCCCACTCAAATAGCCCGCATCCTGAATATGCTGCTGCACATACTGCTGCAGTCGTAATGCAGTCGCCAGCCTTTCCTCATCAGTCTCTGCAACAGATTGAGATTGATTCTGTGCAACAGAGGGTGCCGAACCCTCATAAGACTGGGTCTTCCAAAACTGTACAGCCACAATCAACAAACCCGCGACAGACGCAGCGACAGTACCCTGCATGACCCGCAGCCACAGTTTGGGTTGCCTGACAACAGTGTCTTGATGTTGACCCGATACTTCAGGGAATGGACTACTAAGCTGCTGCCGAATAGCACCACTGACATCCAACAGCACCTCACCCTGCATCCCGTCTCGCGTCAGCGCGATGGACCGATACTCTGCCAGCAGGTTTGGATTCTTATCCAGCTCATTCAACATTCGCTGGATGTCCAATTCCGAGGCTTCATCATCCAAAAAACCCGAAAATGCTTCTTTTGCCTGTTCACTCATAACCGTTACCACTCACCTCAACCCTACTCATGCTTTCATTTGAACAGTGTTCATTACCAACGGCCGTATTTTTTTATCTACAGCCTCTCTCGCTCTGAATATACGACTTCGTATTGTGCCAACAGGACTTTCCAGTACTGTAGATATTTCTTCGTAACTCAGCCCATCAAATTCGCGTAACTGCAATGTTATGCGCAACTCATCCGGCAAGTCTTTGATAGCCTGATGAATAGCAGAATTCAGCCGCTGTCCGGACAGGCTGTTTTCTGGTGTCGTCTCATCCTGCAGCCAATGGCTGTCCTGGTCGACCAGCTCAGCCTGCTCAAGCGATACGCCTTGGCGGGAATATCGTGTCTGCGGTGTCATCAGGTGATTTTTTGCTGTGTTCACCGCAATACGATACAGCCAAGTATAAAATGCACTGTCAGAACGAAATGAAGCCAGTCCCCGATATGCCTTGATCAATGTCTCCTGAGTCAGATCCTGCACATCATGAGGATCATTGACGAGGCGACTGATGAGAGCCCCCACTTTGTTCTGGTATTTGAAAACCAGCAGATCAAAGGCTCTTAGGTCACCTTTTTGTGCACGTCTGACAAGGATCAGATCTGCGTTATGGCTGACGCTCTGGCTCGCTCCCTCATCCATTATTTGTTTATCTCAACGTTGTTTGAAACTGTTATATATGACTCTAGTTACCAGAGAAAGTTCCATCAAATTGCAATAAATGAATTTGAGTTGATCCGGGATGCTGCATTAATAGTGTTGAACTTTGTATACTTTCATCACTTATGTGGTATGGAATTACTTTGCATGATCCAGTATTTTGACGCGTTAATAATCGGTACAGGTGCAGCCGGCCTAACGGCAGCATTGAGACTCCCTCAACAATGGAACGTAGCTGTTATCAGCAAAGGAGAACTCCAAAGCGGCTCAACGCAATGGGCCCAGGGAGGTGTCGCAGCAGTCTTGGACAGACTAGACTCTGTTGACGCGCACGTACAGGACACGCTTACCGCTGGCGCAGGCCTATGTGATGAAGAGGCCGTCCGCTTCACCGTGGAACACAGCGAAAAAGCCATTCAATGGCTCATCAACCAGGGCGTGCCTTTTACCGCCAACCCCGAATTCGAACATCATACTCAGGAATTTCCATTCCACCTTCACCGGGAAGGCGGACACAGCCACCGCCGTATCATTCACGCTGCCGATGCGACCGGTTGGGCAATCGCAGAAACACTGACAAATAAAGTCCGGCAATGCAAAAATGTCACAATCTTCGAAAAACATACTGCCGTTGACTTGATCAGTACGCACAAACTGGGGTTATCAGAACAACGCTGCGTGGGTGCTTACATACTTAACCAGACTTCCGGTGAAGTAGTTACATTCCGGGCACCCCACGTTATCTTGGCTACTGGCGGCTCAGCAAAAGCCTACTTATACACATCAAACCCAGATGGTACATCAGGCGATGGTATTGCCATGGCATGGAGGGCAGGATGTCAGGTAGCCAACATGGAGTTCAACCAGTTCCATCCCACCTGTCTCTACCACCCCCATGCCAAATCATTTCTCATTTCCGAGGCAGTACGTGGAGAAGGTGGCCGACTGTTATTGCCAAATGGCGAACCATTCATGCATCGTTTTGACAAACGCCTTGAACTGGCGCCAAGGGACATTGTGGCCAGAGCCATTGACCACGAGATCAAACGATTGGGGGTCGACCATGTCTTTCTCGACATCAGCCACAAACCCGCCGAGTTTATCAAAGAACACTTTCCCACAATTTATAGTCGCTGTCTGAAATACGGAATTGATATTACCCAACAACCCATTCCAGTTGTGCCGGCTGCCCACTATACCTGCGGCGGCATCAAAACTGACCTTGCAGGCAGAACCAATATGGCAAACCTGTATGCCATTGGCGAATGCGCCCATACAGGTTTGCATGGTGCCAACCGGTTGGCCAGCAATTCACTGCTGGAATGCTTCGTATTCGCCATGGCTGCGGTGGACGACATCCTGACTCAGAACGTTCCCAAACTGGACCTGGAGATCCCCGCCTGGGATGACAGCCAAGTAACGGATTCTGATGAGGATGTGGTTATTTCCCATAACTGGGACGAAGTAAGACGCTTCATGTGGGACTATGTCGGCATCGTCAGAACCAATAAACGCCTGCAACGGGCATTACACCGGGTACAGGTTCTGCAGGAGGAAATCCGAGAGTACTATTCCAATTACAAAGTCTCCAATGACTTACTGGAGCTTAGGAATTTGGTGATGGTTGCCGAACTGATCATCCGCTCAGCCATGGAGCGTCGTGAAAGCCGGGGGCTCAACTACACACTCGACTATCCCAGCATGTTGTCTGAAACGAAAGATACCGTACTGACACCGTCAGTTTAACCTGATGTTGGTGTAATCTTCAGCGCGACCAACAACCGATGAAACTCCCGTGTACCGGCAGCATCCTGAAAAATGGGCAAGTGATACGACTTGCCCCGTTCATCCCGATACCGTAAAACAATAAGCCAGCGACTAAGCCATTGTTGCCCTACCAGCCTTCCTCCGAAACTGTTACCCCCACTGGTCATACAACGCAGATCATGCCCTTCCAAAATGATTCGGACAATGGATGCTTCATCGTTCAGAACCACCCAGCGTAAATATAAACGACCTATGTACCAACCAAGCGGAAACATGAGCACCAAGTAACCAGTCCACCGTTGAGACAGTTGAGCCACTACCATCAGACAAACAATCAGCAGCAAATAGATCCAGCGCTTCATCCATCGGGAGGGGGTTATTTTCAGCTCAATCGGGCTGATGGTGCTCAAGAATAACATCCACAATTTGCTTTAACCTGGGATCTTCAGGCTTTTGTCGAGATAAAAACCAGGAAAACAAATCCTGATCCTCACATTTCAGCAGCTCAGCATAGTACTCTTTGTTTTGGTCAGAAATATGCTGGTAGTGCTTTTCCAGAAATGGCAATAAAACCAAATCCAGCTCAAGCATACCACGGCGGCTATGCCAAAATAATTTGTTCAGGTTGTCGTCATTAGCCATTTGAATTTTTATACTCGCCCATACTAAAGCTGATCATTATAACCGTAGCGAGCACCAAGTTTCGATGTCCCATCAACCAGATCCATCAGGTTTTTTTTCGTTACCACATTTGGCAGTCATGACCGTTCAAGGTCCTGATGCTGTAAAATTCCTTCAGGGACAGTCAACACAGGACTTTGGCACCCTCCATAGCCAGGAATTTCGGCATGGTGCTTTTTGCACTCCCAAGGGCCGGGTTTATATGAACTTCATCGCTCTCGTTGGAGAGACTGAAGACGTCATTTATCTGGTATGCCACCAATCGGTGATGGAGCATGCATTAGCGACGCTAAAAAAGTATGCAGTGTTTTACAAAGTGACTCTGACCCATAACACCGAAACTATTGTTACAGGCTCATTAAAAGCAGGACTGAATAATGCCCTTGATCGCATCGACGACGCAATTTACTGTAACTGGCCCGGCCAACGGGCCATGGCATTAATGACTAAAAAAACGTTGATTCATGAGGATAGCCAGGCTGCTACCGAATGGGAAATCGAAGATATTCAACAAGGCCTTCCATGGCTCACCAGTGAAATGGTTGATATCTGCATCCCACAAAATCTAAATTTACAGGCAATCGGTGGAATCAGCTTCAAGAAAGGCTGTTACACTGGCCAGGAAATTGTTGCTCGAACACAATATAAAGGTCAGGTGAAAAGTTGGTGTTTACCTGCAGTATTGGCGGACCACCCGGTCACATCCGGCACTCTGGTTGTAAACCAGGATGGGCAAAAACTGGGTCAGATTATTAACAGCTGTAATACTCATGCACTAGTGTTAATCAATATTGATAAGAAAAATGAGGCACAGACCAAAGAAAATATGCCTCAAGTCATGACTTTCCATGAGCTGCCCTATACTGTTTAGAATAGCCGTTCTCGCCGTGCAGTTACGCGAGGTCATTCATCATATTAGGGCAATTGGACCAAACCTTCAGCAATATCGATAGGCACCACTAAAACCAGAATAAGCATAGGGCAATATATGTCGAAGTTACTTGATACTGTCAGAACAGAAATTTTCCAGGCAATTGAAGCAGACCAACTGACTTTACCAACGTTGCCAGAGGTGGCGATGAAAGTCAGAGAAAAAGCAGAAGACCCTGAGGCGAGCATTTCCGAACTGGTTAAAGTAATCAGTCAGGATGCAGCCCTGGCTGCCAGGATTATTAAGGTAACCAACAGTCCACTGCTCCGAGCTCCACAAGAAGTGAAAGATTTATCTATGGCTGTATCCCGCCTGGGCATGAACTACACCGCCAATCTGGCAACTGGCCTGGCGATGGAGCAAATGTTTCAAGCAACTTCCGATATTATTGATCAGCGGATGCGCGCTACCTGGAACAGCACCACACAAATTGCCGCCATCAGTCATGTACTGGCACAAAAATTCACCCGTATTCCAGCAGATGAAGTAACACTCTGCGCCCTGGTCCACAAACTTGGGGTGCTACCCATTTTGACATTTGCCGAGGAGCGGGATGACTTAATTCGCGACGGGATTTCTCTCGATAAAATCATCACCATTCTGCATCCAGACATTACGGTGATGATTTTGAAGAAATGGGATTTTCCTGAAGCTGTTCAGGAAGTAGCTAAATCCTATCAAAACTTTAAATCGCCTGTTAGCACCGTTGGCTATACAGAAATCATCCGCCTTGCAAGTCTGATCCACTATTATGGTCAAAAAAACCTGCTAGCCCGTGTTGATTGGAAGATTGTCCCAGCATTCACGGCCATAGGAATCGAACCTGACCCAGAGTCAGAACAGATTCAGGAAATTATTTCCGAGGCACAACAGGCTCAGGAAGTTTTTATCTGATCTTCCATTTCTGCCAGAATAATCAGCGCCTCTTTACCATTCGTTCCACAAAACTCAGGTTCAGCGGTAAAGGCGGCGCAGAAAAGAGGGCGCTCAGGCTTCCCAAATAGAGCGCATAGGTTTTCAGCATTGAGGTGAGTACAGCGAGTACCAGCTGGCTTACCTGCCGGCATTCCAAAATAAGGTTGACTGATAGAGGGTGCAATACAGCAGGCCCCACAACCGGCGCGACATTCCATTTTGTATCCTGGAGATAGGTGTTAGACTCCGCGGATTTTCTTACGAATCATTTGGGTTTAGCAATGCTTTTTTATCGTGAACAAGGACAGGGGCCTGCCCTCGTCGTCATGCATGGTCTCTTTGGGTCAAGCGATAATTGGAATTCTCTGACCAAACACTTTTCCGACCGTTACCGGGTCATCAGCGTCGATATGCGCAATCATGGACAGTCATTTCACAGCAATGAAATGAGCTATGTGACGATGGCAAACGATATTCAGCAACTCATTGCTTCTCTCGGACTGGAACGACCAGTCATTCTGGGTCATAGCATGGGCGGGAAGGTTGCTATGCAACTGAGCCTTAGCCAACCAGAAGCCTACTCAGGCGTCATTATTGCGGATATTGCACCAAGACACTATACCGCTCACCACACCGATATTTTTAAAGGTCTACGTTCAATTCCATTGAGCGATTTAAAAAACCGAAAAGAAGCCGATTTGATACTAAGTGATTTCGTCAACGACGTGACTACCCGGCAATTTTTGTTGAAAAGTCTCTATCTGAATGCTGATAAACAGTTCCAATGGCGTTTTAACCTAAATGTACTGTTTCAAGACTATGACAAACTCCTGCAGATTCCTCCCGCAACAGGAGCATATTTGTCCAACACCCTTTTCCTAAAAGGGGCGCGCTCAAATTACATTTTACCGGAGGACAAAGATGCTATTGAACAGAGGTTTCCAGATACGACACTTAAGATCATTGCCGATGCAGGACACTGGCTACATGCAGAAAAACCGCGGTTATTTATCAAACACGTTAGCGATTATCTTCAATCAATCATCAAAAACTAACCTATAACTTCAAGTCATTGTATTAAAAAACAAAAAATTACAATTATGCACACAATGTTGCTCCCTTGTCTTTTATGTAAACGGTTACCGGAACCAACTAACAAAAAAATTGAAAAAATATTTCAAAATCAAACAGTTAAATAATTTTTCTAAAAAAAAAATTAAATGCCTGTTTATTCATACAATGCACATATAGTTAACTGCTTAATTTTTAAACACCAAATATAGATATTTTAGTAAACCAGATGGTTGCAAATACTATATATAGTACTAAGCTTGGCTCAGTAGATATGTAAAATGATACTGATAATGAATATCGATAGAGGCCACAGAGGGAGCAAATATGGGCACTGAAATCAAAGAATGCCCTTTCTGTCACAGCCACTTTGTCAGAACAACTCAACACCTGTTTTCTTTTAATGTTGAATGTTCAAATTGCCATGCGACCGGACCGCGAAAGAAAAATCTAACGACGGCCATTTTGAGCTGGAACCATCTGACTCAGAAAATCGAGAAAAATCGCTTTTGTCTACAAGATGACATTATTAACCGGATAAGCAACATCGAAAAAATGGTTCACAAACTAGAAGTTGAGCTGAGAAATTAGCTTGCTGCCAGGCACATCATAAACAGACTCAACCATCTCTGCTGCTAATTGCCCTTACATTGTAAGGGCTTTTTCTTGTCTTGAAAAAACAGCCTCTAAGGCGTGGTTTTAAGCTCCAGAATTTGCTGCTCCAGTGCTTTTATTTGATTCTGAAGGCTTACCAATCTTGCACTGACTTGTGTACGACTGGTACTGATTGACTCCAAATCCAGACTCATACTTTGTTCTTTTTGTTCAAGGCTCGAAATTCTTGGCTCTAACTGAGACTGATCAGACAACAGTTGCTGACCCAAGGCCAACTCGTCTATTCGGGCATTGGCAGCTTCATACTGCCGCTGCAGGTCATTCAGATTTTTCTTCAGCGTCTCCAAGCCCGTTTTTGCCTCCTGACTCAATGACTCCACTGTCGTCTGTTGCGCACTCAATTGTTCTTTGAGAGGAGCCAGTTGTTCCAATATCGCCGTCAACGACTTATCTGCCTGCTTATTACCATCAATGATATTCTTGATATCTTCCTGGTTGGTCTGGATCCAGGCCTTGTTTCGCTTATTTGATACATCCCACAGTTTTCGAATCTCCGACATAATATTGGAAAAACGGTTCTGCAGACTGGTTTCATTCAGGACCAGGTTTTCATCTGTTGCAGACATCTGTTGTTCCATCGCCTCTACCCGGGCGGCCAGAATCGCTCTATCGCTCCGAGCCTGCTCAAGTTGGCTATAAAACTGAAAGCACCACCATCCCAAACCAACATTCACCGCAATCAAAAATATGACCCAAAACCACAAAAAACCTGTACCGGTCTTTTTATCGACCGACTTGGTTGCCTGACCTGGTTTACTCTTGGATGACTTCAGCGAACGCTGACGGCTGACAATTTCGTCACGATCGGGCACCAGACTTGGTAATTCATCCATATTTTGTTTTGGCCCGCTGGGACGATTCATTCACGATCTCCAAATACTATTAGATTGACTATGGGATGCCATTATAAAGTGAAACCCGCCAATGCAAAATTGCCTAAGCTCAGGACACCCCGAAAATAAAAAAAGGTTCACCTTGTACAAATCCGCAAACCAGGCCAATTAGCAACCATACTCCATTACCGCCTCATAACCATAGCCTGGCGATAAATATGTAAAACATTGAAAACCATGAAAGGTATCCTTACTTAAGGACCTGAGTCTATTTTTTCACTCCGACTAACACAGGAAAAAATACTATGACAATCGAACTACCTGCTTTGCCTTACGCAAAAAATGCGCTGGCACCTCATATTTCTGAAGAAACTCTGGAATTCCATTATGGCAAACACCACAACACTTACGTGGTTAAGCTGAACGGCCTGATCGAAGGCACTGATATGGCCGGCAAAAGCCTGGAAGAGATCGTAAAAGCGTCCTCTGGTGGTGTATTCAACAATGCCGCCCAGGTTTGGAACCATACCTGTGACTGGAATTGCCTGAGCCCTAACGGTGGCGGCGAGCCAACGGGTGCACTGGCGGATGCTATTACTGCGAAGTGGGGTTCTTTCGGTGCGTTCAAAGAAGCGTTCACCAACAGTGCGGTCAATAACTTCGGTTCTGGCTGGACCTGGCTGGTGAAAACAGCCGATGGTTCTGTGGATATCATGAACACCAGCAACGCCGGTTGCCCGCTGACAGATGACAGCGTCACTGCATTACTGACGGTAGATGTTTGGGAACATGCCTATTACATCGATTACCGCAATGCGCGCCCAAGTTATATGGACGCATTCTGGAAATTGGTTAACTGGGAATTTGCAGGCAGCAACTTCGCTTAAGCTTGTATGCTGGGTAAAAACGGACATCTCACAGATGTCCGTTAACTACTGAGAGGCTCTCCCCAGCACACCATCAATGGCATCAATAATCTTTAGCAAACGCTCATGCCGATCATTTTCTCCAAATACCTGCTCTGCCATCGGATAAACACCACTGGCAGATGGTAATGGCAGATTGCCCTCCAGCAAGGCATTTAGCCTGGCAATAAAGACAAATTGCAGCCATTGATGCAATTCCATTGTATCAACACAAAATGGTTGTTCACTCATAAACGCCTGAGGGTCAGGCGGAAATGCTCGCCAGTAGTCCAAATGTTTCAGCTCGTTCTCAAGCTCGGCCAGTAAGTTCGTCAAAGACATAAATTTCTATAGATTGAGTTAAAAATTACAAGTCTATCTGAATCAACCTTGAAACGCTTGCGAGTCCTGCACTGGTAAGAGCGTGGATAGATGCAGCGTTATCCGCCCGACAACATGCCACAGTCTGCAATTGATTAATGTTATTACGCCTGATGAGCTCAGTGACGATCTTTGCACCATAACCTGAACCGCGATGCTGCTCCAACACAAACATGCCCACACTCGCAAAGTAGCGGGATATGCGGCTATGCTCAATAATACCGAAACCAATCAACTCCCCAGTCCGGCGGGCAAGATAAATCTCGTGATTCGCCACATTGCTTTCCAGTTGATTGAAAAAATGACCGCTATATTGCCTGATCAAGGGTAAATCTGTCTCCGCCGCTTCTTCCAGAGTCAGACTATCGGCAACATCATGACCCAGCGTTCCACCCAAAAATGAAAAGCAATGACCTTTGGTAGTAACATGTTTTTGATAATCCATCGCAAACGACAACAACAAAGTTTCGCTGGTGGAAACTAGAATGTTTTCTATTCGGTGTTGAACACAGACCTGCTGAAATACATCGCCAGCATACGAAAGAAACCCCCGTTCCAGCCAAAACAGGGTTAATCGGGTGGAATCGTTTATTGCAAACAAACCAGCTACCTGATCATCAATCACAATGCGATACAGCGCGCTACTGAGAATTACATCTTCCAGATTGGAATCTATCGGTGTGGTCAGACTATCCAGATATCGATTCAACATGGACAGCTCTGACATGGTCTGGGTGGAAACAAAAACCGCAGCAGACATTGGCAGTCGTCTCAAATGGAACAGAGCCTAGGATGCCAGACCACTCGATGGAAGCACTTGACCTGAATTAACTTCAAGCCAAAATCCGACCCAAACGACTTTTGTGAATTACAACGATATTCTGTACTGAGCAGATTTTCATACCTGTGCACAAGATCCCAAAAACTACCGTAATGTCACTGGCATCGCTTTTCGCAGTAAGGCCAGCGGCAAAGCCATATTTGAATCAAACTTGGAGCGGGATTTTCTGACCCCGCTTGAGTTTGCAAGCCACCTTGCCTCATTCGAGGTGAGCCAGTGTCCATCGCTTGGCTGGATGCGGATGAACTCCCACATACATATACGATGGATGTACTGGTTTACTGCAAAGGACTGCGCAGAAAAGCAATGCTCTAGGAGGTTAAGTATTGCAATGACCCGAAGGAAAAGCGGCCTGCTGTAAAGCCAAAACTCAAAGCGGTGGTACAGCATTTCCGTGAACAGAACCGGCGCTTAAAATCATCACTTAAAAGCAGGTTTGAGGCCATAAGCGGGACAAGTTCAAGTTTCTGTTACTTTATATCCCCAAAAGCCTGTAGGTTAGTCCCTGACCTTATACCGCAGAATAGAACTCCTGCTGGTCTGTACAGACCCATACCGTTTAACCGGGCATCTATCATCTTTGGACTGCGGGAATTCTAGTGGCCATACAATTCCCCCAGTGCAGAAGACCGTTGTTCAGTCCACTTTATACAATTTTTTCGCCTGCGGCCTGCTTATCGGCATGGTAAGAAGAACGAACCAAAGGTCCACTGGCGACGTTCATAAAACCGAGCTCATAGCCATAGTCTTCAAGTTCTTTGAATTCAGCCGGGGTTATAAACCGCTCAACTTTCAAATGGTAGCGGGAAGGTTGCAGATACTGGCCAATCGTCACCATATCAACATCGTGATCACGTAAATCACGCATCACCGCTTTCACTTCGTCAAGCTCTTCACCAATACCAACCATGAGTCCGGACTTAGTCTTAACATCAGGGCGTTTGGCTTTGAAAGCTTTTAACAAGTCCAGAGAATGCTGGTAATCAGCTCCAGGTCGAACCTGTTTATACAGCCTTGGTACGGTTTCAAGGTTATGGTTTAAAACATCCGGTGCTTCCTGGGCCATAATATCAACAGCCACTTCGAGACGACCACGATAATCAGGAACCAGAGTCTCAATAACGATATCCGGGCTCAATTTACGGGTTTCTTCAATACAGTGATTGAAATGCATGGCGCCGCCATCTCTGAGATCATCCCGATCAACCGACGTAATTACCACATACTTTAGCTTCATGTCTGCAATTGCCTGGGCCAGCTCAAGTGGCTCATTTTCTGCCAAAGGTTTTGGTCGACCATGAGCAACATCGCAAAATGGGCATCTCCGGGTACAGATATCACCCATGATCATAAAGGTGGCAGTACCCTTGCTGAAGCATTCTCCCAGATTCGGACAGGATGCCTCTTCGCAGACAGAATGCAGTTTATGGTGGCGCAATTGGTCTTTAATCCGGGTCACTTCGGAATTGTTACCCAAGCGAACTTTGATCCATTCTGGTTTACGGGGAAGGTCTTCAGTCGGAATGATTTTTACCGGAATACGGGATACTTTTTCCGCACCGCGCAACTTAACGCCCACTTCTTTTTTTGCAGGCTTTATATTTTCAGTCATTTACTAATTCCTCTACCATATCGGTAAATATCAATCGTTCAGTCAACCCCAGACAATTGGCAAATGCCCTAACCCATTGGCTCTTAATCTGGCTTATATCCACCTGCTCAATAAAATCCCGCAACTGAGTCATATTCATACCTGTATATCCACAAGGATTAATACGTTGAAATGGTTCCAGATCCATATCCAGATTAAATCCAAGCCCATGGAAAGAGCACCCTTTCTTAACCCTCAACCCCAAGGACGCAATCTTCGCACCTTCGACGTATACGCCAGGGGCATCAGGTTTTGCTGCTGATGAAATTCCATATAAAGCGAGGGTATCAATCACTGACTGCTCTATACCGCTCACTAGGTTGCGCACTCCAATGCGGGACCGGCGAATATCCATCAGCACATAAGCCACCAGCTGGCCCGGGCCATGATAGGTTACCTGGCCACCGCGATCAGCCTGGACCACAGGAATGTC
This sequence comes from Gynuella sp., assembly GCF_050297175.1. Lineage (NCBI taxonomy): Bacteria > Pseudomonadati > Pseudomonadota > Gammaproteobacteria > Oceanospirillales > Saccharospirillaceae > Gynuella > Gynuella sp. Next base: position 204,090 of record NZ_JBNKSF010000007.1, on the reverse strand, counting down.
GCCCGGATTCAACAAATGCTCAGCCTTTCCGGCCTGCCCTTGAGTGAACACCGGATAGTGCTCCAGCAACCAGATTTCATCTTCAGTCGTTTCATCACGCATGGAAGTGAAATCCTGCATGGCTTTCCAGGTTGGCAGGTACTCAACCATACCAAGATCACGAACAATAACCCGGTTCTCGCTCATCACAACACCGTCTTGACCCTGGAATCGCTCCGCAACTCTTCGTTCAGCGTTTTCAGTTGAGCTTCGCTCTCTGCAGTAATCCAATAGGAAATCGAAAGATATGTGCCCTTACTGCTGGGTCGATACTGAATTCTCGACTGATCCAGCTTGGGGTCATACTTCAACATCACTGCCAGCACATCTTCCCGAAATGAGCCAGTATCACTGCCAACCACTTTAACGACGTAGTTGGCACAGGGAAATTCTATTTTTGGAGCTTCAGGTTCACTCATGAGTCACATATCAGTTAAACAGGTTATGGAAAAACAACGCTATATAATCAAAAATTCGGCTAAAAAAGCCCGCTTGCTCAACATCCTGTAACGCGACCAAGGGCTTTTCATAGACCACCTCATCATCCATTTTAACCACCAGGCTACCCAGTACATCACCTTTTTGCACTGGCGCTTCTATAACAGGGTTAATCTGTAACGATGCATCAAGTTTGGACTGGGAGTCCCGAGGAATGGTAACCACCGCATCGGCGTCAAGTCCAAGGTCAATGGTATCCTGAGACCCAGCCCATATACGAGACGTATTCAGTGCGGTATCGGCTTTATACAGCTCATGAGTTTCATAGTAACGGAAACCGTAAGTAAGCAATTTCATACTTTCCTGTTCGCGGGCATCATCACTCTTCGTCCCCATGACCACTGCAATCAATCTCATATCATCCTGCTTGGCAGAAGACACCAGACAATAACCAGCAGATTCAGTATGACCGGTTTTCAATCCGTCTACAGAAGGATCTCGCCATAAGAGGGTGTTACGGTTACTTTGTTTGATGCCAGCATAGGTAAAATCCTTTTCAGCATAAATGGGATAAAACTCAGGATGATCGTCAATGATGGCTTTGGCCAGAATAGCCATATCGTATGCTGAAGATAAATGCTCTTTGGCCGGCCAGCCGGAAGCGTTCATAAAGTGAGAGTCTTTCATTCCAAGTTTTTCAGCTGTCTGATTCATGACATCCGCAAAAACCTCTTCAGATCCAGCAATATGCTCAGCCAGAGAAATGGCAGCATCGTTGCCTGACTGAATGATCAGTCCGCGCAGCAGGTCTTCAATAGATACATCATCGTCAACTTTGACGAACATTTTTGAACCGCCCCAGCCCCATGCTTTCTTGCTGATATGAGCGACGTCTGTAAGGGCCAATCGACCGTCCTGAATCTCTTCCTCAACAATGTAGGATGTTAACAATTTGGTCAAACTTGCTGGGGGCAGCTGCTCATGCTCGTTATTGGCAACGATTATTTTGCCGCTATTCGCATCCATAAGAATATAGGATGATGCTGCCAATTGAGGCGGTGCCGGAATAATTGCAGCAAATACATGGCTGGCAGAAATACTAACCAGTCCGATAACGACTGTTTGACGAACTCGATTGAGGATCGATTTGAACATAATCTCCATTTCCCGGTGATATACAACGTTTATACAAACAGGTGATTCTAACAAGCCAACATATTATTGCAGCTCTAGTTTCTCAATGCCTCACCCAACACCTATACATCAATAGATGAAGCACTTGTGGATTTTTTTACAATCGGACAATAATTGGTGGACCAATATTTTTGCGAGCCAACTTTTTCTGTAGCTTTTTCGCCTTCCGCTCAGTCATGGGTCCCACTTTGACACGATAAAAAGAGGTCTTCTCGATAAATACCCGATTATTAGTATAGAGCTCGACTTCCTGCTTCAGTTTCTGCGCGTTGGCCATTGATGAAAATGCACCAACCTGAATGAAAAACTCATGTGTTTCGGTATACCCAGGCGTAATGGCCTCAACTTTTACCCGGGCAGTCCCCTGTTTTTCATAGCCAAGCTTTACGGCACCAGCATATGACAAATCGATTAGGCGACCATCATGGAATGGACCACGATCATTGACCCGTGCAATAACCGACTTTCCATTATCAAGATTGGTTACTTTGACATAACTTGGAATTGGCAAGGTTTTATGGGCAGCACTAACCTTATACATATCAAATATTTCGCCATTGGAGGTTTTGTGACCATGGAATTTAACACCATACCAACTGGCAATACCCGCCTCTGAATAGCCCTCAGGATTATTCAGTACATAGTATTTTTTCCCTCTGACGGTATAAGGGCTTTTGTTTCCTGCTGCACTCCGCGGCTCATAGACAGGTACTACGTCTTCAATCTTATGCCCATCAATTTTCTGATCAGGTCCACGGTCCTGTTTAATCGGATAACGTTCCTGCTGATAACGATCAGAGTCGGATAGGACTTCACTCCCTCCCATAGAAACATATTGAGATGAACATGACTGGAGAATTAACACCAGAATCCATACCGAAAAAGCTTTCCCGCTAGACAGGAAACTCTTCATGTACTGCTCCGTAAACAAATAAAGGCGGAATACTGACAAGAGCGGCAGATCAGATCAATAGATTTACTAAAAGTTTGAAGCAAAAACATAGCTATCTGTCTTTCAGTCTCGCTAGTAAGATACAAAAATAAACCCTTCAAAACTGAATTTTACCAATGAAATGGCTTGCGTATTAACCCGGAAACGGGAGTCTACTGGCGGCTGACCCGCCTCGGCCCGAACGTACCTATCATTCAGAGGTAAGGTGTTCAGCACACAACATACATCATTAAATAACGGTCCAAAAAGCGGCATTACATTGGTATGCCTTCTACTCTTTCTGAAAACACCTGAAGGCGGAAAAAGTTAAAAATACGTATCACCGTAGTAGTAACTTTTTCGCTAAATAGGCGACCATATGATGCATCATCAAAATCACACTAACAGTCAGTTCGACAAACAATATCAGATCAGAATCAATGGTTTATATAAGGATTTGCCCTTAAACGAGCAACTGCAAGGTCAATAAACGCCCTTATCTTTGCGTTAGCCTGCCGCCCTTCAAGATGAATGATATTAACCGGAAGCGGTTTACTCTCGTAATCGCATAGTATGCGCACCAACAACCCGTTTTTTAATTCCTCACCGACCTGATAAGACATCAGGCGAGTAATTCCCATTCCTAGCCCGGCAGCCGATATTGCAGCTCCATTTTGACTGCAATGTAGTCGCGGGGAAACTTTCACTGCCAACTTCTCCCCCTTTGACTCAAACCGCCAAGTCATCGAGGTCTCTACCGAAGAGGCTTGAATAATATCATGATCTTTCAAATCATAGGGATGCCGGGGAGTGCCATGCTGTTTCAAATAATACGGTGAAGCACATACAACCCGTTGAACACTACCAACCTGAGTTGCATAAATATTTGAGTCTTTAAGATGGCCAAGCCGGATACCGATATCCAGCCCCTCATCCAGTAAATTACTGACACGATCATAAAAAAGCGCATTTACCGTTACAGCTGGATTATTTTGCAAATACTCTCTCACAACCGGCATAACATGCTTCTGCCCGAATAACACCGGTGCAGTTACCGATAAGAGACCTTTAGGTTCTGCATAGCCGCCTGATGCCGTAGCCACCGCCTGCTCCACCTCTTCCAAAATACGCCTCGCATCTTCAAAAAACAGGAGTCCGGAGTCCGTAAGACGAACATGACGCGTGGTCCTATTAAACAGGCGCACCCCGAGAACACGCTCAAGCTGAGCAATGGAACGAGTCACGGCTGGGGCAGACAAGTCCAGCTTACGACTGGCAACCACGAAGCTTTGACACTCCGCAACCTCAACAAACACACGCATCGCTTCAAGTTTATCCATTGAATACGGTTCAATCCTATTGCTCTCATTATTTCAATATATGTAATAGATAATTTAATTTTAGTCCAATTATTTATATTTAAAACAACAGTATCCTATGCACTCCAATCCAAAACACTTAGGAGCCAACCATGACACGCATACCAACTCCAGCATCAATAGAAACTGCACCCGAAGCCGCCAAAAAGTCTTTGGAAACGGTCAACACACTTCTCGGCAGCGTACCCAATATGTTTCGCATTATCGCCAATAGCCCGAAAACACTTGAAGGTTATCTGAGTCTGAACAACGCTCTCAGTAACGGTTCTTTAAATGCTCAGACCCGGGAGCGCATAGCCCTTGCCGTTGCGGAGATCAATGGCTGCAACTACTGTCTCGCCGCCCATCGCTATTTGGGCATTAATCTGGCTGGACTAAGCGAAGAGGAAATTGAAGCCAATCGTAGCGGCACCTCTCACGATGACAAAGCAGCGGTGGCCGTCGAGTTCGCAACCCAAATTACACGTCATCGCGGCAAAGTTTCTGACAACGATTTACAGGCTGTCCGCGCTGCGGGCTATAGCAATGCCGAAATTGTAGAAATCGTGGGCCATGTTGCAGTGAACACTCTCACCAACTACATGAATGAAGTTCTGGGAACCGAAATCGACTTTCCGACCATCAATACACTGGTCGCTTAGACAAATAGTTCGGGCGGCGGTATCGCTGCCCTTTATTTTTGAAATGAGGAACCATCATGACCAATCATGTTTTACCACCGTTTGATGAGAAAACAGCGATAAAAAAGATTCGCCTCGCGGAAGACGCATGGAATAGCCGCGACCCTGGAAAAGTCATTCTGGCATATACCGAAAACTGTTCATGGCGTAACCGGGCAGAGTTCGTGGTCGGGCGAAACGAAATAGCGCAATTGCTGAAACGCAAATGGACCCGAGAACTCGAGTACCGACTTATCAAAGGGCTATGGGCTTTCACCGACAACCGAATAGCGGTTCGCTTTGCCTATGAATTTCATGATGATTCCGGACAATGGTTTCGCGCCTACGGAAATGAAAACTGGGAGTTCGATGATGATGGTCTGATGCGCCAGAGGATTGCGAGCATCAATGAGCACCCGATCAATCCAAAAGAGCGAAAGTTTCTCTGGCCTTTGGGTCGGCGTCCTGACGACCATCCGGGGCTAAAGGAATTGGATCTTTAAATAAGAGAAGTGAGCTTTTTCTGGTAGCTACCAATACAACTTGACCAATTTTTTATTTTGAGCAATCAGCTCAAAATCTATAAATGTCCGTTCATACAATGATTCACCATTCTTTAGTGGTGTTCTTGCTGTGCCAGTACTTCGCACATTGTTCCATACCAACTCATCTGGATTCAAATCAGGCGCATATGGCGGTAGCAGGAATACCTGAATTCTTTTCCTCTGTTCCTTGAGAAAATCGCGCACCGCTTTGCTCTTATAAACCGGATGCCCATCCATGATGACAAATATCGGCTTCTTTCGATTACTCAGCAAATCCTTCAATGCTTCAGTGAGTCCCTCTGCATTGAATTTGCCGGTAAAAATCTGATACCAGAATCCACCTGTATTCGATAGTGCGGATATGGCGTTGATACCTTGGCGCTTACAGGACGTCTCGACAATCGGGGTTTTGCCTTTTTCTCCCCAGGTACGCAGAAGCGAGTCGTCAGAGCGAATGGTTGCTTCGTCCAGCCAGAAAATTTCTGCTCCTTGTTTTTTCGCCTTCTTGCTAATGGCTGGATAGGTTTCTCGCTTCCATATTTCAATCCCTTCGTCGTTGCGTTCGTATGCCCGACGCATTGGACGGTACGGAGTAAGGCCCAAACGATGCAGCATGTCACCCACTGCGGTGACATCGATTTCTATTCCCATGCGATCCTTGATCAGATCCGCAACAATTTGTCGTGTCCACAAACCGAAGTCAAAACCGTATTGCCTGGGATCCCCCTGGAGTATCCAGCGTTTTGCTTCTTCTGCTTCAAAATCCGATAGCGCTCGGTCTCGGAGCGAGTGCATCCAAGCCTTTTTCCCGAACTATTTTGATCCACTTGTAGATGGTCTTTTTTCCCAGGCCATAACTGCGACCTACCTGCGTTGGCGATTCTCCGGCCAGCCCACCAATCTGCACAGGAAAGCTTGTTCTTCTGTTGTATATTTGAGGCGGGATTATCGCACACTACGCCTCGGTATTCTTTATTTCCGATCCGCCAATAAAAGGCCTGGTTGTTCTCAACGCTACCTCATTGACATCATTTGCTCTTAATTCACTTTATTTAAAAGCAACGCTTTTCCATGGATTCGTGACATACCGTTTCTACTTGTTCTCTAAGCCAGATATGGGCGGAATCAAGCTGTAAACGAGGATGCCACATCATAGAAATCGTAATACCATGAGTCTGCACGGGCAGATCAAACACCCACAAACTAGCGTTGTCAGAATTAAGTGGTTCATTAAGCAAAAAAGAGGCTGGTACTAGGGCGATTAAATCTGAATTTCTGGCAACCTCAAGGGCTGCAGGAAAACTGGGAACAGTCGCCGCAATATGTCGCGTTACACCCTGAGCTTTGAGTTTTTCATCGACTGGTCCTGCAAAATCACCTCTTCGGGACGCGATAATATGACTAAATTGACAGTACTGTTGAATGGTTACCGCTTTGCATTGATCAAGTGGATGTCCTTTTCTGACCACACTAACAAAGTGATCATGAAACAAAGCTTTGATACGAATTTCAGGCCCCATGTTTTCGAGTACACCAATATCTAAATCGACTTTCCCTTCTCTAAGTGCCTCAGGACTTTTTTGCTGTTTAGGCAGAAATCGTAACCGTACTTTCGGCGCATGTTTTGACAGGTGAGTAATGAGCTTTGATGCAAATGTTTCAATAAACCCGTCGTTGGCACGAATGGTAAAAGTCCGTTCAAGTGTAGATAAGTCTAAAGGTTGAATATTAGGCTGAAGAATATTTCGTGCTTCAAACACAGTATGCCTTGTACGCTCTTTTATAGACTCGGCATAAGGGGTTAATACCATATTTCGTCCCGCACGAACCAACAGTTGATCACCAGTGATTAAACGTAATCTCGCTAATGTCCGGCTCATCGCAGAGGTGCTTAGCGATAGCTGACTCGCGGCCCCCGCAACACTTTTCTCAACCAGTAAAACATCCAGTGCAGCAAGCAAATTCATATCAGGAATTGTCATCACTTTCCCCTGCATTTTTTTATTGCGCCTCAACGATATGGCGTTTGATGCAACTATATAATGAAATTAATGCACCTTCCGCCTTATATGCTAGCAGCTTAAACTTTAATCGTTCAAAGAAAAGAGGTGAAAATATATGGAACTATTTATGAGTCGAGCTGGCGATGATGGGTTACCAGGTAAAGAACGATTATTTACGATGTTGGCAGTCATGGTTACGACGACGATGAATGTCTTTGATGCTTCAATGATAAATATAGCATTACCCCAAATGTCGGCATCATTAGGTGTTAGTGCTTCAGACGCAGTTTGGGTTGCTAATGGTTATTTACTAGCTGTTGCAATGTCTCTAGCTATTTTTTCTGCACTGGCGACTCGTATCGGTTTTCGTAGACAGTTTATGGGGGGATTGATCCTTTTTACTCTGTCTTCTGTCGGATGTGCTCTATCATCTTCATTATCAGAATTGGTTGTCATGCGTTTCATGCAGGGGATTGGTAGCGCAGCAACACTTAGTATCGCTCCTGCACTCCTTAGAACGATTTTCCCTACCCGATTACTTGGACGAATTTTAGGGGTTAACGCACTATTAATTGCAACATGTACCGCCGTATCACCGTTAATCAGTGGCGTTTTGTTAGTTAAGCTAAACTGGTCGTGGCTGTTTATGATTAACATCCCATTAGGTGTTGTCGCGGTGACTTTTTCACAACGATACCTTCCTAAACCTGATCGACTTGATACTCGTCCGCTAGATAAAATAGGGGCATTGTTCTCTGTGATCATGTTGGGAAGTACGATTCTGTGTGCTAACACGTTTTCTAAACATGCTATCAGTTATAACAAACAGCAGGCATTGCTTTATGCAGTAGCTGCTCTAATCAGCGGAGCGGCATTCGTTTATCGTCAGCGCAATACCATAACACCTTTATTACCGTTAGAAATATTTTCGAATCAACGTTTTTCTTTATCAGCGATTACATCTTTCATTTCGTTTATCGCTCAGGGCATTACTTTTATTGCACTACCATTTTTATATGAGAGTGTTTATAACTATAGTCCACTGACATCTGCATTGCTTTTTCTTCCGTGGCCGGTAGGTATTATTTTTGCGGCACCGCATGCCGGCAGACTAGCCGATAAGAAAAATCCGGCAATAATTTCAACATTCGGACTGGTCATTTTTGGTATTGGATTAGTATTATTAAGCATTCTCCCACAAACGCCATCAGTTCTAGATATTGCTTGGATAAATTTAATTTGTGGCGTTGGTTTTGGCTTATTTCAAAGTCCTAATAATCGTGAAATGATGGCAAACGTGAAGGAAAAGCATAGTAGTTATGCGTCGGGAGTACTGGCGATGATGAGAACATTCGGTCAATGCCTTGGCACTGCGGCTATTGGTATCATTCTATCCCAGCCAGGTTCTCTTGCCTCATCTTCTGGAAACACTGTACACCTAGGGTTGTGGTTTGCTTCTGGCGCAGTATTTTTAGCTATTTTATTTAGTGTTTGCCGAATTAGAACATAAAAAGTAATGTCATGCTTTATGCTCTACTCTGGATTTTCACATGTCATCTCTGTAACAGGTGGTATGTAGGGTAGTCAGGTTTGAACCCACCTCTCTGGCCATTGATGCAGATCGTCATTTACACTTAGTCGTCTATACTCACAGTAAATAAGATTAATGAAGCAAATATTGCCATAAAAAATGCCAGTCAGTATTACTAACTGGCATCTCATTTCTTTATAAAGACCAGACTACCTGCTTATATCTTGCCCTACTCCCACTCAATCGTGGCCGGCGGTTTGCTGGAAACATCGTATACCACCCTGGAAACATGTTCGATCTCATTGATGATACGGTTCGATACCCGTTCGATCAGCTCATAAGGCAGATGAGCCCAACGAGCCGTCATAAAGTCCACGGTCTCCACAGCTCTAAGAGAAATAACCCATTCATAGCGACGGCCATCACCAACCACCCCTACGGATTTGACTGGCAGGAATACCGCAAATGATTGACTGGTCTTGTGATACCAGTCCGCTCGGTGCAGCTCTTCAATGAAAATTGCGTCAGCCTCCCGCAGAATATCTGCGTATTCTTTTTTCACTTCACCAAGAATCCGCACGCCCAATCCCGGCCCAGGAAATGGATGACGATATACCATGTCATAAGGCAACCCGAGCGCCAGGCCCAGCTTACGCACTTCATCTTTAAACAGTTCACGCAACGGCTCAACCAGCTTAAATTGCATGTCTTCCGGGAGGCCTCCCACATTATGGTGGGATTTGATCACGTGTGCCTTACCGGTTTTGGACGCCGCAGACTCAATCACATCCGGATAAATAGTGCCCTGCGCGAGAAAGTGCACGTCTTTGAGTTTGCTGGCCTCAGTGTCAAATACTTCTATAAATGTATTACCAATGACTTTCCGCTTCTGCTCCGGATCCGATACACCATGCAAACGCGTTAAAAACAATTCTGCTGAATTGGCGCGTATGACTTTCACTCCCATGTTTTCCGCAAACATGGACATCACCATATCGCCTTCATTTTTACGCAGAAGACCATTATCAACGAATACACAGGTCAGCTGATCTCCAATCGCTTTGTGCAACAAAGCAGCAACAACTGAAGAGTCAACACCACCGGACAAAGCCAACAACACTTTGGCACTTCCCACTTGCGTGCGAACCTTATCCACCAGATCATCAATAATGTTGTCGGAAGTCCACAATCCATCACAGCCAGCAATTGTACGAACAAAGCGATCCAGAATTTCTTTACCCTTCAAAGTGTGAGTAACTTCGGGGTGAAACTGTACGCCATAAAAACGACGTTTTTCATCCGCCATCCCGGCTATTGGGCAACTGGGTGTGGAGGCCATCAAACGAAACCCTTCGGGCATGGCCATTACTTTATCACCATGACTCATCCAGACATCCAGCAAGTCTGCCCCACTGTCATTACGATCAGACAATCCGCCCAATAAAATTGAATCGCCTTCCACTTTTACTTCGGCATAACCAAATTCGCGATGATCAGACGTGGATACCTGTCCTCCCATCTGCGCAGCCATCGCCTGCATGCCATAACAAACCCCCAATACCGGCACTCCCATTTCAAACACGACCTGGGGCACCCGAGGGGTATCTCCATCGGTCACAGACTCAGGCCCACCAGATAAAATAATGGCATTGGGCTGGAAGGCTTTAATATCTTCCTCTGACATGTCAAAAGCATGCAGCTCACAATAGACACCGATCTCCCGTATCCGACGGGCAATAAGTTGCGTGTATTGAGAACCAAAATCCAGAATCAGGATTTTTTGGGAATGAATGTCCAAATGAGCCATGTTGTGGATACTCCAACAAAAAATATACGAGCGAAAAGAAAGAACGGGCCGCAGCCCGTCAAAATTCGAACAGCTTAACCCAGGCGGTAGTTCGGCGCCTCTTTGGTTATTTGCACATCATGCACATGAGACTCCTTGATACCCGAGCCGGTAATCCGGACAAACTCAGGCTTGGTGCGCATTTCCTCAATCGTGCGACATCCGGTGTACCCCATAGAGGCTCTTAACCCACCCATCTGTTGATGCAACACCGCAGCCAAAGGCCCTTTAACGGCTATACGTCCCTCAATACCTTCAGGCACCAGTTTTTCCACACCACTTTCAACGGTCTGAAAATAACGGTCTGAGGACCCCTGCGACTGAGCCATTGCCCCTAATGATCCCATACCACGGTAAGATTTATAGGCACGTCCCTGAAACAGTTCGACTTCTCCCGGAGATTCATCCGTACCCGCAAACATACTCCCAGCCATAATGACAGATGCACCAGCCGCTATTGCTTTGGCAATGTCACCAGAATATCGAATACCACCATCGGCAATCACCGGAGCGCCGGTACCCTTCAAGGCTTCTGCAACGTCAGCCACTGCGGTAATTTGCGGAACACCGATACCAGCGACAATTCGGGTAGTACAGATGGAACCAGGACCGATACCAACCTTCACACCATCTGCTCCAGCCTCAATCAATGCCAGCGCAGCCGCCGCCGTAGCAATGTTGCCTCCGACCACATCTACTTCAGGAAAGTTCTGTTTGACCCAACGTACCCGATCAATCACGCCTTTAGAGTGACCGTGTGCAGTGTCCACAATAATAAGATCCACACCCGCCTTGACCAGCGCCGCAACCCGCTCTCCAGTATCTGCCCCGGTTCCAACGGCAGCACCTACCCGTAAACTGGCATCGGCATCTTTTGAGGCATTAGGCCATGCCTGGGACTTACTGATATCTTTAACTGTCACTAAGCCAGTCAATTTGAACTCATCGTTCACCATCAACACTTTTTCAATACGATGGCGATGTAGCAAATCTTTAATCTCTTCCGCACTCACTCCTTCCTGCACTGTGACCAGTTTTTCTTTCGGAGTCATGATACGGTCTACCTGCAAAGACATGTCTTTCTCAAAACGGACATCACGACTGGTCACAATACCGACCAAATCATCACCACGCATGACCGGTACACCGGAAATGTTGTTTTCGTGGGTTAACGTTAGCAATTCGCGAACGGTAGCATCTGCAGAAATGGTAATTGGGTCTCGAACAATTCCGGCTTCAAACTTTTTCACTGCGCGAACTTGCGCTGCCTGCTCATCAATGGTCATGTTTTTATGAATGATACCAAGGCCGCCTTCCTGTGCCATGGCAATTGCAAGCCGGGCTTCAGTCACGGTATCCATCGCTGCTGAAACCAACGGGATATTTAGCTCGATATTCCGACTGACATGAGTTTTCAAGGAAACATCTTTTGGCAGAACTTCTGAATAACCTGGAACCAGGAGAACGTCATCAAAGGTCAGTGCATCGTCTTTAATTCTAAGCATTTATGTTCTACCTCATCTCAATGTAGCTCTACTACTGACAGGAAGTCAGCTTGAAACTACTGGCTGGAAATTTGGCGCGGCATTATAACTGCATTTGGACTCAATAAAAGTTTTATGGTTTAATCGCGCGTTTATCTAAGCTGCCTTAGTCTGGGTCATGTATTTTTGATGGTCGCTTTGGGGCACTCTGCCGGTTTTTCAAAGCCTTCCCGCATGTACCCTAAATTAACCAAACCAGCAGCAGTATCCGTCCTTTTGCCATATAACGGCACTCCCATCAGGTTAAGGAAGCAGTGTTGACGATGACCGGCCAGCAACCCCCTCATTTAGAAACCTTTGCGCCAACTCCCACACAAGCGCTCAGTGTGACGCAACTTAACCATCAAATCCGTTTTTTACTGGAAACCCATTACGGAAGTATTGCCGTTGAAGGCGAAATATCAAATCTGGCCAGACCAACATCAGGGCATATTTACTTCACATTAAAGGATAGCAAAGCACAGATTAGAGTAGCCTGGTTTAAATCTTCTGTAGGTCGATATATTCCAAAACATGGAGACTCTGTCATCGTTTCCGGCCGACTGAGCTTGTACGAACCCAGAGGAGACTATCAGATGATCGCCTCATCCGTCCGACCCGCGGGTGAAGGTGCACTGCAACAGGCGTTCTTAGCACTGAAGGAAAAACTGGAACTGGAAGGATTGTTTGACCCCGGTAGAAAACAGCCACTCCCATCCAGAATCACCCGGATAGGTGTCATTACCTCTTCTACCGGAGCAGCCATACAGGACATTCTCACCGTACTTAAACGTCGCTTCCCTGCGACCGAAATACTGGTATACCCAGTGGCCGTACAAGGTGAAAACGCAGCACCACAGATCTGTCAGGCTATCGCTGTGGCTAATAAGCATCCTGTTACTGACGTCCTGATTGTCGGTCGTGGTGGCGGTTCTTTGGAAGATCTATGGCCTTTCAATGAAGAAAGTGTCGCCAGAGCAATCGCAGCAAGCCAGATACCGGTTGTTAGCGCAGTCGGTCATGAAATAGACTTCACCATCGCAGACTTTGTAGCGGATGTCAGAGCACCTACCCCTTCTGCTGCTGCAGAACTACTGAGTCCGGATCAGCAGGAATACATACAAACATTGGATCAGTATGAGTCAATGCTGTGGCGAACAATGGGCAAAATTCTGCAGCAAAAGTCCATGATTATTGAACATCTTCGCAAACGGCTGCGTCATCCTGGTCAGCTACTGACAGAACAAAGCCGACGCCTGGATAACCTGCAGGAAAAACTGGTCAGAGCGATCCGACAATCACTTTATCAATCAAATCAGATGCTGGTTTTACAACATCAGCGCCTCATGAGTCATACCCCTGACCAAACTCTAAGTCAGTTAAAGAAAGAACTGAATCGTACACATGGCTCTATGCAGCAAGCGATACACACGATAATACAGAAACGGTCTGAAGCACTCAGAGCCAACGCAAGAGAGCTCAATGCTGTCAGCCCACTAGCCACTCTGGAGCGAGGCTACAGCATAACGTTGTCCCAGCAACAGAATGCCATTACCTCACACTCTCAAATCGAAGTCGGCGATGTCATCGAAACCCGGCTCCATCAGGGGCGACTACTGTCAAAAGTAGAAAAAAAACTGGATTCCTGAATCTGTTAAGAAGACTCTGAAAAATAGGTGTAGTTTTGGCACCTCTTGGAGAATGGCAGTTTACTGGCGTAAATGAGGATTTGAGAGAGTGCTGCCTTCGAATAAGGGACTAACAACCCTCTTCGCAAAACAGGCCATTCTTCAGGGGCTCCCCCTAGCTACGGTAAGGTTCGAATTCGGACTTGAGCCACTTATAAAACACAGTTACCGAAGGTTGACCCCGTGACCGTTTAGGCAAAACAAAATAATACTGGCTCTTCAGTTTAAGACTGACTCCGAACAACTTAACCAATTCTCCAGATCTCAGCTCATCGGCTACCAGCACTCTACGCACCAATGCCACACCCCGCCCGGCCAAAGCCATACGAATGACCTGACCAGAGTCACTGATCATCAGTTTTTGCTGCACAGGTATATCATCCTGTCCGGTTGCCTTGACCCATGCTGGCCAATTCTGTTTATTACGAGCGTTATCATAGATCAGTAATTGTCGCCGCAAATCAGAAAATACCGGAGGCTGAGAGAAGTCTTTCACCCTGGCAGGACTGCATACCAGAAACACCTCTTCATCGCATAAAGGTTTGGCGATCAAATCAGGATAGTCCCCCGACCCTAGACGTATACCGGCATCCAGACCTGTGTCGGAGAAATCTACCAGCGCTTCGCTCATGGAGAGACGAACCTCGATCTCTGGATGTAACTCCTGAAACTTATGCAATCTGGGAATTAACCATGCGCTGCCTATAGACGGCAATACTGACAGAGTAACCTGATTACTTTTCTGATGAATAACCATGGCCCCTTCTTCAATATGACTAAAACCCTTGCGTAAATGACTGGCCAATTCAAGACATAATTCCGTTGGTTTCAGCTGCCTGGGATGACGATCAAACAATGAACCATATTCATTCTCCAGCACTCGAATCTGCTGGCTGACGGCGGACTGGCTGACATTCAAATATTCGGCTGCCGCAGAGAAACTCTTCATTCGCACGACAACATCCAGCACCCAAAAGCCTTTCAAAAAATGTGGCCACCGATCACTCATAAGTTTTCCTAATAGATCTTTAAGAAAATAGCATTGTTCATACGGTAATTGTTTTTCTATTTTAACCACAAATAGACATAGGAATAAAAAATGGAAAACACATATAAATGCGCAACAAGACACTCCTCACCGCTTAATGAAAAGTTTAGCCTATTAGAAAAACTAAAAAAAATCGGAAAAAGAGTCGTGCGCTGGAACAAAAACTACCGACAACGCAAGCAACTTATGGAAATACCTGATTTTCTACTGAAGGATATGGGGATTACCAAAACGGATCTGTATCGGGAAATCCAGAAACCGTTTTGGAAAGATTAGTCAGCCTTTGTTTCGACCAGTATTACGTTCAATACGACGACCGCGCGCGCCTTGTTTGTCTTTGCGCGTGGTATTGCGGTTATTTTTAAACTTCGGCTGAACATATGGGTTTTCACCGGATTTGAACTCAAAACGTATCGGCGTACCACGAACATCCAGAACTTTTTTAAATGTATTCTCAAGATAACGCTTGTAGCTGCCCGGTAACTTATCAACCTGATTACCATGTACCACAATAATCGGAGGATTAGAGCCACCCTGGTGAGCATAGCGCAACTTAATACGACGACCATTAATCATTGGAGGCTGATGTTGCTCAATAGCACCTTCAAGAATTGTGGTCAGGCGATTGGTTTGCCACTTCGCATATGCTGAGTCATAAGCAACCTGAACAGATTCGTACAGATGCCCCACATTAGTTCCGTGCATTGCAGAAATAAAATGAAAATCAGCCCAATCGAACAGAAATTCCATTCGCCACTCCAGATCATGCTTAACCTTATCGCGGCTATCGGGGTGCATACCATCCCATTTATTAATTGCAATCACCAAAGACCGACCTGCGTTCAGCACAAAGCTCAACATGTGCAGATCCTGCTCAACAACACTGTCACGGGCATCAAGCACAAGGATCACGACATTGGCATCCTGAATCGCCTGAAGCGTTTTGATAATTGAGAATTTCTCTACAGCGGCTTCGACATTTTTACGGCGGCGAACACCGGCCGTATCAATCAAGGTATATTTCTGGTCGTTCCGTTCATATGGAATGTAAATAGAGTCCATCGTGGTGCCAGGGTGGTCATATACCACGACTCTATCTTCGCCCAACATACGATTAACCAAGGTGGACTTACCCACATTCGGTCGCCCAACAACCGCAATACGAATACCGAGATCATTTTCTTCGGCATCCACTTCAAAATCAGGCTCAGGGAACGAGTCCAGAACTTCTTCAATCAGACTCCGCACACCACGATTATGCGAAGCCGCGATGGGATAGGGCTCTACTGACATCCCGAGTTCAAAAAAATCCGCTACAGCGACACTTTCATCCCGACCATCGGTTTTATTGACTACGAGCCAAGCCGGTTTGTTTTTAGCACGCAGGGTCTGTGCAATCATATGATCTGCAGCCGTTACACCTTCTGCGGCATCGACCAGGAAGAGAACAGCATCCGCTTCATCAATCGCAGCATAAGACTGGCCGGCCATCTCAGCATCAAGTCCTTCTTCGAACCCGCTGATGCCACCAGTATCAACCACAATATACGGGCGATGACCTACCTTGCCATCACCGTACTTACGATCCCGAGTCAATCCGGAAAAGTCAGCGACCAGCGCATCTTTGGTTTTGGTCAGGCGGTTAAATAACGTGGATTTCCCTACGTTAGGACGGCCCACCAGGGCAATTACAGGGGTCATTTAGTGTTGGATATCCTGAGTTAGAAATGCTTTCAATCGATCACTGCTACCCTGCACCAAGAGGTATTCACCATCCACGACGGGTGTAGACCGGACACCAAGAAAGTCTACCTGATAACGACCAATGAGGCTGCCATCATTAAAATCAAGCAGATGTAGATACCCTTTCGCATCAACAACTGCCAGATAACCGTTCCACTCAACGGGATTACCCAGAGTGCGATACTTAAAGGCTTCCTGGCGCCAGACCTCTTCATGAGTTTTTGGATTTACTGCCACAATCACATCATCTTTCAACACCAGATACAGCAATCCATTGGCAGCAACAACACCTCGGTCACTGGCCTCGGTAAACGATTCAAGTTTACGCCCGGAAGCGAGATCCACAACGACAGTCGAGCCATTTGCCGCAGAAGCAACGACTGCATTGTCAACAAACAACAGGCGACCATCTACATCACTGATACGATCCAAATCACTACGCCCATTGGCTTCAGCGACAACATACTCCCACAGTTGCTCACCAGTTCTGGGATTAAATCCCACCAACTTTCCACTATCAAAGCCAACAATCAGCTGGTCACCATGAACCTCCGGCCGACCATTACCAATCACAGTTAAACGTGGAGAAGCACTGTCAAACTGCCATAACTGAGAGCCTGTGCTACGATCAAGTGCAACCAGCTTTCCATCCTGTACGGACGCAAAGACCCGATTTTCTGCTACCACTGGCTGTGTAAGCAATCTTGAAGACAAATGCACTCTCCATTGCTCACTAAACAACCTGTCTACAGCAACCAAATCACCATTGGAGGTTCCGAAAAACAACCAATTGCCATCAGTTCCGAGTCCACCGGATACTTCTTCGCCCACATCTCCCGCCAGCTTTAGCCTACCTGTCTTGAGGTCAACCACTTGGAATGCACCAGTTGAAGCAACGCCATATACCAACCCATCAATTACGACAGGCTCCAACTGCTGATATGCGCTCTTGGTTTCCTTATCAGACAAATAGCGAAACCAAACATTATGTATATCAACCTTTGGCTGAAACGAGTCATCCAGAGGGGTTGGCTTAATACTGTTGCCGGAGCAGGAAGTAATAACTATGGCCAGGATTAATGCAGAAAATATCCGGAACAAACTCATTATTCAGTTACCGCCAGGTCATTTAATTTCATTTCCAGCACAGGGCGATTCAATTGCTTTTCCTTAGCATCATTATATGCCAGTTGAAAAGCTGTTCGGGCATCATCTACTTTTCCCATTGCCAGATATATATCGCCTCGAAGCTCCTCAAAATTGGCAACCTGAGCACCAGCATCAACAGCTATGGTTTTTAGAGCTTCATCCGTTTTTCCCTGGGTCAGTTGAATGCGGGCAATCCGTAACCTCAGCGTTTTACCTAAAGCATCATCCTTGTTATGCTCCAACGCCCATTGCAACTCAGTCAGCGCTGCATCAAGATCCTGCGCTTCAACATCAAACTTAGCACCATACATTGCTGCAAATACGGCATAAGTGGACTTGTCATAGTCGCTTTTCAACTGCTCGATCAATTTTTCAGCGTCGCCTTTCTGTTCAGCCGACAAGGTCTGATTTTCAATATTCATATCAACCAGTTTCTGATAAACATCAGACGCTTGCTCTTTCGTGCTCTGAACACCATGCTGGTAATAATTGATACCAAAATATCCAGCGATAAACACGATAATCGCAACAATCAGGGTATTCCCATACTGATGCCACCATTTTTTTAACGCTTCTATTTGTTCTTCATCGGTATCGTACACTCATTCACTCCTTCAACTAGTATTATTGAGGTAATTTTTGTTTCAGTTGAACCGCCAGTTCAGAGAACCCAACCTGTATCTGTTCACCTGTTGTGCGTAAATCTTTGATCGCAACCTGCTGGCGGGCAAGTTCGTCGGCTCCAATGATCAATGCAACATAAGCGCCGCTCTTATCCGCCTTTTTCATCTGACTCTTAAAGCTGCCACCACCGCAATTCATTTGCATTTTCAATCCAGGAAATTCATCTCTGAGCTGCTCGCTAAGACGCTGGGCAAACAACTCCTCCTGCTCACCCACAGCCATAAAATATACATCTACATTGTGACCCACATCCGACGGAAACAACTCCAGCGTCTCCAACAACAACACAATGCGGTCAAGTCCCATAGCAAATCCAACCGCGGGAGTCGGTTTTCCACCCAATTGCTCCACCAGCCCGTCGTATCGACCTCCGGCACAAATAGTACCCTGAGCTCCAAGCTTGTCAGTTGTCCATTCAAAAACAGTTTTACCATAATAATCCAGACCACGAACCAGTCTCGGATTTAACACATAACGAATACCCGCATTATCAAGCCGCTGTTTCAACTGCTCAAAATGAACCCGACTTTCATCATCCAAAAACTCATCAAACTTCGGAGCTTCATCTAAAAGCTCCTGCGTTTTCTTGTTTTTGGAATCCAGTATCCTCAATGGGTTGGAATACAAACGGCGCTGACTGTCTTCATCGAGACGATCTTTATAGGATTCCAGGTAATCAACCAGCGCTTTACGATACTTAGCTCGACCTTCGCTACTCCCCAAAGTGTTTAACTCCAGAGTAACATGATCAAAAAAGCCAAGCTGCTTCCAGAGTCTTGCGGACAATAAAATCACCTCAGCGTCTATGTCCGGACCAGTCATACCAAAAGTTTCAATACCAAGCTGATAAAACTGACGGTTCCGTCCTTTTTGCGGTTTTTCATACCGAAACATCGGCCCGAAATACCAAAGCCGCTGAGTTTGGTTATGCAGCAATCCATGCTGTAAAGCCGCTCTCACACAACCTGCTGTACCCTCAGGGCGCAACGTCAGGCTTTCATCATTACGATCAAGAAAGGTATACATTTCTTTTTCGACAATATCGGTGACTTCTCCAATACTGCGTTTAAATAATGAAGTCTGTTCAACAATTGGCAGGCGAAGTTCACTGTAGCCATATGCATCGGTGACTTGTCTAATCTTGGACTCAAGATACTGCCATCGAGATGAATCTCCCGGTAATAAGTCATACATTCCACGAATGGATTGAATTTGAGACACGTTTTTTTCCTTAGAAATTTAAGCTTTGGTAATGAGGTCCTGCTGCTGCTTGTTCTTCTCAGCAACTTTCGATCTGATCAGTCTTTCCAACTCATCTACCAAGTTATTATTAGTAACTTTGTGATTGGGCTTACCATCGATATAGACCAAGTTATTGGGATCTCCACCAGTCAAGCCGATAGTCGTTTCCTTAGCCTCACCCGGACCATTCACTACACACCCAATAACTGAAACATCCAAAGGCGTCAGAATATCCTCTGTCCGGGTTTCCAATTCATTCATGACCTTGATGACATCAAAATTTTGTCTTGAGCATGACGGACAGGCAATAAAGTTAATACCTTTATTACGGAGTTTCAGACTTTTTAAAATATCGAACCCGACTTTGATCTCTTCGACTGGATCAGCAGCCAGAGAAACCCGAAGGGTATCACCAATCCCCTGCCTTAATAACATTCCCAGACCAACAGCGGATTTTACAGTTCCGGATCTTAACCCACCGGCCTCAGTAATGCCCAAATGCAATGGCTGCTCTATTTGATCTGCGATCAATTGATAGGCCTCTACGGCCAGAAAAACATCCGAAGCTTTAAGACTTAGCTTAAAATCATGGAAATTCAGCCGATCAAGGATATCGATATGTCTTAACGCCGATTCCACCAACGCTTCCGCCGTTGGTTCTCCATATTTCTTTTGCAGATCTTTCTCAAGAGAACCGGCATTTACACCAATACGTATAGAAATCCCTTTATCACGCGCGGCAGCCACCACTGAACGAACACGTTCTTCACTGCCTATGTTACCCGGATTTATCCGAAGACAATCCACTCCCAACTCCGCTACTCTAAGCGCAATCTTGTGATCAAAGTGAATATCTGCAACAAGTGGCACTTCAACACGTGATTTGATTACTCCAAACGCTTCAGCGGCATCCATAGAAGGAACAGAAATCCGTACGATGTCTGCTCCTGCTCGCTCAAGACTACGCACCTGTGCGACAGTGGCATCCACATCACAGGTTTCCGTATTGGTCATGCTCTGCACAGAAATAGGCGCATCACCACCCACAGGAACATTACCCACCATAATTTGACGACTTTTACGCCGGGTAATCGGATTCGGCTTATTTTTATTCATATGACAGATCTACTGCTTTTTCCACATTCTATAAGCTTGGTACTCACGACTATCTGGAAACAACTGCTCCAACTGCAACGAGTAACTGGCTTCCGCATTAGTATCCTTGTTGACATTGGCAAGCTGTATACCAAGCCAGAGAGTCGCAGATGTCTGCTTAGCTAAATTTATCTTCACAAGCCCAACGAAACCGTTATAGGCCTCATATGCTTTCACAAAATCTTTTTCTGATGCATAAACATTAGCCAGATTAATTCGCGGGGATACAAACTGCTGGTTCAAAACAATGGATTTTTTGAAATTCTGAATGGCTTCCTGGGCATTACCGACACGCAAATTCGTGATGCCAAGAATATCGAATGCCTGTGGCCGTTTTACATATAAGGTGTCGTCGGCCACAACCTCCATCTGCCTGATGGACTCTTTAAAACGCTGTTCATTGTACAACCAAGTGGCATATTGGAAACGGGATTCTTGGGTAGTGTCATATCTGATAGCTTTATTAAAATTTTTCTCTGCCAGCTCAGGTTCATGCTCCTGTCCATAGACCACAGCCAAGCCCATATATGCCCCAGCTGACTTCGAATTAATATCCAGAGCTTTGCCGAAAGACACTTTGGCTTGCTGAAAGCTGTTTTGTTGGGCTTGACGATAACCAATTTCCACATAGGCACTTTCAGCCTTGGATAGATCTTTTTCTTTGGTCAAATCACTCGTTGTCGTTGTCACACAAGAGGTCATCAACAATACAATCAGGCCCGCAAATAGCTTCATCATGGTCATTCTCATGTTTTTTACCGTGTGTGAGCCCGCTCTGCAGCAGAAACACCTAATTGTACAGCATCTATAAATCGCTGATTTCGCTTGGTTAAATCCTGCACCCGACCAACCAACTGGCCACAGGCTGCATCAATATCATCTCCGCGGGTTTTTCGGACCGTGACATTATAACCGGCCTGCTGAAGGGTTTCTCGGAAACGATGAATCCTATTATTACTCGGCCGACGATAGCCCGAATTTGGAAAAGGATTAAAGGGTATCAGGTTGATTTTACAGGGTATTTGCCTTAACACCTGAACCAGTTCCTGGGCATGCTGAAGCTCATCATTAATACCATCAATCAGGGTATACTCAATGGTTGCCACGCGCTTATCAGCCAACTGATCCAAATACGCTTTACATGCCTGCAAGGTCTTCTCGATACCGTACTTTCGGTTAATCGGTACAAGCTGGTTCCGCAACTCATCATTTGGCGCATGCAGAGACAAAGCCAAACACGCATCGGTAACGCCATGCATCTGCTCTATCGCCGGTACAACTCCAGATGTACTCAAGGTAACCCTACGTTTGGAGAGACCATAGGCATTATCCTCCATCATCAAATTCATAGCGGCAATCACATTATCGAAGTTTAACAGAGGCTCACCCATACCCATCATGACAACATTCGTCACTCTGCGCTCCCGCTTCTGTCCCGGCTGATCAAAAGATTTTACTGCCAACCAGACCTGACCGATAATTTCCACCGCCGTCAGATCGCGGTTAAAACCCTGTTTTCCTGTTGAACAAAATGAACAATCGAGAGAACAACCGATTTGTGAGCTGACACATAGCGTGCCGCGCCCCTCTTCCGGAATAAAAACGGTCTCTACACTACTGCCACCCGGCATTTTCATAATCCACTTTCGGGTACCATCCTTGGAATCCTTCTGATAAGTCACTTCAGGAGCATTGATCACAGCAATCCCTGCTAGCTTGTCCCGTAGGGATCTGGAGATATCTGTCATTTCTTCAATAGATGAGACACCACGCTGGTGAATCCACTTAACCACCTGGACAGCGCGATACTTCTTCTCCCCCATTTGCACGAAAAAATCTTCCAATTGGGAGACAGTCATCCCCATTAGATTAACTCTTTCGTCACCAGACAATGACATCCGCAAACCCTCTATTTTAAGCAACAAAGGGAGCCAAAGCTCCCCGTAACATCATATTCAGCAAAGATAACAATAATTAACCGCCATAAACCTCACTGGCAGCAAAGAAATACGCAATTTCTCTGGCAGCCGATTCGGGTGAATCAGATCCGTGCACTGCATTAGCATCAATAGATTCAGCGAAATCGCGACGGATTGTCCCTTCTGCAGCGTCTTTCGGGTTGGTTGCCCCCATCAGCTCGCGATTCTTGGCAATGGCACCCTCACCTTCCAACACCTGTACCATCACTGGTCCGGAGGTCATAAACTCAACCAGAGCATCAAAGAAAGGACGACCTTTATGTTCGGCATAAAAACCCTCAGCGTCTGCCCGGCTCAATAGCTTCATTTTAGCAGCTACCACTTTCAAACCATTACTTTCAAACCGGCTATAAATTTTGCCAATTACATTTTTGCCTACTGCATCAGGTTTCACAATCGACAAAGTTTGCTCTAACGCCATTATTGTTCTCCATCCAATATAGGTACGCGCCTCAGAATCGTGCGCTAAAAATTCGGCCGGCAATTATACGTGGGTAAGTTGACAATAGCTACGAGCAATAAAGGCTTCATAAGGATCTGACAATCAACACCTGACCAGATGGTTAGCAAGCTTCTGTCGAGCCATTAAAACAACCCTGCTCTAACCGCCCTTAACCCTTAGATCAGCAGCTTCCAGGGACCACTTTCATCACTCAAATAATACCTTTCATTTATAAATCAATGATTTAAAAGTTACCCAAAAAATATTTAATAAAAATGCGTTGACTTAGCACTGCGGCGGCGTATAGTGACTCACAGCCGTAGAATATGGCTATTGTTATGTAAAGCATTACGAAGTCCCTCTGTTAGTACTCGTCCTGTGTTTCATAAGTAATATCTATATTTCACGCCTAAAGAACTAAGAATTTAATGAAAATACAGGATCAAGACTATGTCTGAAACCATTACAGGCCAGGTAAAATTCTTCAACGAGTCCAAAGGCTTTGGATTTATTCAACAGGATAATGGCCCGGATGTGTTCGTTCACTTCAGCGCTATCCAAGGCACTGGCTTTAAAACTCTGAAAGAAGGTCAAAAAGTACAATTTACTGTTGGCCAAGGTCAAAAGGGACCTCAAGCTGAAAATGTGGTAGCTCTGTAAGCAGACGCCTGAAACGTTTTTCTGTTAAGGCTGATCAGCTTTTGCTGATCAGCCTTTTGTATTTCCCTTCATCAAGCTCAATTTGATTTAACGTTTGAGCTTTATCCCCCTTTTTTTTAATATTGCCTGATTCTGACATTCGGAATATGAAAACTGGGAAATTCAGTGAAATTCTGATACGGCCCCATAACAGTAAAGGCAAGGTCATACGAAGAGCTTTCGAGCAAATTCCCGACCAACGCAGCCCAAGCCTGAAAACAATCACTTCATATTCTGGTTGCTAATTTGTTGCGGAGGGCAACAAGGCAAATAGCGCACTGACATTTCCTCCATGCTTCCTATTTATGCCAGCCAATACCCTTCAAGAAGATTATCTCCATCACCATCTTTTGACTGACCGAAGATATTGATTACTCTTGAAAACAGGAAAACCCATGATCAAAGCATTTCATCTTATACCCTTGATGCTGCTTGCAACCCATACACTCGCCACATCAGATGTTGTCGTGACCGCCACACGCACCCAATCCAGCAAAACTGACTCCTTGAGTGCAACGACAGTCATCACAGCCAAAGACATTCAGGAAAGCGGGGCTGCCGACCTTACAGAGCTATTAAAACAAACTCCCGGAGTAATTGCTTCCAGCAGCGGCAGCCGAGGCTCAAACACATCCATTTTTCTTAGAGGAATGCCGGCAAATAAAATAACCGTTCTGATTGACGGCGTTCCAGCCGGAAGCGCAACCCTTGGAAGCATGGCTCTTAATCACATTCCACTCGCAGCTATTGAAAGAATTGAAATTGTCAGAGGTCCGGTTTCCAGCTTGTATGGCGCCAATGCGATGGCCGGTGTTATTCAGGTATTCACAAACAAAAGCTTCAATAACGACAAGACATATAGCGGAAGCATTGGAACCACTATCGGCAACTATGACACCATAGAACTACGACTTGGCTCTCAATATCACTCCAACCGCATTAATATTTCAGGCAACATTTCCGGCACTCATACTGCAGGTTACAACTCAACTACTCAGAGGACCGGTACCAACAGTGATCGGGATGGCTACAATGAATTTCTGGCCTCTCTCGCTTCATCCGCAACAGTCAACAGCAAAACCAAAATCAATCTGACTTTCTTTCACACTCAAAACACAGTTGAATTCGACAGCCGAGACTACTATACCGGCACCGATATCGCCGGAGGGAGTTATAGCGAAAATACCATTCAAAACGGTAGCGGCGAAATTATCTTTAAACTCAATGACGCTGTAGAGTTTAATTCAAAGATTGGATTCTATTCTGAAGAGACAGACACGACCTCAACCACCGACAGCCTCATTATCACAGATCGCCTTTATGGTCATTTTAAATCCGATGTAGAAATTGACGACAACAACACATTAACTTCTGGCATAGATATTACTAATGAGGATGTCAGCAGAAGCAGTACCGACTACCAGGTTCAAGAGCAAGGAAACATTGGCTTTTTTTCGCAAATCCAGTCAAACCTGGGACAATTTGATGCCATCGCCAGCATGCGCTATGACGATAATGAAGCATACGGGGATTTTACAACAGGCTCTATCGCTATCGGTTTTGGCGATATAGAGCAAGCAAAACTCACTCTTTCCTACGGTACCGCTTTCAGAGCACCGACCGTAAATGAACTGTACTGGCCCGATTCAGATCCGTACTACCATGGCAACCCCGATCTAAACCCAGAAAAGTCACAAAACTACGAATTAACCCTTAAAGGACAAACTGAATTAATTGACTGGAGCTACACCGTTTTTCACACCGAAATTACGGATATGATTGAGACTGCCTACAATAGCAACACAGGCATCAGTCTCCCAAAGAATATAGACAAAGCAGAAATAAACGGCATGGAAACGGTTCTCGGAGCTTATCTTTACGGTTTTGATGTCAGCCTTACTTCAACCGCACTACAAGCTATCGACACCAAAACAGACAAACACGTTAACGGCACTGCCGATATCACAGAGTATCTTAGTATTAGCAGGTCTTTTGCTACCATAACGGTTAAATCCGACTTTTTATACGATTCAGGAAGATATGTCGACAACGATAATTCAACACTGGGTTCATACCTGATCGTTGGCATGGAACTGAATTATCACCCTAAAGAATCGATTAATATTGGCTTTAGAGTAAATAATGTTACAGACAAAGAGTATTTTACCAATCGTTCCGGTACTGCATTTCTGTATCGTAACCCTGGAAGAAACTACAAGCTAAGTCTGGACTATTCCTTCTAGCCACTTCGTTTGCATATGAGATATTCGCCACTGTGGTTTTTTCTAACAATTTCAGTAGTTCTCCACACTGTGGCGTTTATCCTCACATCTTCTCTACAAATTCAAAACCAGCAAACCACGGGAGATATAATCCACCCCATTGAAATAAACCTAAACATTCAAAAACCCGGCACGGTCGAACCAAAAGCTGAAAACCCGCCCCCCACTCCAATTAAAGATTCTTCAACAGGTCCCGCCCTTCAACCCAGAAACCCACCTCACACTATAACTACACACGCTAAAGCTACCACCGAGATCCTCAAGCCTGAACCTTCCCCCCAAAAAATAGCCCCTTCCCCTGAACCAATCCAAGACTCAGCTCCCTCAAAACCTGCTTCCCGGCGCGGCAACATCTCGCATCCAGCCCTAAATAAACCAACTCCTGTAAAAACGGAAACAGCCATGAACAGCAAACAAGAAATTGCACTGAAACAGTGGTTGGCCGGACAGATCAATCAATATAAACACTATCCAGACAGAGCCATTAAAAAGGGAATAGAGGAAAAAATCTTCGTCAACGTTCAAGTCAAAGCCAATGGCTTGGTAGAAACGTTTGATTTTATGACCCCCCCAGTTTCTGTCATATTGAAAAATGAAACAAAGAGAGTACTGAGGAAAGTACAAAAAGGCAGCCAATACTGCTGCCTTGATACGGATATGCAAGTCACACTGACAATTGAATTCCAATTACAGTAAAAAGCACTGCATAAAACAGCACCTTTTGAAGCCACTTAACGAAATACTTTTTCTGCCATGAAGTTCTGAACCTCCTGCAGATTATTCTCCAATATAAACAATCGCTCTTCACGCCGAAATAGGTCACTCATATGAACAGGCAATTCTGGAGCCACCCGTAAACCAGCCCGCTCAATGGCGTCCGAAAACTTCACTGGATGAGCAGTTCCCAAAGTCACCATGGGCACAGTAAATGTCCGACGAACTTCTCTGGCAGCCTTAACACCTATAGCTGTATGCGGGTCCAACAGATAACCGGTCTCCTGATATACCTGCTTGATCGTTTGACAAGTCAAATCATCATCTACAGCAAAGCTGTCAAAGATATCTCTGGCCCTAGCCATACGATCCGTCTCAATAGACACATCCTCTTGGCTCATTTTCTCCATTAGGGCCTTTAAGCTAGGTCCATCCCGATCATACAAATCAAAGAGTAAACGCTCAAAGTTAGAAGAAACAACAATATCCATCGAAGGAGACAGCGTATGCGACAATGGCTCTTTTTTATAAAGGTTCTGACTCATAAAACGATGAAGAATATCGTTCTGGTTGGTTGCTATGACCAATTGTTCAATTGGCAAACCCATTTGCCGAGCAAGGTATCCGGCAAAAATGTCTCCAAAATTACCAGTTGGCACAGAAAAGGCCACTTTTCTATCTGGCCCACCAAGGTTCAAAGACGCATAAAAATAGTAAACAATCTGAGCCATGATCCGGGCCCAGTTGATTGAATTTACAGCTACCAGTCGACGCTCACCTTTCAAAAAGGATTGATCACCAAAACTCTGCTTAACCATTTGTTGGCAGTCATCAAAATTACCCTCGATTGCAATATTAAAAATATTGTCACTGATGACTGTCGACATTTGCCGGCGTTGAACTTCTGACACCCGGTTATGAGGATGCAATATAAAGATATCCACATTCTGGCAGCGCTTACAACCTTCAATAGCTGCTGAGCCCGTGTCGCCCGATGTCGCTCCCATGATGACCACCCTTTCACCACGCTTCTCCAGAACGTAATCGAGCAGGCGACCAAACAGCTGCAATGCAAAGTCTTTAAAAGCCAGGGTCGGCCCCTGAAATAACTCCAGTACATATTCGTTATGGTCAAGCTGCGCCAAAGGAGCCACAGCAGTATGAGCAAACCCCTGATAAGTTTCTTGTAACATAACCTTCAGCACATCATCCGGAATAGCTCCTGCGACGAAGGGCTGCACAATCTTAAAAGCCAGCTCATGATAAGGAAGTTCCCGCCAGCTTCTAATTTCATGCAATGGATAATGGGGCAGTTGCTTGGGAACGTACAACCCACCGTCACTGGCCAAACCTGTCAGCAGAACATCCTCAAAACCCAATTCCGGAGCATTACCACGAGTACTGATATATTTCACAATCTGGTCTCTAAGCTGTTAAATAATTCTATTTTTTGTTGAACAAAACACTTATCCGTCTAAGCGTTCCATCCGAATCCTGGTCACTGGAACAGTAACTTCCACCAAACTTTCAATTTCTTGAATCGCCGCCACGACATTCTTTTCGATTACTTTGTGCGTCAGCAGAATCAACGGTACAGTATCCTCGTTATCTTGAGGTTCTTTCTGAATAATTGCTTCAATGTTGATGTTGTGACGACTGACGATCTGAGCAATGTTCGCCATCACCCCTATTTTATCTTGAGCAGAAATTCTCAGATAATAACAAGTCTCGACCTCTCCCATATCTAAGACATCGATATTAGTGGAAAAATCGGAAAATCCGAGATGAGGAACACCATTGTCAGCGCCAATACTACGGGCCACATCGACGATATCAGCAATCACTGCTGAAGCAGTCGGCTCCGATCCGGCACCCCGACCATAATACATGGTTGGCCCTACAGCATCCCCTTCCACCAAAACTGCGTTCAAAACACCGTTAACATTGGCAATCAATCTTTTTTCAGGAATCAGAGTTGGATGCACCCTGAGTTCAACCCCCTGTCGACTTTTTCTGGCAAGACCCAAATGCTTAATCCGGTAGCCAAGCTCTTCAGCGAACTGAACATCTGCCTGGGTAATTTTACTGATACCTTCGGTATAAACACGATCAAACTGCAAAGGAATACCAAATGCGATTGATGCCAGAATGGTTAGCTTATGCGCCGCATCAATGCCTTCAACATCAAAAGTAGGGTCTGCTTCTGCATAACCAAGTGCTTGAGCCTCGGCCAACACATCACCAAACGACCGCCCTTTTTCCTTCATCTCCGTCAAAATGAAGTTACCCGTGCCGTTGATAATGCCAGCGAGCCATTGAATATCGTTGGCAACCAATCCTTCTCGCAGCGCTTTGATAATAGGGATTCCGCCGGCCACGGACGCCTCGTAGGCAACTTTGACTCCCTTTTCCTCTGCCGCTCGGAATAATTCATTACCATGCACAGCAATCAGAGCCTTATTGGCGGTCACCACATGCTTACCATGAGCAATCGCTTCCAGCACCAATTGTTTGGCAGGTTCGTAACCACCAATTAGCTCAACGACCACATCCACTTCCGGATCACGGGCAACGTCAAAAATATCCCTGGAGACTTTGATACCTGTAAAATCACAGGAAGGATTATCTCTACGAGCCCCTATATGGGTAATTCGGACAGGCCTACCAGATCTGCGATTGATGTCCTGCATATTGCGCTGCATAACACTCAATGTCCCTCTACCGACTGTACCCAAACCACACAAACCTACATTTACCGGCTTCAAAAGAAAATCCTCTTACCTGATCGAAAGATACCCTGTGAAAGGGATGGGAACATTACTGGGATGACTAGAGAGTGTCAATCAGCCCCCAAGCGTCAGGGGCTGCAAATATTAGAATGCTATATTTAAAAAGAGTTACAGAATACCGAGGCGTTGAGCCAATTGTTGAGCAGGGATATAGCCCGGAATCATAGTACCATCTGCAGCAACAATTGCTGGAGTACCCTGAACACCGATTTGCTGGCCGATATTGAATTGCTCCGCCACCGGACTATTACAATTGGCAGATGGGATCGATTTCATCTGCTTAAGGTTATTCAACGCTTCGCGCGGATCAGGAGAGCACCATGCACTCACCATTTTATTATAAGCAGAGGAACCGACACCTGCCCTTGGGTAAGCAGCATAACGCACAGTAATTCCCAACTTATTATATTGAGCCATCTCTGCATGCAACTTACGACAATACGGACATTCCACATCGGTAAAAACCGTTATAACTGTCTTCTCGGGGACTGAAGCCGCATAGGTAATATAAGAGGCAGGATCTACCTGATCGAGTATCCCTTTACGAACTTCATTATATGCCGCACGCGCTTTCAACTTGGCCGGTTCACTAAGATTTTCAAAACCACCTTCGCCGTTCCGATACAGATCTCCAATTACAAAATAACTACCGGATGCATCAACATATAACGTATCTTCATTTTGCAGGACGACCTGATATATACCTTCCAACTCCGACTCATCAATCGAAACAATAGGAACCTGCTTATCAATCGATGCCAACGCAGCTTTGATCATCTCTTTGTCAGCCACAGTTGTCACAGCTGGCGGTTTCTGAGCAACCATCCAGCCACCGATTGCAGCAATAACACCCACAGCAGCAATCCCCAACAAACCCATTAATTTATTCACTGAACATAGCCTCCACCAAACATATGGCCCACACTATAACCAATCCTGAACCCAATTCATCACTAAATTACATTTTTCGAGAAAACGCTCACCATTGAAAAAGCAAATCAAACCTTGCGTTCAGACGAACACTGCTTTTGGTACCAGCATAAAAAAAGCAGCCGAAGCTGCTTTATAAAACTGGGATAAGCTAAGATCAACCTTTACGATCCAGTTTTTCTTTAATACGGGCAGACTTACCAGAACGATCACGCAAATAGTAGATTTTGGATTGACGAACATCACCACGACGTTTCACTTCAATACTTTCTACTAGAGGGCTATGTAACTGAAATGTCCGCTCCACACCTACACCACTGGAAATTTTCCGAACGGTGAAGTTGGAACCCAAACCACGGTTACGGCGACCGATACATACGCCTTCAAACGCCTGTAAACGCTCACGCTCACCTTCTTTAACTTTAACCTGTACCACCAACGTATCACCAGGACCAAAGGTTGGTACATTTGTCTTTAACTGCTCAGATTCTATTGCTTGAATAATCTTATTTCTGTTGCTCATTTTCGGCTCCCGAGTCCTGTGCAGAGCGATGCTCCTGCATGAATTCGTCCAAAAGGGTTTGTTCCAGCTTGTCTAAGTTTCTATGCTGCAACAAATCCGGCCTTTTTAACCATGTTCGACCCAGTGACTGCTTCAAGCGCCAACGCCTGATATTTTCATGATGGCCACTGAGTAACACCTGTGGGACTGCTAGTCCCTTGAATATCTCTGGTCTTGTGTAGTGTGGACAATCCAATAACCCGTTCATAAATGAGTCTTGCTCCGCTGACCCTTCATGCCCCAGAACGCCGGGAACCTGTCGGCTTACAGCATCAAAAAGACACATTGCCGCCAGCTCACCACCACTTAAAACAAAGTCTCCAATCGACCACTCCTCATCAATTTCAGTCTCAATTATGCGCTCATCGATACCTTCGTACCGACCACAGACCAAAATCAATTTTTCAGCTTCAACCAACTCGGATACACCCGGCTGATCCAGCTGCCTTCCCTGGGGAGACAAATAAATGGTTCGGACACCGGCCCCTGCACGAGCCTTGGCAGCCCTCAGCGCGGCCAGCAATGGCTCAACTTTCATCACCATGCCGGGTCCACCACCAAAAGGCCTGTCGTCAACTGTGCGGTGAACATCCTGAGTAAAATCTCTGGGATTCCAGAAATCCACCTCAATCAATCCTTTTTTTACTGCCCTTCCTGTTACCCCTGAATCGGTTACTGCACCGAACATCTCAGGAAACAGACTGACAATTCCAAACCACACAGTGCTGCCTCAATAATCCGGTTGCCAATCAACAAGAATCTCACCGCTTGTCAGATCAACATTTTTGACGACCTCATCCATCAGATAAGGAATCAAACGCTCTTCATGATCGATGGCACTATCATTACCACGAACCACAAGAACATCATTGGCCGTACCGGCACTCATCATATGATCAACAACTCCAAGGTTAGTGCCACTTAAGGTCACCACCCTTAACCCCTCCAGCTCATGCCAGTAGAACTCTCCATCTTCCAGCTCAGGCAATTGCTCAGACTCAACGTATATTTCAGCCCCTTGGTATTTCAGGGCCTCATCGCGATCGTCACAATTTTTTATGTGAGCTATCAATCCTTTGCCATGCACTTTACCTGCATTTAAACGAACGACGGAACGACGTCCATTCAACTGCAAGATCCATTCAGGGTAGTCTAAGATCTGACCCATCGGTTCAGTATAGGAATAAACCTTCACCCAACCTTTTATGCCAAAAACAGAAGTTATTTTTCCAAGAGCAATCAGCTTGTTATCACCCACGGAAAGACCTTCCCACACTCAACACTAAACAACAGATGATCAGGCGTTAGCCTTACGATATTCTTTCACCAGCGTAGCAACCCGGTCAGTCGCCTGGGCGCCCTTCTCAACCCAGTAGTCAACGCGACTCAGGTCAATACGTAACTTTTCTTCCTGGCCACGGGCAACTGGGTTAAAGAAACCAACACGTTCAATGTAACGGCCATCACGAGGATTGCGGCTATCAGCAACGGTCAGATGATAAAATGGGCGCTTCTTGGAACCGCCACGAGCGAGGCGAATAGTTACCATCGCGTTCTCCTATCTGGGGTAAGTTTTGAAATCACTTACCGTTAGTGTCCACCATAACCGGAAGGTTAATGGCTTTTTTAATCAGACCCGATTTTGAGCCTGCCCAACGATTATGCTCTCCAAATTTTGAAGGGCACAAAAAGTGGCGCGATTATACGTATTTGACTGCTATTTTCAAGACCAGTATTTTCCTACTTTTCATTACCGGAAAACATCATGATTAAAGAGTACATCTGGCAAGATAAACCCTGCCTGGAACTAAACACCCCCCTTGGTCAGCTTCAAATCAGTCTCTGGGGAGGTCAGTTGTTGCAGTGGGTGCCAAAAAATGCAGCCCCCGTCTTCTGGCTATCCCGGATTCCACCTCAACCAGGCAAACCCATAAGAGGCGGAATTCCAGTCTGTTGGCCCTGGTTTGGAGGCAAAGAAGGATATGAAAGCCATGGCTGGGCAAGAACATCACTCTGGACCCTGGAGCACAGTGACGAACAATCTCTCACTCTATCTTTAAGCGGATCACTGAAGCACCTGCCTGAAAATTCTCGATATGAAATAAAACAACGTTTTGTTCTGAACGACACACTAACCCAGATCTTGAGTTTTAAACACGAACACCCCTCTCCGGTCTTTTTTCAAACCGCACTGCATTCGTATTTTTCCGTCAGCCACCCAAGCAATGTTCAACTAAAAGGACTGGAAGACAAGACATACAAAGACAAACTCGCCAATTACGCAGTAAAAAGAACTCCCAATTCGATTGACGCCAACCTTCCCTGGGATGCCACAATCTCCAATATGGAAGGATGGGAGCTCCACGACTCAGGCCTTAATCGTCTTATTAAGTGCCAACCCAGTAACGCCGACACAACTGTTCTGTGGCATCCAAGCGATCAGACGACCCAAGCCATGACAGATATTCACCCAGGAGGAAATTCTGAATATTTATGCCTTGAGACAGCAAATCTTGAAGACATCTCAGTCCCTCCTGGTCAACAGGTCACGCTAGCCCATACTATATCGGTTACCACACCATAAATGGCCAAACAACCGGGATGAGCGAAAGCGCTGCTCCGTTCATCCCTTCCCCCCTTATGATCATCAAGTTACCACTCAAACAGATTCAGGCAGCTCTATAAAAAACGCGCATGCTCATCTGTCCAGCAGTATCCCCAGATGCCTCATATAGCAGGGATGGGATGGCATGGCATGGCATGGGATGGCATGGGATGGGATGGGATGGGATGGGATGGGATGGGAAAAGATATCAAGGAAAACGAATAAGGTAGTGGGATACTAGAGAATATGTAAGCACTTGAACCAGTCATGCCAGCCTGTCTAGTGTCACAGCCTAACTTTATGCCTAGGGAACCTCTGAAAGATAAAGCAGGGTCGACTCAAAAAATCTTCAACGACCCTGGAGGTGAAGTAACGTTTTATTCTTTTGGGGCAGCCGAATCAATCAGAGACTTCAACTCACCTGACTCTGCCATCTCAGAAACGATGTCGCAGCCACCAACCAGTTCACCATTAACCCATAATTGAGGGAATGTAGGCCAATTCGCATACTTAGGAAGTTCTGCCCTGATATCGGGACTCTGCAAAATATCAACATACGCAAAACGCTGACCGCATTCCATCAGATGTTGCACAGCACGAGCAGAAAAACCACACATCGGCTGATTCGGATTACCTTTCATATATAGCAGAACCGGGTTCGCAGAAATCTGTTCTTTAATCGTTTCAATCGTATCAGTCATAACAATATCCTAGCATATAAGTCAGATTAAACATTGCTTCATTCTAATCCTTAGACTAGGTTTTTGCACCCGTCGATGACTTACCTCAAATAGCCATAATCAGAACTGAATCTCACAATTGCCTTACCCTTCTGTAGTCGGTAGACTCCGTTTCTTAGCGTATTATAAACGCATTTGAAGGCCGATCCTGACAATGGCGAGATTATTGTTTTCCATTGTTATGAGTCGGCTTTTTTATTTCAGCCATTCGGCAGTGTCAGTATTAAAAAAGAGGAGATACGCCATGGGTCAGGTAAGGCATTTTTTGACCTTAAGTGACTTGTCCAAGCCAGAACTGCATGCATTGATTGTCAGAGCTATTGAACTGAAGGCCATGCAGAAGCGGCGGGAAAACTATGAACCGTTTAAGAATTATGTACTGGCCATGGTCTTTGAGAAATCCTCTACCCGAACCCGTATCTCATTTGAAACGGGAATGGCACAGCTGGGCGGACATGCCATTTTTCTCTCCCCACGAGATGCTCAGTTTGGTCGTGGTGAACCTCTTGAAGATACAGCCAGAGTCCTATCTGAGATGGTTGATGCAGTTATGGTCAGAACATTTGACCACCAAAGCATAGAGAAGTTTGCACAATACTCCCGCATTCCTGTTATCAACGCACTCACCGACGATTATCATCCCTGTCAGTTGCTGGCCGACATGCAAACTTACCACGAAGCGCGAGGGGATATAAAAGGGAAAACTGTTACCTGGATCGGTGATGGAAACAATATGTGTAACTCCTATATCAATGCTGCAGTGCAGTTTGATTTCAATCTTAATATTGCCTGTCCGGAAGGGTTTGAACCCATGCAAAGCTTGTTAGAAAGCACCGGCGAACGGGTTAAGATCATACGTGATCCACAGGAAGCTGTTCGGGGAGCGTCATTGGTAACAACTGACGTATGGGCCTCAATGGGCCAAGAAGAAGAGCAGAAGCTGCGCCTGGAAAAATTTAAAGGCTATCAAGTAAGTCCTGATTTAATGGACCTGGCAGAAAAAGAAGCTATCTTCCTCCACTGCCTGCCTGCCCATAGAGGCGAAGAAGTCAGTCAGGATATGCTTGATGACCCACGTTCTTTTGCTTTTCCACAAGCCGGCAACCGCCTGCATGCTCAAAAAGCATTACTGGAATTTTTATTCAACAATTCATCCCAGTAAAGCCCTTGAATTGCAGCATCACAAATTGTGATGCTGCACAAAACCCAATTACTCTTGCGCCATACCGTCTGCTCTGACCTGCAGATTCAAAGTCGCTTCGCTATCGATTTGCAAAGTAAAAGTTTCACCAGCAGACAATTTTAAATCAGTACAGCTATCACAATTAAGGCCGGTATCGACAGTGCCCGACAATTGCGCCTCCAAAATTCTTTTATCATCTGTCACGCAAACCATTTTTCCCGCCTGCAAAGCCAAATGTTTATCATTTACTATTGAAGTGGTATTTAACAGACAATAACTGGGAAGAGGCTCACTCAATTTTCCACTATCAACAGCCTTTGGGTCGAGGACCACTTCTGTCTGCTGGTCCGGATTTACCTCGGTATCAACCACAACAGATACTTCGAACTGTGTGCCACTTGCAATGGTAATGGGCTTCTTCTCGGCCACAGCCCCCATAGATAGCAGCATAAGGCCCACAGCACCTACACACAAATGATTGAACATTGACTAACTCTCCATACACTCACATTGAATGGTCACAAATCATAACAGATGTGTTGCGGAAATAGATCTAATCGTCCTATCGTAGCATGGACAAAAACTTTGAACGTAAACACAGAGATTGGTTTCAGGTTTCTATTAGACAGGCCGAAAAGCAGCCGTTAATCTACCCCCAATAGATGAAAGAACGGGTTTAAATCAACGAATGAAGACAAAACTATTGATTTTCTTGGCATTAATCTCAATGGTAATAGGGTTGTTAGTATTTATTGAACATAAGAGACAGCAGCCGGAATATTCAGATGTTTTCTTTGGCATGAATGACAAAGCGGCTTTCCGGAACCAGAGTTAATCAAAGCAATTGTAATAATGGTGTGGACAGTCATGAAAGAAAAGCAATTTTAATAACAATAAAACCAAAACCTATCAATAAGGGGTGAAAGCATGTCAGGCATTCTTTCAATGATTCTTGCAGGTGGGGAAGGCACACGATTGGCACCGTTGACTTCTGTGCGAGCCAAGCCAGCAGTACCATTTGGCGGTAATTACCGAATCATCGATTTTGTTCTTAACAATTTTGTTAATTCAGATTTACTTCAAATCTTTGTACTGACCCAATTTAAGTCCCA
This sequence comes from Gynuella sp., assembly GCF_050297175.1. Taxonomy (NCBI): domain Bacteria; kingdom Pseudomonadati; phylum Pseudomonadota; class Gammaproteobacteria; order Oceanospirillales; family Saccharospirillaceae; genus Gynuella; species Gynuella sp. The sequence goes on along the minus strand of NZ_JBNKSF010000007.1, from coordinate 167,256 downwards.
TTCACTACTCAAACACCTCAGCCGCTCGTGGCGGGTAACTGGCCTGACCAGCCGGTTCATTGATCCAATTCCTGCTCAAATGCAAACAGGCAAGCACTGGTACCAGGGCACCGCTGATGCCATTTATCAGAATGTCAATCTGGTTGAAGGCATGGACCCCGAAGTAGTCTGCGTGTTTGGTGGGGATCACATCTATAAAATGGATATTCGCCAGATGATCAATTTTCACCATGATCATGGCGCCCTTCTAACGGTTGCAGCCATCCCGGTCCCGATTAGCCAGGCTGATCAGTTTGGGATCATTGAAGTTGATGAAGATGGCAAGATGATTGGCTTTGAGGAAAAGCCAAAAGAAAACCCCAAAACCATACCAGGTCGCCCCGGATATGCACTGGCCTCAATGGGCAACTATATCTTTGATGCCAAGACGCTGGTCCAGACATTAAAGGAAGATGCTGAAGACATGGAGTCGCTGCATGATTTTGGTCATAGCATTATCCCCCAGCTCTTCAGGAGTGGAGACGTCTATGTCTACGATTTTTCCATCAACGAAATTCGCGGTGAACCGGAAAACTCCCGAGGATACTGGCGAGATGTGGGCACCATAGACAGTTTGTATGAAGCCAATATGGATCTGATTTCGGTCATTCCACCGATCGATCTTTACAACAAACACTGGCCCCTACGTAGCTATCATCCCCCGCTTCCACCCGCCAAGTTTGTCCACGACGAAAAAAATCGTACCGGGCAAGCCATTCGTTCAATGGTCGCATCAGGATGTATTATCTCCGGTTCAATTGTCTACAACTCGGTACTGGGGTTTAACAACCATATTCACAGTCATTCCTATGTCGACAGTTCCGTCATCATGGGCAACTGCGATATTGGCCGCGGTTGTCGTATCCGACGAGCAATTCTAGACAAAAATGTCAGCTTAGCTCCCGGTACAGTTATTGGTGAAGACCCGGTACATGATCGTGAACGCTTCCATGTATCTGCGGAAGGGGTCGTGGTCATCCCCAAAGGCGCTAAAATCGGCTTTTAAGCAATACATCCTGCCCATATCAGATCCCGATCATTTTCGGGATCTGTCCCCTGATTCAAGCCTGTGTCAAAATGATCATCATTAGTTGAACCACATTTTCAGTATCCGCACTAAACGTTTCCCATAGAGGAGTTATAAATGAGAGTATTATTTTTGGCCTCTGAAATGGATGGACTGGTAAAAACCGGCGGGCTGGCAGATGTTGCCCGCGCGCTGCCGGAACAGTTGGTCAAAAAAGGCACCGATGTCAGAGTCGTCATCCCATGTTATCGTCCATTGCTTGCCAAAAATTTTCCGGTTCGCATCCCTCAGCTTGAGACCCGGTTGAATCACTTCAACAGTTACTTTTCTGCTATCCGGGAAACTGAAGTCTCTGGAGTCACCGTTTATTTAGTTGAACATAATCACTTTTTTGACCGCGAAGGTCTTTATTTTGATGAGCAGGGGGACTTCGGCGACAATGCCATCCGCTTTGCTCTGCTCTGTAAGGCAGCACTCGATATCTGCGACGTGTTGAACTGGTATCCAGATATTATTCACTGCAACGACTGGCAGACGGCTCTGACACCGCTTTACCTCAAGGAACACTTGCACCGTCATCCAGGCTTTACTCATACCCGCACACTTTTAAGCATTCACAATGGGCTGTTCCAGGGGCATACCCCTGGCGAGCAACGTTACGAAATAGGTATGCACCCCGGTTTTTTCACTTCGGAAGTGTTTGAAGATCACGGCAAAATAAATCTTTTGAAAGGTGGGATTGTAATGGCTGATGCCGTCTGTGCTGTCAGCCCTGGATATCGCAACGAGTTGCTGAGTCCTGAAGGCAGCCATGGCTTATGGATGTACTATGGTCGCCGGCGGGATTCGTTCTACGGTATTTTAAATGGTTGCGACTACAACAGCTGGAATCCTGAGGTTGATGCACATATCAGTGCGACGTTTTCAGCTTCCGATATCAGCGGAAAACATCAATGCAAACAGGATCTGCAGCAGCAGAGCGGACTGCAGGTCAACCCAGATATTCCGGTATTGGGCATTGTCAGCCGCCTGACAGATCAGAAAGGATTTCAGTTTCTACTCCCCGCACTGCAGGAATTGCTAAATCATCACGACCACTATTTTCAGATTGTGGCATTGGGATCGGGAAATAAAGATTTTTCCGACTGGCTGAGTCAGCTGGCGGCAGATTTTCCTGACCGAGTCCATTTTACGCATGGTTACAATGAGCCATTATCCCATCAGATTGAGGCTGGCGCAGATTTTTTCCTGATGCCCTCCGCATTCGAACCATGCGGGCTCAACCAGATCTACAGCCTTAAATATGGAACCCTGCCTATTGTCAGAGCGACTGGAGGTTTACAAGATACCGTGGTCGGCCTTGATGATCACCACAACAACCTTTCCATTGCCACTGGTTTCAGTTTTGTCGAACCGTCTGCCGAAGCCTGCAAGCAGATCATTCTCAAAGCTCTCGGCATTTGGCAACATCACCGGGATATCTACAACCAAATGCAGCATCGGGCCATGGAACAGGACTTCTCCTGGGATAGCCCGGCGCAGCAATATCTTGATCTATACAGCCGTATTTTGACTGGTGCGAGCAGCGGATAAAGCCAACAGTTTCTGTGGACGCATGTAAAGTACAGCCAGAACCAGTGCAATCAGACACATTGCACTGGAACTGAAGAATACAAAGCGGGCGCCTTCTCCACCATTCCAAAAATGCCCACCATAAACATTCCCCAACACCAGACCAAGACCACTGACCAGACAAACATAAAGGCTCTGCCCCATCCCGCGCTGGTGACGATAAAAGACCTGCCCAATCAAAAACATGGCGGTCACATGCATGGCCCCAAAACTAAATGCATGAATCAGTTGAACAGCTGCCATTGCGGCAAAGTTGCCCGGCACACTCGCCATCACAAACCAACGAATAACGCTCAGCAACAAAGCCAGACAGAGAATCTTAAAGTAACCGAATCGGAACAACACAATAGGAATCAAAAAAGTCAACGCAGTTTCTGCAATCGGAGCAACTGCCAACAATACTCCAATACTACTGGAGCTGTGTCCCCAGCTTTGCCAATATAAATCAGCAAAGCTGTTATAAGGCGCGAGAGCAGTCTGGTTAATCAGATAAACAACAAACAGAACGACGACAAACATTTCTTTGAAATGTTCCAGGCCATTGCCTTTGATATCAACTCCGGTTTCACCATAAGAATGATATTCCGGATCTTTTAGCAGAAACATAAACGCAAATAGTGCAACGACAGTGGCCATTAACAGATAGCGATACCACTGGATACCATATTCGTCCATGATCGGCCCAACCGTCCAAACGATGGACGTAAAACCGACAGCTCCCCAGGAACGAATAAAACCATAGCGGTGTTTATTTTCACCCAGATAATCAAGCGTCACTGCTTCCAGCTGCGGTAGCACCATACTGAGACCAGAACCGATCAAAAGCACCGAAAGAATAACACGACCAAAACCAATCTGAGGCTCAAACAACCATGCCGCCAGTATCATTAACAAAGCTGCTGCACGTGCCAGAGGTAAACGGACCCCCAAAACATCACTGATACGAGCCAATACAAAAGGAGCAAGCATATTAATGCCGGTCAGGCAGGCCATTGCGATGCCAATCTGCTGAAAATTATAGCCGTAGTGATTGAGATATCGTCCCAGATACGGAATCAGGACACCAAAAATTGCATAGTAGGCAAAATACAGTACAGACAAACGTATATAAGGCAAAGGAAACACCCTTAAATGAAATGCAGAATCAGCTTACACATCATCGTGTCAGACATGTGACGGCATGATTATTCCAGGACTACGGATTGGCTTTCTTGATTTGCGCCCGACGGGCTTTGAAGAAATCTGACAGCATCCCACCGCAACGAGATTCGAGAATGCCTTTTACTACTTTTATGCGGTGATTGAAATAATCTTTTTTAACAATTTGGTCAGCACTGCATACAACCCCGGCTTTCGGCTCACACGCACCAAATACTAATGACTCAACCCGCGCATGGATCATTGCCCCGAAACACATGGTACAAGGCTCCAGCGTGACATACAGAGTACTGCCCGGTAAGCGATAATTATTGACCCTTTGCGCAGCGTTTCTGAGCGCCATGATTTCTGCATGGGCAGAAGGGTCATTAATGCTGATGGGTTGATTGTACCCCTCCCCGATCACCTCTCCATCCCGAACTACAATTGCTCCGACAGGGACTTCATCTATTGCCCTGGCTTTTTCCGCCTGTTCCAATGCCAGCGCCATCCAGTACTCATGTTCGGAACTATCCACCCCTCGATCTCCTTCTCATTGCCCAAAAAGTGACTGAAATTCAAGCCCGAGATGATGTACCGTCAAAGCGTACAACCGGCTATGGTTATAACGGGTAATGACATAAAAATTCTTCAACCCCAGCCAATATTCCATACCAGCCTCTGTCTCTACTTTAAAGGGAATGGTTTGTTGTTGTTTATCAGGAATATCCTGCTCCAGTTTCCAACCACTGTTCATGGCATTTTCAACTGTCGGTCCGAGTTTCATGGAATCAGGAATCAAGGATTCATATTGATCTCCACTGACACTGGCCTTAACTGCCACCAGCGCATCCTTGGTCCATCCATGCACCTTGAAGTAATTAGCTATGCTGCCAATCGCATCCACCGGGTTATTCCAGATATCAATGTGATCGTCAAAATCAAAATCGACCGCATAAGCTCTGAAACTTGAGGGCATAAATTGCGGGTATCCCATAGCACCGGCATAAGAACCTTTGACCGAAAACGGATCTATTTTTTGGTCCCGACTGATCAGTAAAAACTCTCGCAATTCTCGCTGAAAGTAACTTGCTCTGCGCGGATAGTAAAATCCGGTTGTTGCCAAAGCATCAAACACTCTATAACCACCCATGGTACGACCAAACCGAGACTCTATTGCAATCACAGCCAGGATCACCTCCGCCGGGACACCATAAACATATTCAGCCCTGGTCAGTGCCACCCGATATTTTTCTGCAAACACTTTTCCACGCGTCATAGTCTCAGCAGACACAAACATTGGCTTATAGCTTTTATAACTGGAAGTTGCTTCCTTGGGACGATTAAAGGCTTCGATAATACTGTCCTGATAACGTGCCTGGCCAAACCACTCATCCAGCTGCTGCTGACTGAAATTATCCTCAGCCACCAATTTAGCCATAAAAGTCTTAACAGCTGGATTATCGGCAAATGACTCAGCCAAAGTTTGAGCAGACAAAAATGACAGACAACACCAACACAATAGATACAGGATTTTAGTCATGAATTATTTTTTATAGTTTTTGATGAGTACTAATGGACATAAGAATGCCAAACCCGGTCATCAAGGTCACAATAGAGGTCCCTCCATAGCTGATCAACGGTAATGGCACACCAACAACTGGCAAAATACCACTGACCATTCCGATATTCACAAATACATAGATAAAAAATGTCAGCGTAATACTCCCGGCCAATAGACGCCCAAAGCTGTCTCTGGCCCTGACTGTAATAATCATGCCACGGATAGTGATTGCCAGATACAGAGTGGTCAGCAGCATCACTCCGATATAACCAAACTCTTCACCCAATACTGCGATAATGAAGTCGGTATGGCTTTCGGGTAAAAAATCCAGCTGCGACTGAGTACCCAACATGAACCCTTTACCTTCTATCCCTCCGGAACCAATAGCCGTCTTGGATTGAATAATATTCCAGCCAGCTCCCAAAGGATCAGACTCTGGATTTAAAAAAGTCAGTACGCGCTGCTTCTGATATTCCCGCATGACGAAAAACCACATCACCGGTCCCATAGCCAGTGCCATGGAAACAAAGCTGGCAATCAACTTCCAGCTAATCCCGGAAAGGTATATAACAAATATCCCGGAGATCATAATCAGCAATGATGTACCAAGATCGGGTTGTTGAACGATCAATGCCGTAGGTATGAGTAACCCCACTCCGCCCAAAAATAAATGTTTGAGCTTCGGCGGTAACGGGTTTCGGCTTAAGTACCAAGCCAACACAATAGGAACTGCCAGCTTCATTATTTCTGACGGCTGAAATGCCGGCAAACCTGGTAAGTCCAGCCAACGCTGAGCCCCCTTACCGGACTTGCCCATCACCAAAACAGCCACCAGCAGCGCATTCCCCACAACATATACGCCCAATCCCCAGCGGGCATAGACTCTGGGATCCATCTGGGCAATGACAATCATAATGATATACGCCAGCCCAAATCTCATAGCCTGTTTTTCAACCATCACAGCACTGCCGCCAGAAGCAGAGTACAGCACCACCAGCCCACCCAGACAGACCATTAACAACATCAATAGCAACGGTACGTCTATATGCAATCGATAAGACAAGGATGGTCCGCCGCGCAAATCAAGCTCTGGCAGTGAACGGACATATTCCTGGAAAGCCATAATATTTTTATTCCTTCGCAGCGGCTTGGGTTGAAGGTAACAACCAATATTCAAACATTGCTCTGGCCATTCTTGCCATCGCACTACTGTGCTCACCGTTCTCGACCAGTACTGTGACTACAATCTGTGGATCCTCAAACGGTGCAAAACCTGTAAACCATGCATGATCCCGCAGACGCTCGCGCACCTCATCTGAATCATAGAGTTCGTCTTCGGCATATGTATATACCTGCGCAGTACCGGTTTTACCGGCCATTTTGAAAGGTGCATTCCAGCCGGTACTACGGCCAGTACCTGTCCGGCCATGCATGACTTCCTCGAGAGCCTTTTTCATCTTCTCGAAATCTTCTTTTGGCAAATCCAGAGGTGGTGGAACAACAGCTGCGTCGACAGATTGCAAATCCCGACTGGAGGACATTTCCAACCGAGGGGTTTTCCACTGGCCATCATTAACAATAGCAGTCAAAGCCGCTGTCACTTGAAGTGGAGATGCAAGCAGATACCCTTGCCCAATCCCCATATTGACAGAGTCACCGGCAAACCAGGAAAAACCCTGACGTTCTTTTTTCCATTTCCGGGTCGGATTGATCCCACCAGCAACGTTATACACATCAAGAGTGGTATCCGCGCCAAAACCAAATGAAGCCAGCGTGTCATGCATCGCCTCCAGCTTCATGTTGTAAGCCACTTCATAAAAGTAGGTATCCACCGACTGCACAATAGCCTTATTCAGATCAATCCATTCCGGCTTTTTGCCGTAGCGCCAGGTCCAGTCACGCCAGCGGGTACGCCCAGAAGCCAGATCCGTTGGCAAATCCCAGTAACCTGGATTCCATATCTTGGTATTCCAGGTCACCACGTTATATTTCAATGCTCCCAACCCAAGAAACGGCTTGATGGTGGACGCCGGTGGATACAAACCACGGGTGGTACGATTGAGAAACGGTACGTCACGGGAATTACGAAGTTTTGAATAAACCTCAGAACTGATGCCGGTAACAAACAGATTCGGATCAAAACTCGGAGAAGATGCCATGGCCAAAATACCGCCGGTCTTGGGATCCATAGCAACGATAGCCCCGCGCTGCCCTTCTAGTAACTGTTCTGCTTTTTGCTGCAGCCCCAGGTCCAGATATAGTTTGAGATCAGCGCCGGGGACTGGCGCCACTTTATCCAGGGTACGCAGGATTCTGCCCCGGGCATTGATCTCTACGGTTCGATAACCCGGTGTACCGAGAAGGTCCAGCTCATAGGTTTTTTCGACCCCAACCTTGCCAATCTGGTTGGTCCCCGCATATAACCCTGGATCCAGAGCTTTTAATTCAGCCTCATTGATCTTACCGACATAACCCAATACATGAGAAAACGTAGAACCATAGGGATAACGCCGAATAAGATTGGCATCGACCTCCACCCCCTTGAGAAAATAATTATTAACGGCTATCCGGGCAATTTCATCTTCAGTCAGACTGTCTTTCAGCTCAATGGGTTCATAGGGACGACGATAGCGCTGAGCCCGCTCACGAAAGCGCTCCTCTTCACGATCACTGATAGAGACATATTTTCTAAGCTCTGCCAGAGTTGCGTCGAGATCATCGATTCGCTCAAGCACCAACGACAAACGATGGCTCGGCAGGTTTTCAGCCAAAAGGTGACCATTGCGGTCATAAATGAGACCACGAGTAGGAGCAATCGGCTGTACCTGAACACGATTGGCTGTAGACTTGGTCACATAGATATCATGCTCAACGACCTGCAAAAAAAACATCCGCCACAACAATGCGGCACACATCAGAAATACCAGAAAAACAGCAACAACCGCTCTTCGTAGTACGAGGTTTTTTTCACCAGAACGGTCTTGGATGTTTATTGCATCCATGGGCTACAACGGCTCATTTATGGTAAGGATGGTTCATTAAAATAGTCCAGGCACGGTACAACTGCTCAGCAAGAATTAATCGCACCATCGGATGTGGGAGGGTAAGCTCTGACAACGACCAACGCAATTGAGCTTGTTGTAAAAGTTCCGAGTCGAGTCCGTCGGGCCCGCCAACCAAAATAGCCAGATTGTGCCCATCCTGACGCCATTGTTCAGCCTGCTGGGCAAGTTTTTCTGTCGACCAGGAACGACCTTTTACATCCAGAGCAATAATTTTATCTGACGTTTGCAATGCATCCCTGATGGACTTCGCCTCAGCCGCCATCGCTGTTTTTTTATCAGTATTTTTACCACGATAACCCAGAGGCAACTCAACGAATTCCAGTGAAAAATCTCTGGGTAACCGCTTGGTGTATTCTTCCACTCCCTGATAAACCCAAGCAGGCATCCGGGTGCCTATCGCCAGGCAACGAATCTTCATTCGGGTGAAGAATTACGATTGACTGCCGCCGGTCCTTCCCACAAACGTTCGAGATCATAATATGCCCGGGTCGCCGGTAACATAACGTGCAGAACCAGATCACCAAAATCGATGAGCACCCACTCAGAACCAGGATCGCCCTCACGCCCAATGGTCATATAACCGTGGGCCTTGGCGTCTTCGGAGACATTATCGACAATCGCCTGCAAATGACGACTGGAAGTCCCTGAAGCAATAACCATCAGGTCAGTGATACTGGTTTTATCCGCAACATCCAGGGCAACAACATCCTGCGCCTTGATATCATCCAGTGCTTCAAGCACCACTTCTTTAAGAGCTTTTTGAGAAGACATTCATTACCTTTATTCAGGATTGATTCGCTAACTTACTTTGAATCATTATAGAGGTGATGGGCATCAATGTATGCCCTGATTTTATCCGACAACCATTCCTTTCTGGGCCCGCTTTGAGTCCGAAGCTCTGTGCTGGATACATCCGCCGCCAAAGTATCATCCACCCAAATCGACCCGGCCGGTTTCTGACTCAGCTCGGACACAGAAAAAGTCTGCCGATGCAGCAATTGATTTTGTAAAAATGGAGACAGCTGTTCAAGAGAATATCTGGGACGGGCAAAGACCGCCAGATGCACGAGATCAAGAATTTCCCGCCAGTTCCCCCAATTATGAAAGCCCTGCAATGAGTCTGCGCCCATTACAAACACCAGACTTTTGTCATCGCCGATTTCTGCACGCATGCTCAGCATTGACTCATAAGTATAAATAGGCTGACTGGATTTGATTTCCCGCTCATCAATCACACACTTTTGCGCCCAGTGTGCCGGCAACTCAGAAATAGCCAGTTGCAGAATTGCCAGGCGATGCTCCACCGGGCCATGAGCCGCTGATTTATGCACGGACTGATAACAGGGTAACAAACGTAACTCATCCGGCTGCAGGTATTTCATACAATGCCGGATAAGCTTTAAATGACCAAAATGAAAAGGATCAAATGTCCCACCAAATACTGCTATCACTGACGTATATGTCCATCACCGAAAACGATAAATTTCTGCGAAGTCAAACCCTCAAGCCCGACCGGCCCCCGTGCATGAATCTTATCTGTGGAGATACCGATCTCTGCGCCTAACCCATACTCAAAACCATCTGCAAAGCGACTTGATGCATTGACCATGACTGACGATGAATCCACTGCAGCCAGAAATTCTCGCGCCAGGGTATAATTTTCAGTCACAATGACATCAGTATGGTGCGAACCATAATAGTTAATATGCTCAATGGCTTGTTCCATGTCTTCGACAACCCGAACAGACAGAATAGGTGCGAGATATTCGGTTGACCAGTCCTCTTCCACAGCGGCCTTACACTGAATCATTGCAACAGCTGTGTCACAACCACGCAGTTCAACGTTAAATTGTGCGTATTTATCGGCCAGCTCCGGTAACATCGTCTGAGCAACCGCCTGGTGAACTAATAATGTTTCCATGGTGTTACAAACACCATAGCGCTGGGTCTTGGCATTGATGGCAATTCGGATGGCCTTATCCATGTCTGCGGCTGCATCGATATAAGTATGACAAATACCATCCAGGTGTTTGATGACCGGTACCCGTGCGTCACGGCTGATGCGCTCAATCAGACCTTTACCACCCCGAGGCACAATGACATCCACATATTCTGGCATAGTAATAAGATGCCCGACGGCTTCCCGGTCTGTCGTTTCAACCACCTGGACAACATGCTCAGACAATTCCGCTTTTATCAGCCCCTGGCGAATATAAGATGCCAATGCCTGATTAGAATGAATTGCTTCGCTGCCTCCACGTAAAATAGTGGCATTCCCGGATTTCAGACACAGACTGGCCGCCTCAATAGTTACATTAGGACGGGATTCATAAATAATGCCGATAACTCCAAGCGGAACGGTCATTTTACCCACCTGAATACCTGAAGGCCGATAACTCATACCGGAAATGGTGCCAATCGGATCAGCTAGAGCGGCTACCTGATGCAGCCCTTCAATCATGCTATCAATACGTTTGGGGGTCAGAGTCAATCGATCCAACATGGCATCTGTTAACCCATTGGCCTGACCTCGCTCCAGATCCCGACTGTTTTCACGGGTCAGTGAAATGCGATTCTGGTCCAGTAATTCTGCGGTATACAGAAGGGCATTATTTTTTTTCAGCGTTGTTGCACGGGCCACTACAGCCGAGGCAATCCGGGCCTGCTGCCCGACGTTTTTCATGTATTCGGCGATACTCATGAGTTCAGCTCTTTGGTAAACCGTCAGTTGTCTGAGAGATTTGATTTAGTCATAAAACTTCGCGCTATCCCACTTTAGCTAAAGCAACCGGGCTTTAAACAATGGGCCTCTGCACCTCACTTAACTCGGCTATTTTTCAGGCCGGACCAAACCAACGACAATCAAATGTCATATGACCCGTGATTATACCCACTCGTATCCATCTTGACACTCCAGTAAAATGCCAAAGCTTACTTTATGAGTTTCAGGTCAAGTATGGATTTTGTAACAGCTTGGATACGCACCAATCCCGAATTTGCTCTCTACGCGATTTTCACCATTACCTTTATCGAGTCTTTCGCATTCATCGGTGCTCTGGTGCCAGGTGTCGTGGTCTTGTTCGCCGCCTCCGCACTGATTGCCAGCATGGGAATTTCCGGGCTGCTGCCATTAGTCCTGGTTGCCGGGGCAGCGTCCAGCTTGGCGAATATTTTAAGTTTCTATCTTGGATACCTACTGCGCAACCGGCTACATCATTGGCCAATTGTCCGAAGATATAACGGCGTTCTGTCATTGGCCGAACGTTTTATCGACAAGTGGGGAACTTATAGTGTCATCGCAGGACGTTTCATCGGTCCGATCCGTCCGTTTGTGGCCTTCATTGCAGGCACGCTTTCGATGCCACCACGCAGATTTGTTACTCTGGACCTGATTACTGTGCTCGCATGGGCTCCTATTTATATTGTTCCCGGTTACATGGCCGGACTGACCGCAGATTACCTTATGTCGGACTGGCACCAGTGGCCTCCGGCAGTAATCTTGTCTTTTATTGCGGCAACATCTATCGCACTGTTTAGTTTAGGGAATTACTGGATCCAGCATCACCAACAGAAAGTAAATCACTGGCGCCATAAACTGGGTGTGGACGAGTTACCGTTTGCGTCATTACTCTTGTTAATACTCAGCAGCGCGGGCCTGATGTGGCTGTGCCTGAACATCCCATTAAAACTGGATCTTCCGTTTATGTCGGGATTGAAACAAATGTATGCTGCCTGGACATTGCCCCCGACATTATTCATTACTCACATGGGAGACTTCTTTATAGTCTTTATTCTGGGTGTCATGTGGACCGGCGGTCTGGCCATACATCACAGTCGTCGAGCAGGTATTATCATATTACTGGCTCTGATTATTGCGCCCATAACCGTATTCTTTCTGAAGGAATTATTTCACGTTGCCCGCCCGGTGACAGCCCTGGTGCATATGAGTGATTTTGCATTTCCTTCTGGTCATGCGACTGCTGCGACTATCTATTGGGGCCTGACGGCGGCATTCCTGAATGAGAACATCAGATTCCAACGCCGCTGGATTATTTATGCAGCCTCAATCGCCATGATATTCCTGATCGCCTACTCACGTTTATGGTTACGTGTACATTGGGTCAGTGATGTGATAGCAGGGGTTTTATTAGGTAGCATGGTTGTCACACTGGTGAGAGTAGCTTACGCTTTTTTTCGCCTGACACCATTGCGCATCAACCGCTTTATGCAGCTGTTTTTATACTGGCAGTTAATCACCCTAACCTGTTATGCCTACAGCCAGACCTAATGGCGATTAACCATTTACTTTTTGCTCCAGCAGAGAGATACACTCACGCAAACCATCCCAGCGCAACCCCAGGTGATCGGTTTCCAGTAGAGCCTGTTTTTGCTGCTTGGGCATGGGCATTAACATGATCAAATAGTTCATCACCAGCTCCGCTGAACTGAGTTCCACCATGTCTCTTATATTGGCCATCAACTCATGGGCAAGCAGCTTACCAAGCAAATCGCACAAGGCATCAAAATCCTCATCTGATGGTGCTCCACGCTGCTCGAGAACCGTAATGTCGCCACACCACAAACCACTTTTAAGTTGTTCAGCATGGCTGATTTCCACCCGCTCCTGTCCCAAAGCGGTAATGGCCAGCAATCCGTTTTTCATTTGTCCGAAATCACTGATCGTGGCCAGAGTTCCGGTACCAAAAAACGGCACCCCACCAACCTTGCTCTGACCGGATGGCTCCTGTACTTCCTGACCTTCATTCAACAATACCACAACAAAACCGCTGCCTGTGCGCATACACTGGGAAACCATATCGAGGTACCGGGGCTCAAATATCTGCAGAGGCAATACACAGCCTGGCAGCAAAGGGGTGTGCAATGGAAATAATGGAATATTCTGCTTCGACATAATGGATCGTGGATCACTGCGACCAAAAAAGTGAGTGTCTCAATTCCGTAACCGTTCATCAAATCCGGAAATTGACTGAGCCGTGTTATCTGCAACGACTCCTTACAGCCCCCAGCTACTGATCAGATGTTTCATCCAATAGTGAAAAAGACAAAAAGGTCATAAACAACAACGTTGTAATCATAATAGCCGGCAGAGGATTGAGCAGCATAAACAAGCCGGTAATAATCCACAAAGTTTTAAGAATCTCGATTTTCTGCTTCAACAATACTTGCTTTCTTTCCCGCTGCTCTTCTGTCAACCCGTCACCATGACAGCGGATACGGGTAAATTGATATATGGCAAAAAAACACACCATCAGTCTGTACATATCATCATCCCCTCTAAGATGCGATCCCACAACAAAACCATAGACCAGGCCTTTTAACTTTGCCTGTTACGAAATGTTTGTCCTGGCTCCCCTTAACCGCTAGAGGACTGGAATCAAAGGGATATCGACTAAAGTCTAGGTATATTATCTACAGCTAAAGTTGACATAAATCATCACCCGAATTGCTCAGTTACGCCAAGATTTCATGCATTAGATAACTCTAATTTTGAAATTAAAGGAGCATCGCAATGTCTACTGAAGTGCATGATCATTCACTGGAAAAAATGGCGCCATTACTGCTTCTGATTTTCTTGATCAGTGAGATTCCGTTGGTAGCAGGAATTTATTACTTGTTCCAACTGTAATGCGACGCCCACAGCGGCCTAACCATCTGTTTCCGGCGTGGAATACAATGAATAAGTATCAACTCGTACCAATGAATTAATATCACACAGAGAGAACGAGTATTGTCAGCCAAAATCAGCTAACAAAGCCAAATCGAATGCTCTCTCACGCAGTCACATAACACTGCATTGGTACAGCATGAATTATTGATATTCATCGCTCAAAAAAAGTTAGGGGACTTCTGAAAAATGCAGGTGAGGAAGCACCACTGGCAACACCGCAATTTACGAGTGTAAATGAGGATGTGAGACTGGGGCTGACAGCGTCCTGCACGAAAATAGGCCATTTTTCAGAGGTTCCTTAGATAAGTGGTTTGTTTTTACTGCAGAAACATGAAAGACAAAAATCATCGACAAGTTTGTCGAGAGCATGGTTGAAGAGGGTTGCTGACCAAATACCTGCAGATCTTCCGCTGGCGAGTCTCACTGCATTCAACCCGGCGCAAGCTGGGTTGAATGCGTCCAACCAAATCATCTATCAAACATGTTCTGCGGTCTTGAATTGTGCTTCCTCGGTGGAACCTGTTAAAGCGGTCGTTGAACTCTTTCCTCCCGAAACAGCTTGGCTCACAGCATCAAAGTATCCCGTACCCACTTCGCGCTGATGCCTGGTGGCAGTAAACCCATCTGTTGCGGCCGCAAACTCAGATTCCTGAAGCTTCGAATAAGCACTCATACCGCTCTCTTTGTAGCCTTTCGCCAGATTAAACATGCCATAATTCAGGCTGTGAAACCCTGCCAGTGTGATGAACTGGAACTTGTATCCCATTGCCCCCAACTCACGCTGAAACTTGGCAATAGTGTCGTCATCCAGCTTGGCTTTCCAGTTAAACGAAGGCGAACAGTTATAGGCCAGTAACTGATCCGGGTAATCTTTTCTGACACTTTCGGCAAATTTTTTAGCCTGTTGCAAGTCAGGTGTAGAGGTTTCACACCAAACCAAATCTGCATAAGGAGCATATGATTTCGCTCTGGCAATGGCAGTATCGATGCCGTTACGGATACAAAAGAAGCCTTCTGGCGTTCTCTCACCCGTGATGAACGGACGGTCCACTTCATCGACATCACTGGTAATCAAGGTAGCCGCTTCAGCATCAGTACGGGCAATCACTACTGTCGGGACATCCATCACATCAGATGCCAAACGTGCCGAAGTCAGATTTCGTAGAAAATGACTCGTGGGTATCAACACCTTACCACCCAGGTGGCCACACTTTTTCTCAGATGCCAGCTGATCTTCAAAATGCACACCCGCGGCACCGGCCTCAATCATGGCCTTCATCAGCTCGAACGCATTCAATGGACCTCCAAACCCTGCTTCTGCATCCGCAACAATGGGTTGGAACCAATCGATACTGTCGTCACCCTCTGCCGTGTGAATTTGGTCAGCTCTCTGCAGGGTTTGATTAATCCGCTTTACTACCATAGGAACCGAGTTGGCCGGGTAGAGCGACTGATCCGGATACATCTGACCCGCCAGATTTGCATCGGCCGCTACCTGCCAACCGGACAAATATATAGCTTTAAGACCCGCTCTAACCTGCTGCATTGCCTGATTGCCGGTCAATGCCCCCAAGGCATTCACATAGTCTTCGTTATTGACATAATTCCATAATTTATTAGCTCCCAACTCCGCCAGTGTATGCGCCACCTGGACACTACCGCGCAAGTTAACCACCTGCTCAGCGCTGTAGTTTCGGGTAATACCTTTCCATCGTGGGTTTGTTTCCCAGTCTTGCCTGATCTGATCTGCTGTTTTCATAACAAGTTCTCGCTCCCAAGCATTCTTAAGTTAACCAGGAACTCTTTCAGCTCCAGTCAGCACAAGGTATTTTTTGCGTAACTTCATGTCAAGCGAAATTTCGCTAATAGCTTTTTTTCGTTTTTTATGTAATTTCGCTACAAAATAAATAAAGGTATCAAGCTTATAAAAAACAACCAGTTAGCCCTTATCCGGCAAAACCATAAACCACTCCTCGCTTTAGATAACGGTATAAATAAAATGAACTTGTAACAAAATTAGATGAGCTTGGCAGATACTTGGCGGAGGCCTACAATATTCAATGTTTCGCCAGTGGCGAATATTGGGTTATTTCCCATTGGCAGATGCGATTGGGTCAACAGGCAATCAATATGGCTGCAATAAACGCTGCGCAATAAAAGGTTGGAATCTCTAAAAAATCCGGGGAATTCGTGGTAGTACACAAAACAAACATTCCGGAGCTTGTCAGAACCAGATGATACAACTGAAAGGTTTAGCCTAAGAAACGATATCGGAGAAAGTAACCCGGCCCCAGGGCACAATTTATACGCTTCAAAGCAGCTACATAGATTGCCGGTTCAATAACAAAGAGAAGATGTGATGGAAATTAATAGTGAAAGCCTTCGATTTATCCTTGGGATCAAGGTTAAACAGTTCCGCCAACAAAAGAACCTTTCTCTGAAAGAGCTTGGCGAAAAAACTGGTATGTCGGTCTCTTATTTGAGCGAAATCGAAAAAGGCAAAAAATACCCTAAGCCCGAAAAAATTATTCAGCTTGCACAAGGACTTGGGCAATCTTTCGATGATCTTGTCTCCTTGCACCTGGAAGATGAAAACAATCCAGTTTCTGCGCTATTGAATTCCCCAGTTTTTCAAGAGTTTCCACTTCACCAGTTTGGCATCACACTGACAGATGTATTTGACTTAGTGACCAACACCCCTTCAAAAGCCGGGGCATTTGTAAGAACCCTGCTGGAAATCGGCCGTAATTACGATATGCAGGTGGAGCACTTCCTGCTCGCATCCTTACGCTCTTATCAGAAAATGCATCAAAACTATTTTGAAGAAATTGAGGCATCTGCTGTTCAATTTCGCAAAGAGTATGCAGCACAAATAGCGTCCGGCCTGAATTGTCAGGTATTTGAAGAAGTTCTACAGCAAAGAATGGGCGTAGCGGTGGAATATGAAGATCTGAGCCATCGCCCTGGTCTGGAATCACTACGCTCCATCTGGATCAATGGGCCTAATGAAAAAGTAGTTATCAATACCAATCTAAACGAATCCCAGCGAATGTTCATCCTGGCCCGGGAGATCGGTTATCGATACATGGACCTTAAAGACAGGCCAAGTACTTCTTCATGGATGAAGGTGGAGTCTTTTGATCAGGTCTACAACAACTTCAAAGTCTCCTACTTTGCCGGTGCTGTCATTTTACCGGAAACAACACTAATACAGGATATGACGGCATTCTTTCAGCAAGAAGCCTGGAGCAGCGACTTATTGATCGAAATCATGGGGCGTTACAATGCGACTCCGGAAATGTTTCTGCACCGTATCAGTCAATTGTTGCCACATCATTTTGGCATGCAACGCCTGCATTATCTCCGGCTTCAAAACGAAGTTGACAATGAGAAATACCATCTGACCAAAGAACTGAATACAACCACTATTTTCGTTCCCAGAGGCATAGGTGGAAATGAGCACCACTGTCGACGCTGGATTGCCATCAGTTTGATGAAACAGCTTGCGGAGGCTCAAAAATGTGGTGACAACCCCGCCTTATTGGTTGCCTCTCAACGCTCTCGTTTCATGGCATCGGGAGAAGAGTTTTTCAATATCGCAGTGGCCCGTCCACTCAGTCTGCTGGATGGTATGAACAGCGGCATGACCCTTGGTTTTCAAATAGATAAAAACTTCCAATCGAAAGTAGCTTTCTGGAACGATCCGGACGTACCACAAATGAAGGTCAATGAAACCTGTGAGCGCTGTCCTTTAACAGATGCAGAATGCGAACACCGGATCGCACCACCGCGCATATTGATGGAACGCCTCTCGCAACAGCAGAGAGAAGATAACCTTAAAACCTTCCTGAAAGAAAAAATGAGCTGATCCGATGGGCCTGAAAAAACTTATGGGCTGGTATGCCGGATTACTTGGGCTTTCTTTTCTATCCACCACAGCATCCGCTCAGGGGATTTTCTGGAAAGCTGAAAAGAATGATCAAGTCATATACCTATGCGGTTCAGTACACGTTGCGAGACCTGACTTTTATCCTCTACCAGACTGGAGTTATGAGGC
This sequence comes from Gynuella sp., assembly GCF_050297175.1. Taxonomy (NCBI): domain Bacteria; kingdom Pseudomonadati; phylum Pseudomonadota; class Gammaproteobacteria; order Oceanospirillales; family Saccharospirillaceae; genus Gynuella; species Gynuella sp. The sequence continues at coordinate 149,046 of NZ_JBNKSF010000007.1, read as the reverse complement.
CCTGAAAAATTCCGATGTCTTGATTCTGGAAGTCGCCAACCTGTCAGATAACAGCAACAAACAGGTCTTCAAGCAGATGTCACAACTACCAGAAGGTCAGGAGATCTATGACCAGATGGACGATGAAACCATTAAACTGGCTACTGACCTGGGCAATGAATATGGTATTCCTCTGGAGTTTTTTCGCTACCAGCAGCCCTGGAGTTTCGTCACCTCTCTGACGATGGCCCAGATTATCAAACTGGGTTATCAACCGCAGTCTGGCGTGGACCTGCATTTTTCTAATAAAGCCAGAGAATACGGCATACCCATCGATGGATTTGAAACCGCGATGGAACAATTCCGAATGCTGCAAAGCGTTTATAGCATGGACAATGCCGCCTATGTGAAAGAATCTCTGCTTGAACTTAAGGATATCCCCATGCAGATGGACACACTCGAACAAACATGGCTTGATAGCGACGCTGATCACTTGGCGGAACTGATGAGCCAATCATTTGGAGGCTCTTCTGAGGTTGAGGAGATTATGCTGCTCAATCGGAATCAGCACTGGATGGAACAATTATCAGGAAAGTTTAAACATCTGAAACAGATTTTTATTGTGGTCGGGGCAGGACACATTGTCGGTGAAGGGAGCCTGACAGAACTACTTAAACAGGCTGGTTTTAGTATTGAACAACTCAAATAAACCGGGGCAACCCCGGTTTATTTGATCTAAGGGCACAACGGAATCAGCTTTCCAGGCCATCAAGATATTTCTCAGCATCCAATGCAGCCATACAGCCACTACCGGCAGAAGTAATGGCCTGACGGTAAACCTGGTCCATGACATCCCCAGCAGCAAAAACACCTGGAACGCTGGTGGCAGTGGCATTACCTTCTGAACCACTTTTAACTTTGATGTAGCCGCCATTCATCTCCAACTGGTCAGTAAATATATCCGTGTTTGGCGAATGCCCAATAGCAATAAAACAGCCATCCACCGCAACATCGGTTATCTCACCACTCTTCACATTCTTGACTTTTGCGCCGGTCACGCCCATATCATCACCAACAACCTCATCCAATACCGAGTCCCACAGGATCTCAACATTGCCGTTTTCAGCCTTCTCCAATAACCTGTCTGCCAGTATCTTTTCGGAACGGAAAGCATCGCGGCGATGAATGACCGTAACTTTGGACGCGATATTGGCCAGATACAATGCCTCTTCAACGGCAGTGTTGCCCCCACCCACCACCACAACGGGTTTATTACGATAGAAGAAACCATCGCAGGTGGCACAGGCTGAAACCCCCTTACCTTTAAACGCTTCTTCGCTATCCAATCCCAGATAACGGGCACTCGCCCCTGTTGCGATAATCAGAGCATCACAGGTGTAAGTCGCCTGATCGCCAATCAACTTAAAAGGCTTTTGCTTAAGATCAGTTGTATGAATATGGTCAAAAATAATCTCTGTATTGAAGCGCTCGGCATGCTCTTTCATATCTTCCATGAGCTTGGGGCCCTGCAAATCATGAGGGCCACCCGGCCAGTTTTCAACTTCAGTGGTAGTGGTCAGCTGTCCTCCCATTTGCATTCCAGTAATCAGAACCGGATTCAAGTTAGCCCGGGCAGCATATACCGCAGCGGTATATCCGGCAGGTCCCGATCCCAGAATAATCAACTTTGTATGCTTCACTTCCGACATTTAGTAATTCTCCCAATCTATTCAGTCTGCGGTATTCTGCATTTGTTACGTATCATTAGCGCCAATATGTTGTGCTGTTTATTGCTTATTTCAATGATAAACCAGCCAATGTATACAAGTTCTGTCGCAGCCCCAGAGAACAGCTCACAGTAAAAAATAACAACCGGCCTAATGTACCATGGGTTTTTTTGCAGGTTGCTTCATCTTATCCTACCCTTAAGTAAAGAAACGTAACTGATACTCAGGAACACCCATGTCACCCCACAAAATTCTATTACCGATCTATGTTACCTTGATATCTTCCGTTGCCCTCGCCGAAAACAGCAACATCTACGCACTCACGGTTGAAACAGACAGCAACATAACGTCGATTGAGATTCGCGATGAAGCAGAATTTGTCATTCCTCCAGACAACGCTCCATTTAATATGACCAGTAAAAAAGGTGCGAAAGTTTTTACCATCAGCCAGAAAAAAATTGTATTTGAACAAGTTACACGCGGAGAAGCCGAATTCGACATCTACGTATCCACCCCCAACCAAGTACTTGGACTGACTGTCTGCAAAGGATCCCGTCTCAGTTATACCCTTGTGCGTTCAGATGAAGGCAAACATAAAAATGACGTAGATGAACAGGATTACTGCGAAAAAGCAGCACTTGTCTTAGAGCTTTACTGATCTTTCAATCGACATATTTATGCATCAACGAAATTATACGCTCCGAATCCATGGACCCGGAGCTTTCCATTAATCCGCTGAGCTCACTAATCAGGTCAGAAAAATTCGAATCCACTTTAAGACCTTCACGAAACAATTGTTGCTGTCGCTCTATTGCCTCACCGACAACTTTTTCCAGCTGTTGCTCTTGGGATTCGTTCAAGCCCATATAATTGATCATTCGTTGAATGGCCTCTGCCATATCATCCACAACTTCCCCCCCACTGCGAACAACAGACATGTAGCTTTTATCGATATCATTGAGGACCGAGGATATTCTACCGACCAACAGCATAATAACCTGCTGCTCCCGGTGTATGGTTTTAAGGTTATCAAGGGCTTTGATACGAGTATCAATCCCCTGCAATAGAGAAAAAACATTATCCTTGATCTGGCCATAGCGTTCGGGATTATTAACCGGCATATTTTTAACCAGTACCGACACCTGGTTATAGTTCATAACCGACCGCGACCCGAAATCAAAGTAACGCCCGGCGGACTTCAGTTCTGACAGAATCTGAGTTTCCATCTCTTTGGCCATACCATGGGCCTCCATATTTTTCGTTTCATAGCGCCCCCGAAACTGCAGACTGCATTTAAGCCCATAACTCTGAAACGATTGAAATGCACGAAGACCCAATTCATCAAAATTCTGGCAATCTGCGCTATCGAGAAAAAACTGAATGTTGACACCCAAATCACTGGTGCTGGACATTGCCTGATAAGCAGCCTCGGTGGCCATTTCCACCTGGCTTTTCAACTGTTGATTTGCAACCCGGTTAAATACCAGCTTTTGTACCCTGGCAATCAACTCTTCCGGATGCAGATTTGACTCTATGCAATCCTCACAACCCAGGGTAAACATGTTCAAACGATCATGAAGATCCAATCGATCGGCCACCAGAATGACATCCAACTGATCAAATCGCTGTTTGCAGGCTTTCAAATTGTCATATGTATTGTCAACGTTCTCAGATTCACAGATGATCAGATCTGGGGCTTTGCCGTCGCGAGTAGCCGGGAAAGAATCCACCGAAGCCCTGACCACTACCACAAAATGCTGTTTTAAACTATCGAGCCATGTTTCATTCGGGTGAGAACTCAAATAATACAAAAGGTATTGGCCTGACATATCATCACTCCCTGCATTACGAGGATCAGTCCATTCAGACATCGGGCCTTAAAAACCCACAGAATGTCTACTCTTACAACATAGCAGACAATTCAATCAACGCGCACTGAAATGGTATGGATGATAAAAAAAGTTTATCAAGCTGATAAAACAGGCCAGCAAAGAAGTAACAATCAAAATTTCTGCCTCCGGCCAATACACATTCCACAGGAACGGAAGCAACCCGCCAGATATAAAACCGGGTTAAAAAACCAAAAACCAACAGGCCGCCAATACCAACCAGGCGATCCGGGTTCTTTCAATCAGGTTAAGTGTTGCCTTGAGGCGCTGCTTACGCTCAACATCCGTTTTCGCACTCCAGTCAATCTCCCGATCTCGATCAGTGTCCTCATGCATAGCCGTTAACACATAGTCATAAACAGAGGCATCGGAACTAAAATCCATCTTTTTAGTGTCGCGCCAAACCATTGGAAAAGTTGCTGGGAAGTCTCCCATCAAGGCAATAAAGAAACTGTGCACTCTAGCCGGCACCCAAAAGACGGCTCCTTTTATACCACTCAGAAGAACGCGGTTGTGAGAATCCTCCGGAAAAACCAAAACCAATCGAACCATCAGCGCTCCTGCAGCGCCAAAAAACATATACCAGAGTAATACCGCAAAAAAACGATAAAACGTGACATCCACCAAAGCCGCTCGAACCTGACGAAAAATAGTGTTCAAATCACTCTCGTGCGGATTCAGATCAGCGTCAAAGCATTTGATGGAATGGCGAACGATCACTGAATGATCTTCCTGTATGTTAAATTCACAACAGGTTTCCAGTGTCTCCCGCATATGACCTCGCCCCATCACATACAGTAAGACCAGCACATCTACAAACAGGGTAATCAGCCAGCTGTCCAGCCACTGTAACAACAAAAAAAGTACAACCGGAGGCACGAAGATGGTCAGTATCAGGACCACTGCGGGATTGGAGATATGCTTGTTCCACCACTCCTGCCAATGACGAATCCACTGATCGGGCTGCTCCAGAGTAGTAGAGCCAAAAAATTTCTGGAAAGCCAATACCAGAATGATGGTCAATATATTCATACGTACTTGCCGTGACTATGGTTATATAAGCCAGCTTACCTTACTTCCGGCCATAACAATATTCAATACAACCTACTGCCAGACTGCCGCAAGAGTAATCCTGGCACCAAAGCCAGCCACAGAACCACTTTTGATCATTGCTGCAAATCGGATTACTATCCGCCCCCATCTTTCACCGCTTAGAAAAAAGATCATGAAAATTGAAGATGTACCGTTTTTCACCATGCTTTTGGATCACATGCAACGCTCAGTAGCGTTTGCATTGGAAGAGGACATCGGCACAGGGGACATCACCGCACAACTGATTCCCGCCGAACAAATGGTTCAAGCGAGTATTATCTGTAAAGATGAGAAAGCTGTCATATGTGGACAAGCGTGGGTCAATGAGGTCTTTCGTCAAGTTGATCCCAACGTCAACCTGAACTGGCTGGTGGAAGACGGTGACAGTATCAGCAACCAACAGACACTGGTGGAAATCAGCGGCAATGCCCGCTCTATACTAACGGCCGAACGAACCGCCCTGAACTACCTGCAGACCCTTTCCGGCACAGCTACGACCGCTTACCAATATGCTGAAGCCGTCAAAAACAAAAATATCACCATACTGGACACCCGCAAAACCATTCCCGGACTCCGACTGGCTCAAAAATATGCCGTACTGGTCGGCGGATGCGCCAACCACCGACTCGGTCTCTATGACATGTTCCTGATCAAGGAAAACCACATTGCTGCCGCAGGCGGTATCACCAAAGCAGTCGCACAGAGCCAACAAATTGCTCCAAAAGCCAAGATAGAAATAGAAGTCGAGAACATCGAAGAATTCAACGAAGCCGCATCGACCAATGCCCACTACATAATGCTGGACGAATTCAGCGAACAGGATGTCGAAGTCGTCATAAAGACCGACCAAAGAGCATCAGCTCACCAACTGGAGATATCCGGGGGGTTAGACCTTTCCAAACTGGGAGAGCAAAAGTATGAGCAGAATATCCGTGCATCTGTGGGAGGGATAACTAAGGAAGTTCGGGTGGTGGATTTGAGTTTGCGAATAAGATGAATTACTACTCTTATAAACCGATATAAGCATCCAGCGCATTCTTCATATCAAGTACTAATTTAGGAAGCAAAGGCTCATTTAAATTAGTGGACCAAAACCCATTTTTTCTATTAACTACTAGATACTTCATGTCATCTGAGAATTTCGACTTCTCTGATATTATCAACCAGTCATTCATCACAACCCCAAACTGCTTTTCTTTTATCTGTTCTTTAAAAAAGTCATTACTAATAACTAATTTGCCATCTTTATTGATGTGGTAATATAACATTTTATCTTTAATGCTGCCGGAAATTTCCTGAACCCCGCCACCAATAGATGGCAGTTTCATCTGCAAGCCTGTTTCCATAAAAATAGGCCTCTTATTAAATTCATCATCCGTCTTCATAAGAGATATACCATCAGCATCTGTCAACTGAGGCATATGCAAAAGATCCATTATAGTAGGGGCAACATCAACCAACGAGACAGGGAAATTATTATGTTTAGGAATATCATTAAAGTATCCTCCATATTGATGAATAGATAAAATACTCTTTACTTGTTCTATTGAGAGCAGACTATTACCATGTCCTCTCAGGAATCTCGCAAAGCTTGTAGGATCACGATATTTTTGTGCCTTAGCCGCCATTTCAAAATATATATTACTTCTGCCTTTATTGTCCCAAAAACCATCACTCCAAACTGGTGGCTCAAAACCAATCCCCTCTCCATGATCAGATAACAATACTACGATAGCATTTTGTAAAACTCCTGACTGCTTCAAGCCCTGAAGAAAATGACCTACCTGTTCATCAACTCGTTGCGCAGCAGCCAAATGAAAATAGTTCTCTATATTTCTCGAACTAGGTATATTCAATGCAGCATTTGCCCAAGAATACGGATAATGCGCCAAACAAAAGTGTACAGCTAAAAATAACGGGGTATTTTTTTCTCTCTTCCCTACTTGACCTAGTACTTCTTTTACAAATTTTTCTGGCTTATAAGTTATAGATGAAACCCGGTTAAACGCTATATTAGGAAATAACCATTTCCCGATAGCACTATCTAAAAAATATGCCGAATATGGATTATCCGAAAACATCGGAATAATAAAATCAGAAACACCCACTTTTGGACCTATTGATTTATCAAAACCAAATAACTCATCAATATTATTAAAGCGCCGTTCGTCCTGAGCAAATATTGTGTAATAACCTTGTTGTTTCAAAAGATTCTGAAGCATACCATCCGTTTTTACCCGGTCAAAATCCGTAAGATTAAAACGCGCCCCAGTTTTCGACGGATACTTACCACTTAGAATACTTGACCATGCAGGAAAAGTTCGTGCAATCGGAGTAAAAACTTGAGGAGAATACCAACTACTGTTTATGAAAGAAGTGATATTAGGTAAATTTTCTCCATAATTGTCGATATGAACTGAAGATAAAGAGTCTATTCCAATAAAAACAACATTAGGCTTTACAGTTGTTTCTTTAATATTACTGTCACTATTACTAGAAAAACTACCAGCACTTATATAACCAGCATATGGAAGAAAGAAAATGATCAAGAAAAATAAAAATAATATAGACTTTATAAAATTTTCTTTTCTTCGATAAGAAACTAGAAAACTAATACAAGTTATAAATAATAAAATAATTAAAGAGATATGTCCCAGCAGCACATATTTCTTTAACGATTCTAAACCACCGAGTAAAACCGATACTTCAAGATGGGGATAGTGTTCTACACAATAACCGAACAACATGAGATGGATTAACAGGACAACGACGAACGTCGTGAAAGATAAACTTACAGCTGCATTAAATTTCTGTTTTATATATATTCTAAAATATATTGCAACAAAAAAAATCACACTACCGATAACTACAATAATAAACAAATGCGCCAAAAAAAAATACAATATGTCTCTAACTAAAGCGAGATTCCAATACCGGGAGGATAAAATATACTCACCTCTCACAGGGAAAGAGATATTGCGCCACCCGATCACATATGAAAAAAAGACAAATAAACAGCATATAAAACTTGAAAGAACTAGATCCAATGTTCTCACTTTTGAATTCATCAAATTACACCAAAGCACGTCTTTTTCTTTCGAATACAATGTTCAATACTTTTAATCAAAAAAAGAAGGTATTAATACCTTCTTTTTTTTGATTAGGCTATCTTCCTTTGTTTACTATTTTCGTGGAATATACTTCGGATCAATATTGCCAGCAGCAAAAGCCCATAACACAGCACCACTACTATTCTTAGATGGAGTTGCTGTATACGTTTTTCCCGCTATCTCTTTAGGAACACCAGCGGCAGCTGTATCAAAAGTAACTGTTAACACCCCATTACCACCAACCGCAATAGATGCAACATTTCCTAAGCCATGATCTGTTGCCGTACATGAAAGACCTGAATAACCATTTAAGGCAGCGCAGTTAGTAGGCAACGCATCATAACGAGCCGCATACTCACTCACGTCCAATTGAATTGGGCGTAACGCCGCCAGCGAATTACTGGTTTCGGTACGGACAACATAATCACGATATTGAGGAATGGCTACTGCAGCCAGAATACCAATAATCGCAATAACGATCATCAACTCGATTAATGTAAAACCCGATTGAACTCGCTTCATTCTATTTACCCTCGTTTTAATAAATCAATTATGAATAACGATTATACTAAAGCATTATATGTGCCAAACATGAGAACGTTATTTTTGTGGGATTCGCCCCTCTTTTTCTCTTACAGCAAGTGGCTTTCCAGGTCACTATGTGACAAATCCCGCCAATTCAGCTTTCCCTTTCATCAACCAACTAGCCTATTTCTTTGTTACAAGCTAATCTAGCCAAGAAACAACGCATCAATAAATAGAAGCAACATATGGCAGTTTTATTAAATGGCCTGGCCAAGCGGCTTGTAGCCGATGAAATCCTAACAGAAGAAGCCGCCTTAGAAGCGACTGATCAAGCCAAAAAGAAAAAAGTGCAGCTTGTTACACAACTTATAGAGTCAGAGCTAGCGACACCCTTACAAATTGCGCAAACCTGTGCAACTGAGTTTGGCACCCCCTTATTTGATTTGGAGGCATTTGATACAGAGCTTATTAATAAGGACTTGGTTGACAGTAAGCTCATAGTTTCTCATCGAGCATTTCCACTCGTAAAAAGGGGAAATCGGCTGTTTGTTGCCGTGTCTGACCCAACTAATTTAATTGGTTTGGATGAAATTAAGTTTCATACAGGGTTAAGCACCGAGTCTATTCTGGTTGAAGACGATAAGCTTTCTAGGCTTATTGAAAACTTTCTCGATGACGGCGCTGAAGCATTCGAAGGCTTGGATGATGATACCCTCGATAATTTGGAAGTTGCCGAAAACAAAAAAGATGAGAATGAAAATGCTTCTGATGGAACTGATGATGCTCCTGTGGTGCGTTTTATTAATCAGATGCTTCTTTCAGCCATAAAGAAAGGAGCATCAGATCTGCATTTTGAACCATATGAAAAGATATATCGCGTACGTTTTCGAGTAGACGGAATGTTACAGGACATGTCTCATCCACCCGTTACGCTCGGGACCAAAATTGCTGCTCGGCTCAAAGTGATGTCACAACTAGACATTTCAGAGCGGCGAGTTCCTCAAGATGGACGAATAAAGCTCAAAATATCGAAAACAAAGTCAATAGATTTTCGAGTAAATACCTTACCAACCTTGTTTGGAGAAAAAATAGTACTGCGAATTTTAGACTCCAGCAGTGCAAAAATGGGAATTGATGCCCTAGGCTATGAGCCCGATCAGAAAGAGATGTATCTGGAAGCTCTTCAGCGACCACAAGGCATGATTCTGGTAACCGGTCCTACTGGCTCGGGTAAAACTGTCTCTCTCTACACAGGTTTAAATATTCTGAACACTGAAGGAGTTAACATCTCTACCGCTGAAGATCCCGTTGAAATCAACCTAGAAGGAATTAATCAGGTTAACGTCAACAATAGGGTTGGCTTAGATTTCGCGGCTGCGCTGAGATCATTTTTACGGCAAGATCCCGACGTCATAATGGTGGGTGAAATTCGGGACCTGGAAACAGCTTCAATCGCGATTAAAGCTGCACAGACAGGCCATATGGTGCTATCCACACTCCATACTAATAGCGCAGCAGAAACATTGACCCGTATGCTGAATATGGGGGTTCCTTCGTTCAACCTGGCAACAACAGTCAACCTGATCATCGCTCAGCGCCTTGCTAGAAGACTATGCGGTAACTGCAAACAAGCCGCAGATATCCCAGAGGAAACTCTTAAAAAAGAGGGCTTCAGTGACGAAATGCTCAAAAGCAGTAAGATTTACCGCCCGGTAGGTTGCAATCAATGCAACAAAGGTTATAAAGGAAGAGTAGGTATTTATGAAGTTGTTATGATTACTCCTGCCATTTCCAGGATTATCATGGAAGAAGGCAATTCAATTCAATTGAATGAGCAATTCAAGAGAGAAGGCTATAACAACCTGCGTAAATCTGGATTGGTAAAAGTTTGTCAAGGCGTTACTAGCCTTGAGGAAATCAACCGTGTCACCTCGGAAAATTAATCGAGTCAGAAATTATGGCAACCGCAGCAAAGACGTTTACTTATAAATATGAAGGAGTTTCTCGATCTGGGCGATCTGTAAAGGGAGAATTAAATGCAGACAATCCAGCAATTGCTAAAGCGCAGTTGAGAAAACAGGGGATTAATGTCAAAAAACTGGTTAAAAAAAGCCAAAGCATTAGTTTACTTGGGTTAGGGGGCGGAAAGAAATCAATCAAGTCAGATGACATTGCCACGTTTACGAGACAAATGGCTACTATGATGAAAGCAGGCGTGCCGTTAGTCCAAGCATTCGAAATTGTTGCAGATGGCCTATCAAATAAAAGTATGGCTGAATTGGTTTTAGCAATGAAAACAGATGTATCTGCCGGAGGTTCTTTCGCTGGTGCCCTAAGAAAACATCCTAAATACTTTGATGATTTATTTTGCAGTTTGATTGAGTCTGGCGAACAAGCTGGCGCGCTGGAAACGATGCTAGACAGGGTCGCTTTATATAGAGAAAAGAGTGAATCTTTAAAACGTAAAGTAAAAAGCGCTTTGAAATATCCAACTGTCGTACTAATTATTGCTGCTATAGTTACCGCCATCCTACTAATAAAAGTTGTTCCGACTTTTGCTGATTTATTTGAGAGTTTCGGAGCTGAGCTACCTCTGCCCACTCAAGTAGTTGTTTTATTATCTAAATGGATGCAAGAGAACTGGTATATTCTATTAGGATCAGTAGCACTAATTAGTTTCTCATTTTCTCAAGCTATGAAAAAATCAAAAAAATTTCGACACTCGGTACAACGATTTTCCCTAAAGTTCCCTGTAATTGGAAATATTTTAAAACAAGCTGCATACGCTCGTTATGCAAGAACTCTATCGACAACCTTTGCTGCTGGGGTTCCATTAGTGGAAGCTCTAGATTCTGCTGCAGGAGCATCTGGAAATATTGTTTATGAAAGTGCTATACAAAATGTCAAGCATGAAGTTTCTTCTGGTGGCGAACTTGCAGGTTCGATGAAATCCGAGAATGTGTTCCCCCCAATGTTAATACAAATGGTTTCCATTGGGGAACAATCTGGAGCCTTAGACGACATGCTGGGAAAAGCTGCTTCTATTTATGAAGAAGAAGTTGACACTATGGTAGATGGCTTAACAAGTATGATGGAGCCTATGATTATGGCTTTTTTAGGAGTTGTTGTCGGTGGTCTGGTAATTGCTATGTACCTACCGATTTTTCAAATCGGAAACGTTATTTAAAGTCCATGCTCGACCTACTCCAAACTTCCACGGTGGCGTTAACGACCATCGTTTTTATTTTCGGGCTGTTAATTGGCAGTTTTTTAAATGTCGTTATTTTCCGCCTTCCAGTCATGATGAAAAACAGCTGGACCATTGAAGCCAGTGAGTTTCTGGAGCTTAAGACTCCGAAACTGGACAAAATAAATCTTATTAAGCCCGACTCTACCTGCCCTAAGTGCGGCCACAAAATTCGTGCCTGGGAGAATATTCCAGTTATCAGTTACCTGTTTTTAAAAGGAAAATGCGCTTCCTGCAAAACCGGCATTTCTCCTCGCTACCCAATTATTGAACTGGTTACAGCGGCATTTTCTGGGTTGATTGCTTGGCAATTTGGCTGGTCCATGGAGACAACCTACCTTCTTGTATTTGTCTGGACACTGATTTCATTGACGATGATAGATTTTGATACTCAGTTGCTACCGGATAGTCTGGTCCTCCCGTTGCTTTGGCTAGGTCTCATAGCCAATCTTAACAGTACGTTTACATCACTCAATGAAGCAGTTATTGGAGCCGTAGCCGGTTACTTGTCTCTTTGGTTGGTTTATTGGCTGTTTAAGCTGACTACGGGAAAGGAAGGCATGGGATATGGGGATTTTAAATTATTTGCTGCATTTGGAGCGTGGTTCGGCTGGCAATCCCTGCCACTGATTATTCTGCTCTCTGCGGCGGTTGGCTCAGTTATAGGTATTGGGCTTATTTTGGTCAAAGGTCGTGATAAGAATATTCCCATACCATTTGGGCCGTATTTGTGTGGCGCTGCGTTGGTATATATATTCTGGGGACAATATATCACCCAATGGTACCTGGGAACATTACAAGTATGATTGTGGGCCTGGGCGGAGGTATTGCCAGCGGAAAAACTGAAGCTAGTAAATACCTCCAGAAACAGTATCAATTTAATATGATCGATACTGATGTGTTGGCGAGAGAAGTTGTCATGCCGGGCCAAAAGGCTTATCAGGAGATCGTAAGCCATTTTGGCAACGAAATATTGTTAGCCGATAGAAATCTGAACCGCCCAAAGCTCAGAGAACTTATTTTTTCTGATGTTTCAGAAAAGACATGGCTCGAATCCGTAACACACCCTGCCATACGAACTCTTATGCAAGAGAAGATTAAAGCAGCTTCAAAGAATGCAGTTACACTGTTGGTATCACCGCTACTATATGAGTCTGAACAATACAAAATGTGTGATCAGAATATTCTGATAGTGGCTCCAGTCAATATAAGAACCCAGCGTGCTATGAGCCGCGACAATAGCTCAGCAGGCGTAGTGAACAGTATCATCAATCAGCAAATGCCTGATGAGCAAAAGCTTGAAATTGCTGATTTCATCATTACAAACGACTCAACTCTCATAGCTTTTCATCATAAGCTTGACGCTATGGCCCAAACTCTTCTAGAACTGGCTAAATTATGATTAAGGTAAAATGTCCAACTTGCAAAAAGGAGGTTGAATGGTCAAAGGAAAATCAATTTCGACCTTTTTGTTGTGAACGATGCAAACTCATTGATTTGGGAGACTGGGCTTCAGAAGGGCATAGTATTGCTGGTCCAATAATGATGGATGATCCGTTTTCTGAAGATTTGGACGACTTTTTTATTGACCCAGAGAAGAATGGGAAAGACATCTAGCGCTTTCCCATTGTTTGATCCTGGCTAATCAGCCAGACGTTAAGTTCGGTAGTCTGCGTTAATACGGACATACTCAGCAGACAGATCAGTGGTGTATATCCGTTCTGACGCTTGTCCCAGCCCAAGATTAACCGTTATCCTGATCTCTTCCTGAGTCATGACCCGGCCTCCCTGTTCTTCAGTGTAATTCTCGTCTCGTTCCCCATTACGGACGATACAGACATCATCCAGCCATATTGAAACCCGGCTCACATCCAGTTCTTCGATTTGGCTACGACCTACGGCTGCCAGGATTCTACCCCAATTGGCATCACTGGCTGAGAAAGCGGTTTTAACCAGCGGGGAATGAGCAATCGTGTAGGCCACTTCAAGTGCTTCTGCTGTATTGCGGGCCTCATTGATGACAACAGTAACAAATTTAGTTGCCCCTTCACCATCTTTGACAATAGCCTGCGCCAGAAAAAGCAGCACCTCTCCAACAGTTTTCTTAAGAAAACGATATAAATCCGAATCTTCAGTATCACAACACGGCACTTCAGCTTTACCAGTAGCGACCAAAATACAGGCATCGTTGGTAGATGTGTCGCCATCAACGGTAATACGATTAAAACTCTGCTCATTTGCGTCACTGAGTATTTTCTGCAGTAATGGCTGCGTAACAGGTGCATCCGTTGCAACAAAGCCCAACATCGTGGCCATGTTAGGTTTAATCATGCCAGATCCTTTAGCAATACCTGTTACAGTGATAGTCTCGCCCTGATATTCGAATTGCACGCTAATGCCTTTTGGCCGGGTATCTGTCGTCATAATACCGCTGGCAGCATCCGCCCAGTTATCGACCTCCAGAGCCTCTAATGCGTTTGGTAACCCTGCCAACAACCGGTCCATTGGTAGATTTTCACCAATAACCCCAGTTGAGAATGGTAGTACCTGGTGAGTCCCGACATTTCTTATAGCTGCCAATCTCGTGCAGGTCTCAAGCGCATCCTCCATTCCCTGGTGGCCTGTTCCAGCATTTGCATTTCCGGTATTAATCACTAGAAAACGAATACCTTCAGCACTGGTCAGATGTTTTTTTGCCACGTGGACAGGAGCCGCACAGAACTTGTTTTTTGTAAAAACACCCACAACCTGACTACCAGGGGCTATTTCGAATATCACCAAATCCCTGCGATTAGGCTTTTTAATGCCAGCACATGTAATTCCAACAGAAACTCCATTTACGGGAAACAATTGTGACAGCGTTTCATGACCAACAGCCATTTAAATGAACCCTCAGATTCCAATTTTCAAAGAATACCATTACCCCGCATTCTAAATAGACTTCAAAAAAACGGGGTCTCAGTTATTTTAAATCAGCCCAAGCGCCCATGGCATTGCTTGTATTTTTTCCCTGATCCACATGGGCATGGATCATTCCGACCTACTTTTTGCCCTTTTCTCACCATCGGTTGAGGCTTGTTTGGCTCAGGTTCAGACTCAGGCTCAGAATTACTTTCGGGTTGTGGTTGCACCGCGCTGGCCTGTTCATGCTGATACTGCATTCTTTCTTCCATAGCCTGGCGCCGGCGTTCAATTTCTTCAGCCTGCTCACGAGTCATAAGCTGCATACGGGAGAGTATTTTTACGGTATCTGACTTAACTTCCTCTAACAAATTCTGGAACAGCAGAAAAGACTCGCGCTTATATTCCTGCTTGGGATTCTTCTGAGCATAACCCCGCAAATGAATCCCCATTCGCAAATGATCCATCGCCTGAAGATGTTCTTTCCAACGCTGATCAAGAACCTGAAGCATGATTTGCTTTTCAAAGCCACGCATGGCATCAGCACCAACCTGCTCTTCTTTTTGCTGATATACGCGCTCCATTTCCTCAACAATTTTTTGTCGCAGTTGCGGTTCATTGAAATGTTGATCAGCATCCAGCCATTCCTGTACGGGCAATTGAATATCGAACTCAGCGCTCAGCGCTTTCTCCAGACCAGCAATATCCCACTGCTCGTGCAGACTTTCCGGTGGAACATATTCATCGATCAACTGGCTAGTCACGTCTTTACGGATATTCTGAATGACATCCTGGATGTCGTCCGAAGACATCAACTCATCGCGCTGCTCGTAAATAACAGAACGCTGATCATTATTGACATCATCAAATTCGAGCAGCGACTTACGGATGTCAAAGTTGCGGTTTTCAACCTTCCTCTGGGCTTTCTCAATAGCATTACTGACCATCTTATGCTCAATTGCTTCGCCCTTATCCATGCCCATCGATTTCATAAAGCCTTTCATGCGATCAGACATGAAAATACGCATTAGGTTGTCATCAATAGACAGGAAAAAACGTGATGAACCAGGGTCACCCTGCCGTCCGGATCGACCACGGAGCTGGTTATCAATACGCCGGGATTCGTGTCGCTCGGTACCAATGATATGCAAACCACCCGCAGCCAGCACAGCTTCATGGCGTTTTTTCCATTCGTCTTTGATTCGGGCTATATCGGCTTCAGAAGGATCTTCAAGTTGCTTAATCTCAGCTTCCCAGTTACCCCCAAGCATAATGTCTGTACCTCGGCCCGCCATATTGGTAGCGATGGTTACAGCACCAGGTAACCCGGCATTGGCAATAATAACTGCCTCATTGGCATGGTTTTTTGCATTCAGAACATTATGAGGGATTTTATGATTCTGCAACGCCAGAGACACCCGTTCCGAAGCCTCCACCGAAGCAGTACCGACTAGTACAGGTCTACCAGCTTCAATGTTCGACTGGATATCTTTAACAATAGCTTCGAACTTCTCATCCTCGGACAAAAATACCAAGTCATTGTAGTCAACCCGCTTAACGAGCCTGTTTGTAGGTATTACGACTACATCCAGACCATAAATCTGTCTAAACTCAAAAGCCTCTGTATCAGCCGTACCTGTCATTCCAGATAACTTAGTATACAATCGGAAGTAATTCTGGAAGGTGGTTGACGCCAGAGTCTGGTTTTCTTTTTGAATTTTCAGGTTTTCTTTTGCTTCAATCGCTTGATGAATACCTTCACTCCATCGACGCCCCGGCATTTTTCGTCCGGTGTGTTCATCAACAATTACAACCTCACCACCTTCGATAATGTAGTCAACATTACGGTGGAACATAAAGTGCGCTTTAATAGCCGCATTAACATGATGCAATAGACTTAAATTAGTCGCTGAATACAGGCTTTCACCTTCCGCAAGCAAACCATTCTGCGCTAGCAGCTGCTCAACTTTTTCATGCCCCCCTTCAGTCAGTTCCAGCGAGCGGTGCTTTTCATCAATGATAAAATCACCGGGCTTCAGCTCTTGCCCTTCTTCAGCAGGATATTCTCGGGTGAGGTTTGGAATGAGTTTATTGATCTGAAGGTATCGTTCTGAGCTGTCTTCAGCAGGACCAGAGATGATGAGCGGAGTCCTGGCTTCATCAATCAGAATGGAGTCCACTTCATCGACTACAGCGAAATAGTGGCCACGCTGAAATTTATCATCCATCCGGAAGGCCATATTGTCACGAAGATAGTCAAATCCAAATTCGTTATTGGTCCCGTACGTGATATCCGCTTTATAAGCCAACCGCTTCTCTTCAGGCGGCTGCTGTGACACGACAACCCCCACAGATAGATCAAGGGCAGCAAAAAGAGGCCTCATCCAACTAGCATCACGCTGCGCAAGATAATCATTTACGGTCACAACATGCACACCCTCCCCTGTCAAAGCATTGAGGTAACAGGGTAATGTTGCGACCAGGGTCTTTCCTTCACCAGTCCGCATCTCGGCAATCTTGCCACTGTTGAGCACAATCCCACCAACCAGCTGCACATCAAAATGTCGTAAACCAAGAACCCGTTTGCTGGCCTCTCGGACAGCAGCAAAGGCCTCAGGCAGCAATTGATCAAGAGATTCCTTCTCAAGCCGTTTTTTAAACTCTTGGGTCTTTCCCTTGAGCTGTTCATCACTCAGCGCCTCGAACTCGGGTTCCAACGCACTAATTTTCTGAACTTGTTTAAGTAACCGCTTTACTTCGCGGTCGTTTTTACTGCCGACAATCTTTGTAACAATTCTGGTAAACATCTGCTGTCTTAATTGCCTCAATCGCGATGGGTTTGCCAGAACCTATCTTAAAACTGATCAAAATCGGTGATATCTACTGGAATCAGGCTCGTATATTTCCAATTTTGAGATAGGCTCTGGTTAAAAGATATAGTTGTAATACTTCGGGCCGTGTAAGCCGCTCTGATAAGTAAGACAAATTTTTGGCCGCTAAATATACCGGCTCAGTTACTTTATGTCTTTGGAAAATGGAGGCTTTTTGTTAGATCGCAAGCAAATTGTGAATTTTATTTGCTTGCGCGAAGAATAAACTTGGCTGGATCGAGTGCTTTCCCGTTATTGTGCACTTCAAAATGGCAATGAGGACCTGTTGAACGTCCCGTACTTCCCATTTTGGCAATTACCTGACCTTTTTTGACAATGTCGCCGACTTTAACCAGTACTTCTTTGGAATGCCCATACCGCGTGGAATATCCAGAACCGTGATTGATTTCAACCATCAGACCATAACCGTAACGCTCTCCAGCCCAAGTCACCACCCCAGCAGCGACAGACACAATTTCAGAACCTTCTTTACCAGCAAAGTCCACGCCTTCATGCCAAGCCATCTTACCCGTAAAAGGATCTGACCTGTATCCATAACGTGAAGACATCCACCCTTTCAATATTGGGCGACCTGCAATAAAGGTGTCATTACTGATCTTGCGACTGCCCAACAGACTTTCCAATATTGTCAACTGCTCCTCCCGCCCTTCAATACGAGTCGCCAAATCATCGATGACATCCGTTAAGACCGGTACCTGATAAGCAGCACTATACAAATCGCTGGCTTCAGGCCCTCCGACAGCAGGAGGCTCAGAAAAATTAAACTCACCCTCGTCTAACTTTGCGACCTTAACCAAGTGCTCGCCCAAGGCATCAACGCGCGTAGCCCTGGCCTGCAATTCTGCAATTCTAACGGTCAGCGCCTGAATCTGTTCTTCGCTGTACTGTTTTACCTGGGAAATATCTTCTTTCTGCTTGGCAAGCGTCTTCTTCCACGCTGCGGCCGAGTTTTGGTCAAAAACGTCATTTTGAAGCTCGTGCCCCAGCCAATAACCAAAATAGCCGACTCCCCCCAAAGAAGAGAGCCCTATGAGAAATAGGAAGAGAGTCATTCCTGAGGAAAGCGATCTGACGCGACCATTTCGCCTGCTGACGACGATAATATTGATCATAGAAAATACTGGACACTACGGTAGTTGCATTAATATTCAGTTGCTAGTACCGGAGTATAGGCTATAGGAGCATTTTTTTCCTCAAAAGAAACATATTCCCAAGCATCTTCATGTTTTAAAAGCTCGCGTAGCAGTAAATTATTCAGGCCATGACCAGATTTAAAGCCGACAAAATGACCTAAAAGACTGTGTCCTAAGAGATATAGATCACCAACCGCATCAAGAATTTTGTGTTTTACGAACTCATTTTCATAACGCAGGCCATCTTCGTTTAGGATTTTAAAGTCATCCAAGGCAATGGCATTACTGAAACTAGCACCCAAGGCCAAATTATTAGCCCTCAGGTATTCAAAATCGCGCATAAAACCAAATGTTCTTGCCCGGCTGATTTCTTTAATAAAAGACGTGGTTGAAAAATCCAGAGAGTGTTTCTGACTTCTGTCTTTAAACGCTGGATGATCAAAATCAATGGTAAAAGACACCTTAAAACCATTATGAGGTTCAAAGCGGGCGTATTTATCGCCATCCTTTACTTCAACCGTTTTTTTGATCCGTATGAACTTCTTAGCCCGGTCTTGTTCTTCAATCCCTGCCGATTGAATCAAAAACACAAAAGGCCCAGCACTACCATCCATACTTGGAACTTCAGCAGCATTCACTTCAATATAGGCGTTGTCTATCCCTAGACCCGCCATTGCTGATAACAGGTGCTCAACAGTATCTACACTCGCACCACCGGCCACTAAAGTCGTCGACATCGTGGTATCACCAACGTTCATTGC
Source organism: Gynuella sp. (assembly GCF_050297175.1). Classification (NCBI taxonomy): domain Bacteria; kingdom Pseudomonadati; phylum Pseudomonadota; class Gammaproteobacteria; order Oceanospirillales; family Saccharospirillaceae; genus Gynuella; species Gynuella sp. The sequence continues at coordinate 129,791 of NZ_JBNKSF010000007.1, read as the reverse complement.
CTTCGCCGGAATTTCAACCACTGGTTCCAAATCCGTTCGGCAAAAAACAATACCGGTATCGACTGGAGCAGGTTTAAGAGTGAGGTAGACCTTTTCACCGGAGTGAAGGCCTACCCCTGTAGCCCTAATGATGTTCTTAAGTGTACGTTGTTTAATCATACTAAATTTGGTCTGCAGCAACTTGGATAGGTTTTGAACCGCCGCATATTACCAAAGCGGCTGTATGACCCGCACCCATTTTTATGTAAACGTTCATATTTTAGTCAGCTTGTTTCCGCAGAAAAGCAGGAATATCCAGATAGTCTAAATCTCGGGAAATTTCCTTTTGTTGCTGATGCGAAACCTCTTGTCCATGTGCTTTTTTAGCAACTGGAGCTGAGCGATCAAACTTCCGGGCTTCAGGTGACTGAGCAGCACTTTTACGGGTGTTGTCAACCGCCACTTTAGGTTTGGCTACCGGACGATTCAGACCTGTCGCCACAACCGTAACACGGATTTCATCAGAGATCTCCGGATCTACTACAGTTCCGACCACTACAGTCGCTTCATCAGAAGCATATTCATGGACTATACGGCCAACCTCATCAAACTCAGTCAGTCCCATATCCAGACCACCGGTAACATTTACCAGAATGCCTCTGGCTCCCTGTAGATCAATATCTTCCAATAAGGGACTGCGGACAGCGGCTTCAGCGGCTTTTGAGGCGCGGTTTTCACCACTTGCACGACCGGACCCCATCATGGCCATTCCCATCTCGGACATTACTGTGCGAACATCGGCAAAGTCCACATTGATCAAACCGGGACGAATAATCAGGTCAGCAACCCCCTGTACAGCGTTTAGCAACACGTCATTAGCTGCAGCGAAGGCATCCAGCAAGGTAACATTATTGCCCAACACTTGCAGTAGCTTCTGGTTTGGAATGGTAATCAGGGAATCAACGTGTTGCCCTAACTCTTCCAAACCGGCCTCCGCAATGGTCATCCGTTTCCTTCCTTCAAACTGGAACGGTTTGGTGACCACTGCAACTGTCAAAATTCCCATTTCTTTGGCCACTTCCGCAACAATAGGTGCCGCTCCAGTGCCCGTGCCGCCGCCCATACCAGCAGTAATAAAGACCATATCTGCGTCTTTAAGCACCTCTGCTATTCGGTCTCTATCCTCCAGTGCTGACTGGCGACCAATTTCTGGATTTGCCCCCGCACCAAGACCACGGGTAATGGTTCCCCCAAGCTGGACCGCAGTACGAGCCTCCAATGACTTCAATGCCTGGGCATCTGTGTTGGCACAAATAAATTCAACACCTTCAATACTGCTGTTAAGCATATGCTGAACAGCATTGCCACCACCACCACCAACGCCAACGACTTTGATGACAGCTGATTGCGGAAAATCATCTACTAAAGTGAAAATATCACCGGTTTTGTGTTCTAAATCTCGATCTTTAAAGGACATAGCCCTGCTCCTCTGCTTTTGGTTAATACAGTCAAATCATCCAGACCGACTGTATGTCTCAAAAAACTTAAAAATTTCGTTTAAACCATTCTTTAATACGTACCAAGACACCGTCTTGTTCTTCGACATAGGCTTTAGCCTGGGGAACTCCCCCCTCGTGAACTTGTTTTGCTGCATGCATCAACAATCCCACACCTGTCGAATAAATCGGATTTCTTACGATATCTGTTAAACCTGTAATTTCTTGGGGGCTCGCTAATCGAACCGGTACATGAAATACCTCCTCAGCCAACTCAACGGCTCCTTCCATTTTTGCTGTTCCACCTGTCAAAACAATTCCAGAGGGAATGAGATCTTCGAATCCACTTCTTCTCAATTCGGCTTGAATAAGGGTGAACAATTCTTCATAACGAGGTTCAACAACTTCTGCCAATGCCTGGCGCGTCAACGACCTGGCTGGTCGATCACCTACACTGGGAACCTGAATCGTTTCGTTTTCATTCGCTAATTGCGCTAATGCACATGCATATTTGATCTTTATGTCTTCGGCATGCTGCGTGGGAGTTGCAAATGCCATGGCAATATCATTGGTTACCTGATCGCCGGCAATTGGAATCACGGCAGTATGTCTGATAGCACCTTCGGTAAATATGGCGATATCTGTCGTTCCACCACCGATATCCACAAGACAAACCCCTAACTCCCTTTCATCGTCAGTCAGCACAGCATGGCTGGAAGCCAACTGCTCCAAAATAATTTCCTCCACTTCCAGTCCACAGCGTCGAATACATTTCTCAATGTTCTGAATCGCGTTAAGCGCACCAGTCACAACATGTACACGCGCTTCTAAACGGACTCCACACATACCCAGTGGTTCTTTAATGCCTTCCTGACTATCAATAATGTATTCCTGAGGCAGAATATGAAGAATTTTCTGATCCGCAGGTACAGCAATAGCTTTTGCCGCATCCAAAACTCTTTCGATATCAGCCTCAATGACCTCTTTGTCGCGAACTGCAACAATGCCATGGCTGTTCAAACTATGAATGTGACTTCCGGCAATACCCACATGAACGGAGTGAATATCACAACCAGACATAAGTTCAGCTTCTTCAATGGCTCGCTGGATAGATTGAACGGTCGATTCGATGTTAACGACCACACCTTTTTTCAGCCCTCGGGACTTATGCGATCCCAGCCCTACTATCTCAATACCGCCATCGGCTGTTACCGTCCCAACGATAGCAACAACTTTTGAAGTGCCGATATCCAGTCCGACGAGTAATTGTCCGTGATTAGCCGCGGCCATTTGTTTCTTCTCCACTCACAACTTGTTGTTCATTCACTTTCAGCGCCACTGCATGTTCATACCGCGCATCAAGGTATTTTATCTGGTTCACATACTGACTACTTCTAGCCAGAACACTAAGTACCGAATCAAAACGCTCGGTAATATCTTTTCTGCCCAGCAAAATTTCCATACCCGATTCTGTCTTTAAACTCACTCCACCATCAGCGGTCATGATTAGCGAATCAAGCACCAACCCCTGACGTAACAAAGCGGAACTAAAGGTTACATATTGCTGCATGACAGTATCGAGAGATCCTTTTGGGCCGTATAATCTAGGCAACATCAAAGAGTTGGTCTCTGAGTTGAAGATTTTCCCCGTTTGACTGACAACACCGGAGTTATTCCAGTATGCCAATGGTTTCTCTTCTTCAACCGACACCTGCAACACTCCAGGCCACTCCAAAGACAATGATGCAGAAGCAATCCAGGGGAATGACTCGATATCGGTTTTGACCTGCTGCAACCCTCCGGTCAACAAGTTCACACCAACCAACCCTGATAAATACTGCTTAAATGCATCAGCATCTTCATATATCAATACCTGATTAAATTTAACGCTGGAGACAGACCAACGTATTTTTTGAATTCCTACAGCAGTAAAAAACAGCAGACAAACGGTAACAGCAAATACAGCAATAACACTCCAGACTCGCAAACTCAGTAACACCCGAATGTAGCTGAAAACTTTACTGGGTTTCTTTTGTTTTTTTCTGGTCGCACCTCTGACCCTGGGCTGCTCCCGAGTGATTGCTAAGGTCATGATTTTGCAAACCCCAGATTGTTCTCAGACAACTCCACAGATATCAGCCCAATATTTCCTGCACCCTGAGTAAGCAGCAAATCTCCGTCCTGCAATATATCCTTCAGTATTCCTGGCAGTAGTTTCTTATCCTCAACAAATATAGGATCTATTCTGCCTCTTTGGCGAATACTGCGGCACAAACTACGCCCATCCGCACCATTAATTGGCTCCTCACCTGCGGGATATACTTCCATCAATAGCAAAACATCCACCTTGGATAAGACCGACACAAAATCCTCATATAAGTCCCGGGTACGGGTATATCTGTGCGGCTGAAAAATAGTTACCAGTCTACGTTCAGGAAAACCTTCACGAATTGCGGCAATCGTAACATCCACTTCCCTTGGGTGATGACCATAGTCATCTACCAACATCACTGCGCCATTATCTGTAGAAAATTCGCCTTGCACTTGAAACCGCCTTCCCACTCCTCGGAAACGCTCTAAACCCTGGACGATTGCAATATCCGATATCCCCTCATCGCTCGCCACAGCAATCGCTGCCAATGCATTTTGAACATTATGTCGACCAGGCATGTTAATGGTAATTTCGAGATCCTCACTATATCCTGGACGCTTAACTTTAAATTGAGTTTTCATCCCATTCTGCAGTACATCGTAAGCCTGATAATCAGCTTTCGACGAAAAACCATAGGTCACAAATTGTCTGGTTAACTTCGGCAATATTGATTTCACATGTTCATCATCAACACAGACAACCGCCAGTCCATAAAATGGCAAGTTGTGTAAAAAGCTGACGAAAGCATCCTTAACCTGTTCAAAATCCCCACCATAAGTGGACATATGATCTGCATCGATATTGGTAACAATTGCCGTCATCGGCTGCAGGTGCAAAAATGACGCGTCACTCTCATCGGCTTCAGCGACGAGATAGTGACTGGTACCTAACTTTGCATTCGTTCCCGCGCTGGTTAACTTGCCTCCAATCACGAATGTAGGATCCAAATTAGCCTCTGCCAGAACCGATGCCATAATACTGGTTGTAGTGGTTTTCCCATGCGTTCCGGCGATGGCAATACCATGACGAAATCTCATCAATTCGCCAAGCATTTCTGCTCTCGGCACAATCGGTATACGCAGTTCGTTTGCCTGATGTACTTCCGGATTTTTGGTATCAATTGCACTGGAGACAACTACAACATCAACATTCATGACGTTCTCTGCACTATGTCCAATGGCAATGCGGGCACCTAGTTGTTCCAGACGCTGAGTTACCGCAGAAGACCGAATATCTGATCCACTAATGTGATATCCCTGGTTCAATAGAACTTCCGCAATACCGCACATCCCGACTCCACCAATACCGATGAAGTGGATATTTTTGATTCTTCGCATTTCAGGAATTTCAAAGGTCACTTTAGTCATTTCGCATTACCCCTGCCTTCTTCCTGTCAAAAATTTCTCGATCAAACGCACAATTCTTTCCGCTGAATCCCGAATAGCAACTTGTTCCAAAGCGGTGGCCATGTTAACCAGCGTCTTTGGATTGCCCATTAATTGTTTAATATGATGCAGCAGATTTTGGCTCAATTGTTCATTCTGCTCACACACAACTGCCCCATGGATGTCGGTTAACACTCTGGCATTAAAGTACTGCTGCTGATCTTTATGCCACGGATAGGGAATCAGGATCGAAGGTCTGCCGGCTACCGCCAATTCAGAAACAGTCGAGGCTCCGGATCTGGATATCACCAGCTCTGCCCAGTCATAAGCTGTTGCCATATTATCTATATACTCAACAACATTTGCCTCAACACCACACTGTTGATAACAGGACAATGTCTCTTCCAACTTTCCTTGACCAGTTTGATGATAAATTTCCGGTCTTTGTCGCTCATCAATCTGTGAAAATACTTCTGGCATAATGATATTCAATGATTGAGCACCTGAACTACCACCCAGAATTAAGACCCGCTGCAGGTTTTCACATTCCTGCATTTTTTTAACATTAGCCAGCTTGCCCCGCACAGGGTTACCCAAGGTAATTGGATTAACCTTTTCTGGAAACGTCTGAGGAAAAGCCTGAATCACTTTTTCCACCCAACGACTCAAATAGGCATTGGTCATTCCGGGCGTTCCGTTCTGCTCATGGATTAACACCGGGATACGTTTTATCTTGGCAGCAATTGCTCCGGGCGCCGATGCATACCCACCAAAGCCAACGACCATATCCGGCTTCACCTGATCGAGTATCCGTAATGCCGCATATACTGATCTTAAGAGATTCAATGGCGCAATGAATTTACGCTTTAAACCGCCTCCCTGATATGCTGTAACCGGTAGCAAGTGCAACGGAAATTCGGTGTTAGCCACAAGATCTGCCTCCATCCCACGCATAGCACCCAACCAGTGAACAAGCATCCCTTGTTTGACCATCGTTTCTGCCACTGCCATAGCCGGATAAATATGTCCCCCAGTACCACCCGCCATTACCAGCACTTTCCAACTCATTGCGCTTCCTCCGTCGAAACACTCAATGCTTCGCTATAAGCGCGTGCCACAAAGGCCAGCATTCCAAGAGTCACAACGATACTGGAGCCACCATAACTAAGTAGTGGCAAAGTCAGTCCTTTAGTGGGTAACAAACCAATATTAACCCCCACATTAATGAGCGCCTGAACAGCTAGAATAATGGCAATTCCATAACAAACATATGCAGAAAAAATCTGTTGTTTTTGTTCCGCCAGACGACCAGCTACGAAAATCCTTGCAATCAGAACGGTAAACAGTGCCAAAACAACCATAACACCAAATAATCCATACTCTTCACCAAGAATGGCGAACACAAAATCGGTATGCGCTTCGGGCAGATAAAACAGTTTCAAGATACTGTTACCAATCCCGACTCCAAACCATTCACCACGACCAAAAGCAATAAGTGCTTGCGTTAATTGATAACCCGATCCAAATACATTTTCTGAAGACCATGGATCGGTAAATGCTAGCAAACGCTGAACCCGATAAGGTTGCTCAATAGCCAACAAACCAACTGCTGCTGAACAAACAACGACCAGGACAAAGAACTGGCTGGCCCTGACTCCGCCTAAAAACATCATTCCCAACACTGCCGACAGAGTGACGACAACAGCACCAAAGTCAGGCTCCAACAGCAGCAATACAATAACAATTGCCAATACCACAATCGGTTTCAGAAACCCTGACCACTGACTTTTGACTTCTTCAGCTCTTCTGATCAGATAACCGGATATATAAATCACCAAAAAAAACTTCATTAATTCACTTGATTGGATGCCAATTGGACCAAGTCTTATCCAGCGCCAACTACCGTTCACTAACCTCCCAATACCAGGAATCAGTACCGCTACCAACAGTGCTAGGCCTAACAACAATAAGATCCAGTCATTTTTCTGCCAGACAGCAATAGGTATTTGCCTAATGACAAGGGCTGCTACAAGCCCTATAAATATGTATATACCGTGACGAATCACAATTGAGAAAGAACTGCCATAAAGCTTGTTTGAGTACTCAATGGATGAAGAACAGACAACCAAAAATCCAATTGCCAATAAACTAATCACCGCTACCATGAACCACTTGTCATAGTAAGAGCCCTCATGACTGACATCAGACACCATCGGAATCGTGGTCATTGCAACTCTCCCACAATTCGTTTGAACTGATTTCCTCGATCCTCAAAATTCTTAAACATATCCATACTGGCACAGGCTGGGGACAGCAATACCAGGTCACCCGGCTTTGCTACTTCATAAGCCTTATCGACAGCGTTCTGCAATGTATCCGTAAATAGATGCTCGATAGAATTTAAGTGCTTCGCAATCAATTCAGCATCCTGTCCAATCAAAATTACTTTTCGGCAAAAACGTTGAATCATTTGACCAAGTTCGTGGAAATCCGCTCCTTTGCCAATTCCGCCTGCGATCAAAACAATATGCTTTAGAGATTCATCACCCAATCCCCTTAATGCCGCTATTGTAGCTCCAACATTAGTACCTTTTGAGTCATCGATAAAAACAGTGCCATTTTTCTCTGCAACCCATTCACAGCGATGATCGAGACCAGCAAAACGACAGGCGACATCGACCATTATCTCCTTGCGGATACCGGCTAATTGCCCTAATGAAAATGCCGCCATAATGTTAGCCAGGTTATGCAAGCCTTTTAGTTTTAACTGCGAACCGTTGACCCAAATTTCATCGCCATTAAACAGAATGGCTTTATTACCATCTTCAGTCACCTGAAGAGAAAAACCATTTTTGACAGAAACTTCCAGACTGTAATCGACATGAGCAGCTGGATAGTTCTGTCCACACGTTGTGTAGTCATCATCCAGATTTACCACGACGGCCCGACTACCCATTAATATTCGCTGCTTTGCCCGGACATAGTCTTCAATACTCTCGTAACGATCCATGTGATCTTCAGAGATATTCAGAATAGTGGCAATATGACCAGACATACGATTCAGTGTTTCCAATTGAAAACTGGACAACTCCAAAACGACGAAATCAAGATCCCGATCTACAAAATCCAACACCGGCACCCCGATATTGCCACATACAGCTGTCCGCGAGCTTGCTGCTCTTGCCATTTCTCCGACCAATGCGGTAACCGTACTTTTTCCATTTGAGCCAGTAATCGCAATCACTTGAGTTTGAGTACTATCAAGCTGCTCCAAAAACAGATCAATATCACCGGATACCTGTACTCCGCTCTTAATTGCATGCTGTATTTCTGGCAAATGAACAGACAAACCCGGACTAAGGATGATTTCGTCAACCTCGATAAGCTTTTCCGGATCAAGCGCCCCCGTTAAGACTCTGACATTCGGATACTGCTCGGTAAGTTCTTTCAAACCAGGAGGATTGATACGGGTATCCATTATTAGAACCGACCGTTTTTTGCTCAGTAAATAACGGGCAGCAGAAAGCCCGGTCATTCCCAGACCGACAACTGCATATTTTTTACTGTTGAGCTGTTGTTCCATGTCTTACCTGATTTTCAACGTTGCCAGACCGATAAGCACCAGAACCACGGTAATAATCCAGAAACGAACAATCACTCGCGGCTCCGGCCAGCCTTTTAATTCATAATGGTGATGCAGAGGCGCCATGCGAAAAATTCGCTTTCCAGTCAACTTGAACGAGGCAACCTGTAAAATAACGGAAAGCGTTTCTGCGACAAAAACTCCTCCCATAATAACCAATACAATTTCCTGGCGGACAATGACGGCAACCACACCAATGGCAGCTCCTAATGCAAGTGCTCCGACATCGCCCATAAATACCTGAGCCGGGTAGGTGTTAAACCACAAAAACCCTAAACCGGCTCCGACAATTGAGCCGCAAAAAATAATCATTTCGCCACTGCCTGCGACATATGGGATATTCAGATATTCGGCAAAATTAATGTTGCCGGTAACATAAGCAAATATCGCAAATGCTCCCGAAATCAAGACAGATGGCAATATAGCCAGTCCATCCAAACCATCCGTCAGGTTGACAGCGTTGCTGGTACCGACAATGACAAAGTACGTCAACAATACAAACAATGCCCCACTTAACGGTAACGCAACATTCTTAAAGAAAGGCAGGATTAACGAAGTTTCTATCGGACTCGTGGCAGTGGAAAAAAGGAATATAGCCGCTCCAAAACCTGCAATGGATTGCCAAAAATACTTCCACCTGGCAGGTAATCCTCTTGAGTTTTTTTGTACGACTTTTTTATAGTCATCCACCCAACCAACGGCGCCAAACATGATAGTAACGACAACTACAACCCAGACATAACGATTAGTCAGATCAGACCACAACAAAGTACTGACAATCATCGATACCAAAATCAAAGCGCCACCCATTGTGGGAGTACCGGCTTTGCTTAAGTGAGTTTGAGGTCCATCACTTCGAACAGCCTGACCGATCTGATAATGCTTCAAGCGCTCAATCATTCTGGGGCCCAAAAATAAACTGACAGCCAATGCCGTCAATACTCCCAGAATCGCCCTCATGGTCAGATACTGAAGTACTCCAAAACCAGAGTGAATATGTTCTAAATAAGGTGAGAGCCAGTAAATCATTGGGCACTCTCCAGTATTAATGCGTTTACTACATCTTGCATCTTCATACAGTTAGCACCCTTAACCAATATCCTGTCATTTTTTCGCAGAATTGCTTTTATCGCGGTGATTAATTCAAGTTTATCCAGATAAACATTCTGAACGGCGGCACCCGCAAACTGTGGACCATAAAAAAATACCAGATTGGCTTTCCGTTCCGCGTAGTGACTGATGGCTTTATGAAGTGAAATACTTTCGCCACCAAGTTCAGCCATATCGCCCAATACTGCAATGCTTCTGCCGGTAATATCTGCCATCAGGTCAAGTCCTGCATAAACAGACGCAGGACTGGCATTATAAGTATCGTTATAGATCCACGTTCCATTGATACCATTTAAAACTTCGAGCCGCTTAGTCACACCGACAAAACGTTCCAAGCCTTTTTGAATGGTCACCAGCTTTATGCCCGCGGCATAAGCCATGGCTGCACAAGCCAACGCATTAGAAACCTGGTGGCGGCCAGCAACATTTAATGCAATACGAACTTTTTCTCCGCCAGTTCGCAATTGAAATGAAAACTTCCCATTTTCATCACTGGTTAGTTGATCTGCAGTAAAATCTGCATCATTTCGTTTAACAGCAAAGGAAACGACTTTTAATGATTTTTCCCGCGCTTTCTCTAACCATCCGTTATAAGCGCCATCATCAGCATTCAGAATTGCTGTACCGCCTTGAGACATACCATTCAGTAGATCTGATTTTTCTTCGCGTATCGCAGCCAAACTGCCAAAGCCTTCGTAATGTTGTTCTGAGGCGTTGAGAATCAAACCAATGTCCGGTTCAGCACACCTACTGGAAAAATTGATTTCTCCAGGTGTATTTGTACCCATTTCCACGATGGCAAACTCTGTGTTCCCAGCAATTCTCAGCAATGTAAAGGGAACACCAATGTTATTATTCAAATTTGCCTGAGTCGCAATGGTGTTACCATGCAAAGAACACACAGACAGCAACATTTCCTTGGTAGATGTCTTGCCGGCACTTCCCGTTAAACCCAAAATATTTCCGTTACACAGTCTTCGATTAAATTGAGCTATAAGGGACAATGCCACCAGACTATCTGGTACGATCAATTGCGGTATATCCGTGTCATGCTGGTGTTCTACAACGAGTGCTACCGCACCTTTTTCAATACATTGCGCGACAAACTGGTGACCATCGAAATGGAGGCCTTTGAGTGCCAGGTATGTTTCTCCGGCCTTGAGACTACGACTATCAGTCGATATGGATGTCACCGCAACATCCTGACCTTTTAAGGTTGCTCCGGGAATTATCTGGTGTAGTTCTGACAAATTGAATGTACGAATCATAAACCCACCTCCGCTGCCAACTTTGTAACGACTTCATAGTCAGAGAAGTGGTGTTTTTTCGTTCCGACAATCTGGTAATCCTCATGCCCCTTACCGGCAATCAATACGCTGTCACCAGTCCTCATCTTCAACAACGTATGTTTTATCGCCTGCTTTCTGTCAGCAATAAACCGCACATTTTCAATTTCAGATTCAGAAAAACCATCACGAATGTCGGCCATAATGGCACTCGAAGACTCAGTACGAGGATTATCATCTGTGACCACAACATGGTCCGCAAAACGTTCTGCCACTTGCGCCATCAGTGGTCTTTTTCCTGAATCACGGTCTCCACCACAACCAAACACCACCCATAGTTGACCACTACAATGATCGCGCATGGCCAACAAGGCCTTTTCCAGAGAATCGGGAGTATGTGAATAATCGATAGAAACCGTTTTGTGATGCTCACCGGTAATGAGCTGCATCCGTCCTTGTATGGGATGCAGCTCAGGCAGTACCGAAGCTATTTGAGGCAATGAGTAACCCTGTTGTATCAGTACGCCTGCAGCTGCCAGTATGTTGGCAATATTAAACCTGCCAATCAAACCAACCGATACACTTTCTATCTGATGATGGAAATGAAGATTGAAAGACATTCCCTGAGGTTGAAACACGATATCTGACACAAAAAGGTCAGCATGCTGATCAACAATAGAATAACTCAGACAATTCAGTTTTGTTATATCAAGCAGTTCTCTCCCCAATGCATCATCCAGATTGATCACCGCTTTTTCGACATCATAATCAGTAAAAAGCTTCTTCTTAGCGGTGCCATATGCTTCCAGCGTTTTATGATAGTCCAGATGATCACGGCTCAGATTGGTAAACACCGCACACTCAAAAGCGATACCTCGAATACGCTGTTGATCCAAGCCATGAGAGGACACCTCCATCGCACAATATGAAGCACCATTGTCCGCAAACTGTCTAAGTACCTGCTGATTACGCACAATATCTAAAGTGGTGTTATCAATCATGGACAAATTCGGCCAAATACCCTGACCATTAGTACCAATATAAGCAGTGCGCCGATCTAACAAGCTCAGCATCTGAGCAATGAACTGGCAGGTGGAGGTTTTACCATTCGTTCCCGTCACACCAATCATATGCAGACGCTGGCTGGGGTTTTCATATACATCAACCGCCAGCTGACTTAAAACTGCTGGCATATCAGTCACTCTAAATACCGGTAATAACGTATTTACCGGGGCGCCGGAATCCGTCAATACAGCGACAGCGCCTTTTTTTTCTGCTTCAGCAACAAACATCAAACCATCATGATGAGCGCCTTTCATAGCAACAAACAAATCACCCTGAGTAACTAAACGACTGTCTGGTTGAATACCAGTAATCATTAGCTCAAAAGCAGCATCAGGAAAGTATCTGTTTAGAGACAATGCAGTCATTGATTGCCTCCTGATGAGAAAATATCGCTCGCTATATAGTCTTTGACATCACTGTTCTGTTTATCCGGTTTCACGCCTAAATGTCTTAGAGCCTGCTCCATCACAGCCCCGAATACAGGTGCAGAAACCTCTCCGCCGTAGTATTCATCACCGACCACATCATCAAGACTGACAATCATCGCCAGCCTGGGATTACTCACTGGTGCAAATCCAGCAAACGAAGCTGCATACCTATTATCATCATAACCATGCTTGCCAACTTTATGAGCCGTACCCGTCTTACCTGCTATCCGATATAAATCGCTGCGGGCTTTTTTTCCGGTACCATTCTCAATCACCTGTTCCATCATCTGGGTCATAAGGCGAGCTGTTTTTTCTGAAATAATTTGAGTGCTCTGAACTCTGGCATCATTTAGCACAATATGAGGTGTTACTCTTTTTCCGTGATTAGCAATTGCTGCGTACGCCACAGCTAGCTGCAGCGGTGTTACGGTGAGGCCATAACCATATGAAAGAGTGGCCAGTTCGATATCTTTCCAGTTTACTCTGTTAGGCAGTACGCCATTTGCTTCGCCAGGAAAACCAATCCCGGTACTTTGCCCAAGACCAAAGTCATGAAAGGTTTTAAACATCTTTTGAGGACCGACCTTGAGAGCAATTTCTGAAGCACCGATATTACTGGATTTAATCAGTACTTTTTCAAAGCTCAAAACACCGTAGTCGTGAGTATCGCGAATAGTATAACCATTGATACGCCGCCACCCCGGAGATGTGTTGAACATCTGATCAACTGTAAACTTACCGGTTTCAAGCGCTGCGGAAAGAGTCAATGCCTTGATGACAGATCCCGGTTCAATTGCATCAGTAACAGCTCGGTTGCGCATACTTCCAGGACTAAGCTTACTGCGATTATTGGGATTAAAGGATGGCTGGTTGACCATAGCCAGAATATCTCCGGTTTTTACATCAAGAATAACCAGAGACCCTGAGCGGGCCTTATGCCGGATTACCGCTGCCAGTAATTCGCGATAAGCCATGTACTGAAGATCAAGATCGATACTCAATACCAAATTAGTCCCGTTTTTTGCTGGAGCTGTTAATTCCACATCACGAATAATCTGTCCATATACATCCGTTAAAACAGATTTTTTCCCATTACGACCAGACAAGTAAGAATCAAATGATAATTCGAGACCTTCTTGACCCTGTTCATCTACGTTAGTTAAACCAACGATCTGACTGGTCACTTCTCCCGCCGGATAATAGCGACGATACTCTGCTTCTGAACGTAATCCTCTTAGTCCTTTATTCTCTGACCTTAATGCCAGAATTTTTTCTGCTTCCTGAGGAACCATATGACGGCGAATCAACATATATGAAGAACTGCGCTGGTAGCGCTTTTTCAACGTACCAAGAGACACATCTGTCAGTCTGGAAATCAATGGCAAAGTGTCAACATCCAGCTTACGAGGCTCCGCCGTTAGCGTAATAAGCGGTGTACTCATAGCCAGAGTTTTTCCATTTCGATCGGTTATTACTCCCCGGGTAGCAACCAACTCTCGGGTATCCTCAATTCGCGCATCACCCTGATTGATCAAAAAACTTTTTTCCAATACCTGAAGCGTAATAGTTTTCCAGATCACGGCCCCCAACGCCGATAACAGCATCAGGTAAACTAATAATTGCCTGCCATTGTTCTGCAAAGTGGTGTTCAAGGTTGCTCCTGCAGAACTTTGATTTGATCAGTCTTGGGGTTAATCATGCCTCTCTCCCGGGCCTTGTTCTCAATCCGCGCAGGTGCAGACAACGCGCTCTCTTCAAGTAGTAATTTTCCATACAACGTATTTAATTTTTCGCTTTCTTTTTCCAATTGCTGCAGCTGCGTAAAATAGCTGCGCGTCAGGTGCGTGCTATAAATGACCCCTACACCTGAAGCCAGTACCAAGATCACCAACACTCCGGTTATGACCTTAACCATAATTATCTGGCCTTCTCCGCCACACGCATCACAGCACTTCGGGCCCTAGGATTTATAGCAATTTCCTCAGCACTGGCTTTCATAGCCTTTCCGACTCTGCGAAAACGAGGAGTAAACTGCTTTCCTTGAATAGGCAGCCCTTCAGGCCAGGGATCTTTTTCATGTTGCTGAATAAAGCGTTTAACCAAGCGGTCCTCCAGGCTGTGAAAGCTAATCACAACCAAACGACCACCTGGTTTCAATACGGAATCCAGGGTAGCCAGCAAAACCTCAAGATCAGAGAGTTCGTTGTTAATAAAGATTCTGATAGCCTGAAATGCCCGGGTGGCAGGATGAATTCTTTTTTCCCAGCGAGGATTGGCCTTGGCAATTACATCGGCCAAATCCAATGTATGTGTGAAGGGTGTACCGATCCTGCGTTCAACGATGGCTTTTGCCATGCGACGAGAAAAACGCTCTTCCCCGTACTGCCAAAGAACATCTGCGATTTCCTGTTCAGCAGCAGTATTGATCCAGTCTGCGGCGGTCATGCCTGAGGAGATGTCCATTCGCATATCCAGAGGACCGTTCTGACTGAAACTGAATCCGCGATCAACATCATCCAACTGCGGGGACGAAACACCCAGATCAAGCAACACGCCATCAAACAGTATTTCTTTGGAATGAGAGATCGACTCAATACCGGCAAAGGATCCTGGCACCATTGTAAAACGCGAATCCTCAGCAACCAGACTGTCACCTTCCTGAATTGCTTCAGGATCTTTGTCTACAGCCACAAGAGCGCCTGCGCTGGATAAACAGCTCAATATAAGGCGACTATGCCCGCCACGCCCAAAGGTTCCATCGAAATAGACACCCGATGGATCGATGACTAACTGTTCGACCGCCTCATCCAACAGGACGGTTTTATGCTTGAATCCCTCTGTCATCACATGTTTCCTATAGAGAGATATTCAGTAGTTCTTCTGGCAACTCTTCGTCTTCCTGACATAGATACTCCTGTCTTCTTGCCTCCCAAGTTGCCTCATCCCACAGTTCAAACTTATTTCCCTGCCCCAACATCACCATTTTTTTATCCAGTACTGCATAATCACGAAGAGTTCCCGGCAATAAAATCCGACCGTTAGTATCAATTTCCAAATCGGTTGCATATCCCAACAACAATCGCTGAATTCTTCGATTTGGCCCCTGGTAGTTCGCAAGCGCCATTAGCTTTTCTTCGATTTTTTCCCATTCAGGCAACGGATACATCAGCAAACACTTGTCTTGAGTATCTATGGTGACGACCAGTTGAGAGTCGCACCAATCGGACAGCAGCGCGCGATAACGCGCAGGGACCGCCATACGGCCCTTTGCGTCTAAAGAGAGGTGATGAACACCTCGTAAACTGATGCGCTTGCTGATTTCAGACATTTTTAACCCGGGTTAGTGGTCACTGACATGTCACCTGTGGTTCAAAAGAGCGAATCATTCCACTTTCACCCACTTTTAACCACAATATCCCACATCCCGACACTATAGGACTGCATCTGGACCTTTGCAAGTTCAAAAACGGGTGCTCATTCTCAAAAAAACCTTTACTGACAAGGGGTTAGGAAGCTAGTCCATAAAGTGGAGGGGTTATGATTTCGATAAAATAAACAAAAAAAACTTATAAATCATGAAGTTATAAGTAAGTGTTCACCTACTTTAAAAAGCAAAAGAATATTTTTTCATTAGAGAATAGTTTGTTAGTACTAACTGACAAATAAAGAAAGGAGGATTGCTGAGTCGGCCGATAAGCCGGGTTCTGTCGTGGACAGCCATTCATCTAGACGCACCGTTACCAGTACATTCAAGCAGCCTACCCGGTTCCAATGCGGGTCACACCATATGGAACCCTATTTGGCCTTGCTCCAGGTGGGGTTTGCCGTGCCGCAACTGTTACCAGTTACGCGGTGCGCTCTTACCGCACCATTTCACCCTTACCTGTCAGAGACAGGCGGTATATTTTCTGTTGCACTTTCCGTAGGCTTTCGCCCCCCAGGCGTTACCTGGCACCTTACCCTGTGGAGCCCGGACTTTCCTCCCCCAGATAAATCTGGCAGCGACTGTCTGGCCGACTCAGCAGGCGGGAAGGTTAATGATATGACGCAGAAACGCTAGTTATTTTTTTGCAATTGCATGCCAAAGTCGTAAAAACTCCGTTTTGCCTTCCCTGTCAACCTTGCACAAACCACCGCTGCACGCTTAAGCGGCAACTCTTCCAACAGGGCTTTAATCAGATGCTTGTCATAACTGCTGAGTTCGTCATGGCGTCGGCTTTTATCCACTCCCTGGACAACCAGCACTATTTCTCCGCGCTGCTGATTGGCATCCTGATTTACCCATAACAATAATTCTGACAAAGGTGCCGAATGGATAGTTTCATAAGTTTTGGTAAGCTCTCGACACAACACAGTTCTACGTTCAGCACCAAACGCCTGCATCATATCAGCCAGCGTTGCAGACAGCCGGTGAGGCGCTTCGTAAAACACCATCGTTCTGACCTCACCCGAAAGCCCACTCAGAACTTCCTGACGAGCCACTTCTTTTGACGGCAAAAAACCTTCAAAAGAAAAGTGATCAGTGGCAATACCGGCAACCGACAGCGCAGCAATCACCGCACTCGCTCCTGGAACAGGCACAATAGTCGCACCGCTTTTTCGCAGCTCTGAAACAAGCACGAAACCAGGATCAGAAATTAATGGCGTTCCCGCATCCGATACCAGCGCAATATTCTGCCCTTGCTTCAATAGAGCCAGAACCTTTTGTACCGACTCTTTTTCATTGTGCTCATGCAACGTCTGAACCGGAGTGACAATCTGATAATGATCAAGCAACTTTCGAGTATTGCGCGTATCTTCAGCAAAGATTAAGTCCGCTTCGGTCAGAATTTGCACAGCACGGTAGGTGATATCGGAAAGATTTCCAATTGGTGTAGCAACAATGTAAAGGGTTCCAAAAAGACTTTGCGTTGACACGATAGACTCACTGACACTGGATAGATGCGTTAGACCTGCAGAAGAAGATAGAATAACCCACTTTACATTTTCATCGTACAAACAAATGGGTCATGACATGCAAAATAAGCTTTGGATACTGGTTTTTGTTGGCTTCCTCTCCGCCTGTGCGGGTAACCAGTCCAAACCGCACACCAATGGAGAATCATCATCAACAACACTGGGTGCCCATGCATCAGACGAAGACCGCTTGTCAGCTGCAGAAAATCTCTACAACAATTTTGAGTTCGAAAAAGCCGCACTAATCCTCAAGGAAACCGATTTTTCTGCCTTAAATATTAAAAATCAAACACGTTATGCATTACTGGCAGGCAAGGTATTCCTGGCTTCGTCTGACCCACAACAAGCACTGGTCTGGCTGGCCGGTGAATACACGTATCTTTTTGACAGCCTGCCACAGGAACAACTTGTGCAGATTAGCCTTCTTCGTGCCTCAGCCTGGGAGTTATCTGGACAGTATCTGGCTGGCGCGCGAGAACGCATATACCTGGCCCCCGTATTATCAGAACCGGAATACTCTCAAAATCATGAGATGATTTGGTCGGATCTGCAGCTGGTTCCCGAACAGGACATACAGGCGCTGGCAGGACGCGAAACCAGTCCTGATCTGCAAGGGTGGATGGAGCTGGCATTGGTCAACAATGATGCTGAAGCAGATATCGATTCCCAGGTAACCGCTATTAATACCTGGATTACCGGCCACCCCCGACACCCGGCATCTCAGAAACTGCCCGAAAGCCTTGCACTGCTGACACAAATAGCTCAGGAAAAACCACGGAAAATAGCTTTATTATTGCCACTGACCGGCCCTTTGAGCAAAACCGGTGACTCGATTCGGGACGGCTTTATGGCCTCTTATTATCAAGCTGTTGAAAATGGTCGCGAGGTACCGGAGGTTGTTTTGGTGGATACTGCCAACCTTGATGATATCCTGGGTACGTATACAACATTAGTGGCTCAGGGCACACAGCTATTCATTGGTCCTTTAGAAAAGAAACTGGTATCTGAATTACTGGATCAGCCCGCCCTTCCAACTCCAGTACTGGCCTTAAACAACGTGGCAGACCACAGTGAGACCAACCGAAATGTATATCAATTTGGCCTGGCGCCAGAGGATGAAGCAGCACAAGTTGCCAGAAAAGCATTTCTGGACGGACATCGATCAGCAGTCGTTCTGGTCCCTAATGGCAATTGGGGAGATAGAATCAGCAGCACCTTCTCCAATACGTGGAGACAACTAGGCGGTAGCATAGCCAGTCAGGCTCATTTTGATGCCCAGAATAAGACCGATTACCTGAGAGTCGTTCGGCATTTATTCAACGTCGATGCCAGTGTCAATCGTACGGCTGCTCTTGAGCGTACCATTGGCGAATCTGTCGAGTATGAGCCAAGAAGACGCCAGGATTTCGATCTGATATTTCTGGCCGCCCTACCAGCCGAAGCCAGACAGCTAAAACCATTATTTGACTTCCAATACGCAGCGGACGTGCCAGTATATGGAATCTCCACACTATATGGTGGCACAGACGATCCAGCAAAAAACAAAGATATCGAATCCATACGATTTGTCGATATGCCCTGGCAACTCTCCCAACCGGAGCTCAAACAACAGATCCATGACATCTTTGGCAACAAAGACGTGCTGGGCTATGACCGGCTCTACGCACTTGGCGTGGATGCTTATGCACTCTACCCAAGACTACGACAACTGGTCCAAGTGCCTGGAGCCAGACTGCACGGAATGACAGGTATCCTATCCATCGATAGCGAGAGCAAAGTAAAAAGGGAGCTGGAGTGGGCTCAAATAAAAGACGGGCTGGCACAACCTATTCTGTCAACGCTGGAGGAGCGCTAACTTTTGTTCGGCTTTCATAAACAAACACCTGCCAATAACAGTGGTCAACAAGCAGAAAATGCGGCTGCCAGCTTTCTTCGCACCCAAGGCTTGAAAGTGCTCGACCGCAACTACCGTTGCAAAGGTGGGGAAATAGATTTGATTTGTACCAGTCCGGAAAACATTCTGATATTTGTGGAGGTTCGACATCGCCGGCAAACAAGTTTTGGCACTGGAGCAGACACCGTCAACTCCAGCAAGCAGAAGAAAATTATTCTTGCCGCCAAGACCTATTTGCAGGAGCGTTACGGTAATCGTCCGCCAGCCTGCCGGTTTGACGTCATTTCCACTACGGGAGAAAGCTATGAAATCGACTGGCTCCAGAATGCATTCGGAGAATCTGCATGAATTTAAGACAGCGTATCGATGAACTATTTGAGGATCATCTGACCAATACACACCGAGTGATGGACGTTGTGTCTCCAGGTATTGCGGTGGCCGCGGAATACATTGTTTCTAGCTTGGTTAACGACGCCAAAATTCTTACCTGCGGAAATGGCACTTCAGCATTGTCTGCCGAACTATTAAGCTATTCGCTCACAGGAAAATTACAGCGGGAGCGCCCTGGTCTCCCCATCGTAAACCTCAGCGCTAGCCACATGATGATGTCAGGGATCGATGTGGATTTCGCTGTCGGGATGGCATTTGAGAGACAGATAAGAACTCTGGCTCAGGCCGGTGACATTCTGGTTGCGTATAGTCCTGACGGAGCATGCCGGAGCATCTATGAGGCAATCAACGCCGCTCGGGACAAGGGGATGATGGTTGTCGCTGTTACTGGAAAAGATGGCGGCATGATCGGCCAGATGCTTTGTGAACCTGAACTGGAGATTCGCATCCCAAGCAATAGTCCACCACGAGTCCTTGAAATACAGACACTGGTCACACATTGTCTGGTGGATCTGGTCGAAAATCTGCTCTTCGGAGCGGAATATTATTAACCTGACAGAATTGATTGCCAGGTTAACGAGTGTCGGAGTCTCTCAGAGATTCCAACATTCAGGTGACAACAACTCTTTTGCCGGGTTACCCCCAGCAAAACAAGGCAATGAAGCCATCATATGAAAAACAGGGATCATCGCCGGATAAATTGTAAGCCAGCAGCCAATAGAGGCATTTTCGTCACTTCACTGCTGCATCAGCCATAAAATGCATTAACAAAGACAGAAACAGAATGAAACTTACAAAGATTTTTATTGTTTTTTTGGGAATAGTATTAATTCAAGGTTGCATATCACGAGGTGCAGCACCGGATTACAGCAATGATTTGAGCGCCAGAACCGTTGGTGAAGTCATGGACGACAACAACATTGAGGCTCAGGTAGAAGAGGACATTGTCGCCTCAGACCCAATATTCAAAGACGCCCGTATCCGGGTGATATCTCACAGCGGCAAAGTGCTGATTGTTGGTCAGGTGCCAGAACAGCGGCTTATTCCCATTGCCACTCAAATTGCCCAGAAAGTTCGCAAAGTAACCTCTGTTCATAACGAGTTGACCGTTGGCCCCAAACTCTCTGCTGCCGTTAAAGCCAACGACTCCTGGCAAGCAATTAAAGTAAAATCCAGAATGTTCACAACCGACAACTTTCCTTCAAAAAATATCAATATTATCGTCGAAAACGGCATCGTTTATTTAATGGGCAGAGTATCAACGGATATCGCACAAAGAGCCGGTCAAATTGCATCAGAAGTCGGCGGTGTTCAAAAAGTGGTATTACTGTTTGAAGAACCAACCAAGCTATAACGTTCGCTGGCTGATCTAAATCAGGCTCATACTCTGATGACTCGGCTAAGCTAAAACTGTTGTCAATAAATAGACGTATCGGACGGTTAAAAAGCTAACCCGCTGTTGGAATACAGAGGGTTCAGACTGTTCAATTTTATATTTACAACTCCCGGTACTAATATAGAACTCAAATACTTGTTGTTCTCAAAAACACAACAGCAACAGCGGGGTAGCACTATGTTCAGAATCAACAATGTGGTTGTACTGATTGATCCGGCCGAAGACAACCAGTCCGCACTGAAAAAAGCTCAAATCATTACTACCACCGCAAATGGCAAACTGACGTTGTTTGCCAGTGGTTACAACAGTACTCTAGCAAACCATTCCAACGTCAATCCGGAAAATAGCGAAAAAGCCAAAGCCGCTTTCTTACAAAGAATTCGCGCCAATCTGGAAGAAAAAGCAGACACTATTCGCCAGGAAGGACTGACTATTGAATGTGTAGCGGTATGGGACAAACATCCAAGCCAAGCTATCATCAAATACCTGGAAACCAATTCGGTCGATTTGGTCATCAAGAATACCCACCACCAAAACGTTATGCAGAGAACATTTTTCTCTCATACTGACTGGGATCTTATTCGATACAGCCCGGCACCATTGTTACTGACCAAAAACCAGGCCTGGAAAGGTCAATTGACTGTAACTGCCGCAGTGGATCCCATCAATAATCACGACAAACCCAAGACATTGGATGCTGAAATCCTCAGCGCAGGTTTATTTATCAGCGAAAAACTTGATACCAAACTGCATATTCTGCATGTCTATGATCCAACTCCGATGCTCATTTATCTGGACCAACCCGTTCTGGACACTTCAGATGTCAGCGAAGAAATCCGCAAGGAACACTTATCCGCTCTGGACGAACTGGTCAGCCAATACCCCATCGATCACGACCATGTACACCTGGAATGCGGCAGCCCTACAACCGTAATTCCGGACCATCTGTACCAACACGATTCCAGTATTGTGGTCATGGGAGCCGTCAGCCGTCAGGGACTGGACCGCCTACTGGTAGGACATACCGCAGAACGGATGCTAGATCGCATTTCGGCAGATATTCTGGTTGTAAAAATGCATGCGGAAGATTCTGATAATCCCGACTAACTCTATCGAATCGGCCTGATACACCGTCAGGCCGATTCAAAATACGTCATTTTTCCAATAAAACCAGACAGGACAACAGTCATTGGTTTAAAATCCTCTCACCCATTTCCAACCAGATCAAATCATAATGGAGTCCTTAGTTTTACAACCTGTTCACCATGTTAATGGTGAAGTCATAATTCCTGGCTCGAAAAGCCTCTCTAATCGTATCCTGCTACTGGCAGCCTTAGCCAAAGGCACCACCACCATACGCAATCTGCTGGATAGCGATGATATTCGCCACATGCTTTCTGCGTTACGTCAGCTGGGTGTCAGCTATGAGCTGAGCGATAACAAAACAACCTGTCATGTCACTGGTCTGGGCCACGCCCTTAACAGCGCAAAACCGTTAAGCCTGTTCCTGGGCAATGCAGGTACGGCAATGAGACCATTGTGTGCGGCACTATGTCTTGGTCAGGGAGACTTCGAACTGACTGGCGAACCACGCATGGAAGAACGCCCCATTGGTGACCTTGTCGATGCTCTCAATGAGGCAGGGGCAAGGATTGAATACTTAAAAAATCCGGGGTTTCCACCGATTCGGATTCAGGCCAACACCCTTAACGGCGGTAATATCAAAATAAAAGGTAATATTTCCAGCCAGTTTTTGACTGCTATGTTGATGGCTGCCCCTATGGCACAGAACAACACCCATATAGAAGTCATTGGCGAACTGGTCAGTAAACCTTATATCGATATCACCCTGAAAGTCATGGAACAATTCGGTGTTGTAGTCCACAACCACAACTATCAGTCGTTCAGCATTGAAGGTGGACAAAACTACCACTCGCCAGGAAATATCATGGTGGAAGGTGATGCATCATCCGCCAGTTATTTTCTTGCCGCTGCTGCCATAGCCGGCGGATCAGTGAAAGTTCACGGTACTGGAACGGCGAGCGTTCAGGGTGATGCCCGCTTTGCAGAAGTACTGGAACAGATGGGTGCCAAAGTGACCTGGAGTGAAG
The DNA here is from genome assembly GCF_050297175.1 of Gynuella sp. NCBI lineage: Bacteria > Pseudomonadati > Pseudomonadota > Gammaproteobacteria > Oceanospirillales > Saccharospirillaceae > Gynuella > Gynuella sp. The sequence goes on along the minus strand of NZ_JBNKSF010000007.1, from coordinate 106,500 downwards.
AATGGATTGAAGTAAGCCGCGGGGAACTCAATGGCATTGATGTCGACCTCAATCATATTCCAGATGCAGCCATGACAATTGCGACAACTGCATTGTTTGCCAAAGGAAAGACAACTATCCGCAACATTTATAATTGGCGGGTAAAAGAGACTGACCGGCTATCGGCAATGGCGACTGAACTCAGAAAAGTGGGCGCAGATGTTGAGGAAGGGGAAGACTATATTTCAATCAAACCACCATCCGAGCTTAAACCTGCAACCATTGATACCTATAATGATCATCGTATTGCCATGTGCTTTTCGCTGACGGCATTTGGTAATGCAAACATTACGATCAATGACCCAAGCTGTACATCAAAAACATTCCCCGGCTATTTTAATTTATTCAAAAGTATCTGTAGTTAAACCAACCAAACCGACCGGTACCTTTGATGAAAATGGTCACCGGTCACAATATCCACTGCGTTAGTCAAAGGTCTGTCATTATGCATGTCGAACAGGAACTCAAACTTGGCTTTAAAGATGTCTTGATTCGTCCCAAACGTTCTACGTTAAAAAGTCGCTCACAGGTATCCCTTGAACGGACATATACCTTTCGTAACAGCGAACAAACCTGGACCGGTGTTCCAGTCATTGCAGCTAATATGGATACCACCGGTACATTTGAAATATCTGAAGCCCTGCATAATCACCAGATGATCACTGCACTTCACAAACACTATACCCGCGAACAGCTGAAAGACTTTTTTGCCCGACAATCACCTAAGTTTTTCGATCATATTGCTATCAGCACGGGTACTTCTGATGATGATCTGCAATTGATTCAGGCCTCGATCAGCGACAATCCCGCTATCAGGTTTATCTGTATTGACGTTGCCAACGGTTATTCAGAGCACTTTATAAACTTCGTCAAAAAAGTCAGATCATTGTTCGCTGATAAAATCATTATTGCCGGCAATGTGGTAACCGGCGACATTACTGAAGAGCTACTGTTGGCCGGCGCAGACATTATCAAAGTGGGAATTGGACCGGGCTCGGTCTGCACTACCCGTATTAAAACCGGTGTTGGTTATCCGCAATTGTCTGCAGTTATTGAGTGCGCCGATGCCGCGCATGGACTGGGAGGCCACATTATTTCTGACGGCGGTTGTTCGTGTCCGGGTGATATTGCCAAGGCTTTTGGAGCAGGCGCCGATTTCGTCATGATTGGTGGAATGTTTGCCGGCCACGACGAAAGCGGTGGAGAGTTGGTAGAAGAAAATGGCCAGCAATACAAACTGTTTTACGGCATGAGTTCTGATACTGCGATGACAAAGTATCATGGAGGAGTCGCAGAATACCGCGCATCCGAAGGTAAAACCGTCAGCGTACCCTACCGCGGCCCTATCGAACTGACATTGCAGGACATTCTGGGAGGCCTACGCTCAACCTGTACATATGTCGGTGCCAGCAAGCTCAAAGAGCTCAGCAAGCGAACCACATTTATCAGGGTTCAGGAACAGGCTAACACAGTCTTCAATAAGTAATACACACAGGCAGCTCTGACATGTGCCAGGGCTGCCGAATCCGGCGGATCAACGTTTCAGACTTCTATCTTCTTCAAACCCTAACATAATATTCATGCATTGGATCGCTGCACCTGAAGCCCCTTTACCCAGATTATCGAGGCGTGTGATTACAATGATCTGATCATCATTACCCAATACCGCGATATCAGCACGGTTAGTACCATTGCACGCCTGCACATCAAAAAATCCAGGCTCGACGCCTACACTGTCATCGTGTCCCAACACTCTGACAAACATTTGCTGATCGTAATACTGACGGTAAACTTCACGAATATCTGCAACAGAATACTGGCCGTTGCACAGCGCTTTATGTAAAGGCAGGGTAACGGCCAATCCCTGGTAAAAGCTGGACACTATAGGTAAGAACACCGGATTGGTTTGCAAATCAGCATATCGACATATCTCCGGCAAATGCTTGTGTTGCAAGCCCAGGGCATAGTGTCTGGGACTCTTCAAAAAGCCATCGTCGCTGTGCTCGTATTGCTCGATCATGTTTTTTCCACCACCGGAATAGCCGGTAATAGAGTGCAGAGTCACAGGGTAATCCCCGGTTATCACTCCTGCTTCCCTTAAGGGTTTCAAGCTCAGAATGCTGGCTGCAGCATGGCACCCGGTAACAGCCACTCGTTTTGAAGTCCGGATGTGATCGCGCTGAGCTTGATCATATTCAGGCAACCCATAGACCCAACCATCAGTCACCCGATGAGCCGTACTGGCATCAATCACGCGAGTATTTGGGTTATCAATCAGCACAACCGATTCTCTGGCTGCATCGTCAGGTAAGCAAAGAAATACCAGATCAGCTTCGTTCAACAACCGCTTACGCTCCTGAGGATCACGTCGCTTGTCCGGATCAATGGTCAGCAACTCGAGATCAGAATACTGTGATAAACGTTCGTGTATCTGCAAACCGGTAGTACCGCTCTGACCATCAACATATATTTTGTATGACATTCGTGCTTACCTTCTTCAGTGAAGCGAGTATTTTATCGACTCTGTGGTGAAATTCACCTACCTTGAAACGAAACTTGTATTTCTTCTAGTGACCACTAATAACAACATCACTGACCAGTTGTGACTAAAGGAGAATAAAAATGTCCAAAACTATATTGATGCCTCTTGCCAACGGTTTTGAAGAACTGGAAGCCATTACCATTTCCGATCTATTGGTACGCGCTGGAGTCACCGTCGTGACCGCCGGACTGGAAGAAGGCCCTGTCAAAGCTTCTCGCGGAACCGTAGTTATTCCAACCCACTCTCTCGACGATGTCTTACATCAAGCTTTCGACCTGATTGTCTTACCCGGCGGACAACCAGGCGCCGATAACCTGATGGCAGATAGCCGCATAATCGATTTATTGCGCCAGCAACACACTCAGGGCAAGCTGATAGGCGCCATCTGTGCGGCACCAAAAGTACTTGTAGCCGCCGGCATCGCTGAACATCAGAGCATTACCAGCTACCCAGGTGCCATCAATCATCTCGATCTGAAAAACGTAACGGTTGTGAATGAACCAGTCGTCTTCAGTCACAATATCGTCACATCACGTGGGCCGGGTACTGCTATGAAATTTGCCCTTGGGCTAGTTGAGACGCTACAGGGGACAGAGGTCCGGCAGAAGGTTGAAACCGCACTGGAAGGCTAAAAGTAAGAGTCTTCCGTTGCCATTGCCGATGTCCTCTCTATAATCGGCCACCACGAATTCATCAAACAGAGGATTTATAATGAGCTATAGCAGCATCCCGGCAGGTAAGGAACTTCCTAACGATTTTTATGCGGTAATCGAGATCCCTGCTAATCACGATCCCATCAAATATGAAATTGAAAAAGATTTTGATGCTGTATTTGTTGATCGTTTTATGGCAACTCCCATGTTCTATCCAGCCAACTATGGATTTATTCCCCAGACTCTGGCAGATGATGGAGACCCACTGGATGTACTGGTCATCACTCCTTACCCCGTCATACCTGGCAGCGTTATTCGTTGTCGTCCGCTGGGAGTGTTATTGATGAGTGACGAAGCTGGTGGCGATGCCAAACTGGTTGCCGTTCCCCACTCGAAACTGACCACCATTTACGACCACATGAACGACATTGATGATGTACCTGAATTACTAAGAAATCAGATTCAGCACTTTTTCGAAAACTACAAAGACCTTGAGAAAGGCAAATGGGTAAAAGTGGATCGTTGGGACAACATAGACAAAGCTCGTGAAATGATCATGGCCTCAGCCGCAGCCTACAAAGGCTAAGCACAGTTATTTCTACCATCCGGGGGCCTGAAAGCCCCCGAAAAGCCCAATCGTGAATTAACTAGCCGTTTTCCAGCAACCGACGAAGGTCAATGATGGCAGCGTTGGCACGGGAAATATAGTTGGCCATTACCAATGAATGATTAGCCACCAGCCCAAAACCGGATCCATTCAAAATCATTGGCGCCCATATGGTCTCCTGTGTAGCTTCCAGCTCCCGTATGATCTGCTGCAAACTAACCAATGCATTCTTTTTCTCCAACACCGAAGCAAAATCCACCTCCACTGCTCTGAGAATTTCTGTTAACGCCCAGGCGGTGCCACGAGCCTCATAAAATACATCATCTATCTCAAACCACCCGGTCTTAATCAATTCCTGGGAAGCGGCTCCAGTAGACTGTTGGGCAGCAGAATCTCCTGCGAGATCGGTGTTCATCCGTACCTGACCAACACTGGCACTGAGACGCTGGCTCAAAGATCCTAACCGGGTTTCTACATCCGTCAGCCAGTTTCGCAAATTATCTGCGCGGGCGTAAAACTGAGCCTGAGGGTTTGAAGGATCAGCGAGCCGGTCCATGTAAGCCTCAAGGTACTTAATACCTGAACGGTACTCTCCTTCGGTAGCAGGCAATATCCAACTGTCACTTTGAAAATTAAATGCAGGTTCAGCCTGAGCCAGATCCGGATCCTCTTTGGATTGGGATTGAGAACGGGCAATATCCTTGCGCAGCGCACGCGATAAATCCCTCACCTGTATTAATACTCCAAATTCCCAATTAGGCATGTTATCCAACCAGACCCCTGGGGGAGTCACATCGTTACTCAGATACCCACCTGGTTTATCTAACAGGCTTGAAGCCAAACGATGCAAAGTTGCAACAGTCGTGTACCCTACGACAACATTCTGATTATGAGCCTGAGCATACTCTTTGGCGTTATCCCTGACATCGAACAGACCCGGCGCATTAGACCAATACATACCCAGAACCAGGGCAATCAGAAGATACAATGCGATAACCAAAAGCACGGCTTTAACTATGCCATTCAAGGGCAATCTGGCCCACATGGCTGACAAACTCGCTTTAAAATTCATAATCCCTGCCTTATTAACAAAACTGAATGAAGCCCTTTCCTGAGTTACCGACTTACCAACACCGTGTGTCAGCACAAACAAGTTACGGACCAGATCGACTAATACATTAGATAGCGCCTGTTTGGACGAAGATCAACCACAAAGGGTTCGACTGTATACAACCCATCCTTCTTTGGAGCTTCTATCATACAGCCTGTTTCCGTTAACAAGTAATCGATTCTACACTCAATATTCCTGCAGCAAATCTCATTCGCACAATCAGGTAATTTTTCCAAAAATGTTGCGAACTTCGCTAAAACGACTGCAATTGCGTCTTGATATCTCCCTGGCTATAGACATTGCACTGTTAAAACACCAAACTAGCGTGCTGCAGCAAATCTACACTTGAGAAACCATCTTAAAATGGCAAAAATTCTGATAATAAACGGCCCCAACCTAAATCTGCTGGGTGTTAGGGAGCCGCATATCTATGGCACTGAAACACTTGAATCCATCGCCAATAATTGCAAAGAACTGGCGACTACACTGGGCCATGAAATCGAATTTTTTCAATCCAACGCCGAAGCTGAAATTATCGAGCGCTTACACCAGCATTTCTCTACGCCTGTGGACTACATCATCATCAATCCGGCCGCATTTACCCACACCAGTGTGGCTATTCGTGATGCAATTTCTGCCACAAATGTGCCTTTTGTCGAGGTTCATCTGTCTAACGTCCACCAACGTGAGCCGTTTAGACAACACTCATATTTTTCTGACCTTGCCACGGGTGTCATCTGTGGCCTTGGGTCACAAGGTTATCTGTTTGCCATTCAATATATTGATCAGGCACTGAAACAGAAGTGACTGAGCAGGTAGTCATAACCAGCTTTGTAATGTAGTGGGGCAGGAAGCGACCCACCAAAAACGAACATACACCGGAAAGTCAGGGCGATTGTTTTAATCTCCGTTGATTTTCCCGGTAACGGTGAGCAGAGGCGGATTAGCTGTTGCACCATTGGTCAAAAATTCAACTACAAACCATAATTTGTATGGGGACTTATTTGCTATGGATATTAGAAAAGTAAAAAAACTTATCGAACTGCTAGAAGAGTCAGGCATCGACGAAATCGAGATCTCTGAAGGAGAGGAATCCATTCGTATCAGCAGAAGCTCCAAGCTGGCTCAGGCTGCACCACAACAATATGTAATGCCTGCCTCAACACCTGCGGCCCCGGCTCCTGTTGCTGCGCCAACGGCAAGCGCACCGGCTAGCGAGGCAAAATCAGAAGATTTATCAGGTCACATAGTAAAATCCCCCATGGTCGGAACATTCTACCGTGCCCCCTCCCCCAGCTCTCCAAACTTTATCGAAGTAGGTCAAACCGTCAAAAAAGGCGACACTATTTGTATTGTTGAAGCCATGAAAATGATGAACCAGATAGAAGCAGATAAGAGCGGAACGATAGAAGCGATACTGGTTGAGAACGGAGAACCGGTAGAATTCGAACAAGCCCTTGTCACTATTGTCTGAGGGCACCCACATGCTGGAAAAAGTACTGATAGCCAATCGTGGAGAAATCGCCCTGCGAATTCTTCGCGCCTGTAAAGAACTCGGCATTCGAACGGTTGCCGTACACTCAACAGCGGACCGTGACCTTAAGCACGTCAAACTGGCAGATGAGTCCGTTTGTATAGGCCCTGCTGCCTCAACAGACAGCTACCTCAATATTCCCGCGATTATCGCTGCTGCCGAGGTTACCAATGCCAACGCAATTCATCCTGGCTATGGTTTCCTGGCAGAAAACGCCAACTTCTGTGAACAAGTTGAGAAAAGCGGCTTTATCTTTATCGGACCAAGACCGGAAACCATCCGTCTGATGGGAGATAAAGTTTCCGCAATCGAGGCCATGAAAGCAGCCGGTGTACCCACTGTTCCTGGTTCGGGTGGACCTTTGGGTGACAATGACGAAACCAATCTGCAGATTGCTGATCGGATAGGCTATCCTGTGATTATCAAGGCTGCAGCCGGCGGTGGCGGTCGGGGCATGCGAGTGGTTCACAGAGAAAACCAGTTACTTGGCTCGATCAGCGTTACCAAATCAGAAGCTCAAGCAGCATTTGGTGACGGCACCGTATATATGGAAAAATTCCTGGAAAATCCTCGCCACGTTGAAATCCAGGTACTGGCAGATGGCAAAGGCCATGCAATACATCTTGGTGATCGTGACTGCTCTCTACAGCGTCGTCATCAAAAAGTACTTGAAGAGGCACCCGCGCCGAATATTGACGAACAGGCTCGCAAGCAAGTTCAACTGGCCTGCGTCAACGCCTGTAAAGAAATAAACTATCGCGGTGCAGGTACGTTTGAGTTCCTATACGAAGATGGTCATTTCTACTTCATTGAAATGAATACCCGGGTTCAGGTTGAACATCCGGTATCTGAAATGATCACTGGTGTTGATATCATTAAAGAACAGTTGAAAATTGCAGCCAATATCCCGCTGGAACTTCAACAGGAAGATATCAGATTCCATGGACATGCTTTCGAATGTCGAATCAATGCCGAAGACCCAGTGACCTTTATGCCATGCCCAGGCGAGATCAAACACTTTCATCCACCTGGAGGTCTTGGGGTCAGATGGGATTCCCATCTATATGCGGGTTATCGCATTCCCCCCTTCTATGATTCCATGATTGGAAAGTTGATAACCTTCGCCGACACTCGTGAAACAGCCCTTGAAAGGATGCGAGTAGCTTTGGATGAACTGGTTATTGAAGGCATCAGAACCAATGCTCCACTGCAAATGCGTCTGGTACGTGACCCTGAATTTAAAAAGGGTGGTGTCAACATTCATTATCTCGAACACAAACTTGCCTCCGAGCAATAACCAATATGTGGCCGATCCCACTGTGATCGGCCACTCTGACTGGGAACCGCAGTAAGAATGCCCTGGCTACAAATCAAATTTTTTACATCTCCTGAGCAGGCAGCCGAAATCGAAGACCTGTTACTGGAATCCGGGTGTGCATCCGTCACGTTATTGGATGCAGCCGACACCCCCGTATACGAACCCGAAAAAGGCTCTACGCCATTATGGCAACATACGATCGTTATGGGGTTATATGAGGATAATGTTGTCGAGCAGGCCATTGTCGATCATGTACGCGACCATTTGGTTTTGGCAGACGGCCAAACCTTTCCACCGTACAAGAGCGAAATCCTGGAAGACAAGGAGTGGGAGCGCGCGTGGATGGACCACTTCCACCCTATTCAGTTCGGCAAACGCCTATGGGTGTGCCCGAGCTGGAGAGAAGTTCCTGATCCGACGGCGACCAATTTGATGCTGGATCCGGGGCTGGCGTTCGGAACAGGAACCCACCAAACCACAGCACTATGCCTTGAATGGCTAGAGAGCCTGAATTTAACCGATCTCGATATCATTGATTATGGGTGCGGTTCCGGCATTCTTGGAATTGCCGGACTACTGCTTGGTGCGCGCCATATGATTGGGGTAGACAATGATTCGCAGGCACTGATCGCCACCCGAGATAATGCAAAGCGCAATCATATTGAAGATAGCCGAGTTGAAATTTATCTGCCCGATGACTGTCCCCCTCAACAGGCGGATGTCGTCGTTGCCAACATACTCGCCGGTCCTCTGGTTACCCTGGCGCCTACAATTGCCAGCTGTGTTAAGCCAGGAGGACTACTTGCCATGTCAGGACTGTTTGAACGCCACGTGGATAGCATAATGCTCAGTTATGCACCCTGGATTGAGTTTTCTCCCTACGCAACCAAGGAAGGATGGGTCAGACTCAATGGTGTACGACGTATTACTGAATAAAACAGTTACTATAAATACCAATATTGCCAAAACGTGGTTTTTATATCGTCTTACAATTAGAATTAGCATTAAGTTCTCAACGTTACTTATTCATGTAAATATGAATATCGAGGCATAATTGAATGACGGAGTGGGTTTACTCAAACATGGCTGAATCATACATAACACAATGTCCACACTGTGGAACAACGTTTAAGGTGACGGATCAGCACCTTGAAGCAGCCAATGGTTCAGTTCGTTGCGGTGCCTGTCTTCGCGTATTCAGCGCGAAAAATCATTTAATTTCCGAATCTGCCAAAAAACCTGTCAACGCTGCTGATCTAAGAAGACCATCCGGCAGTAGCGATAAAACTGAAATCCCCGAAAATAAAGTTGTGCGCCCGTCTTTCAAAACAGCCTCAGCCCCTGAAACTTCTCAATTTGAAGAAGATGACGACTCTGACTTTTTATTCATGGATGACGCTCATGCCCCCCTTGATGAAGATGACGATGACATCATTTTCGAAGATGATCCTGAAAGTGATCAGCTGGATGAACTGAGTAGTACAAAAGGTGATGATGGATTGGGCGAGCTGAGTGATGAGTTTCGCAACATAGGCAGTGATAGCGGTTTTAATCATCCAAAACCTGACCCCAACGAAACCGAAACAACAAGCGATGACGAAGCCTGGGCCATGAAAATGCTTGAGGAAATGGAGCAAGGTCCAGAACAGAAAGACTTGAGCGACATTTCTGCCGATAACCTGTCTATCATGGACAAGCCAGGCAAAAGCAAAGCACCAGCCAAAAAGAAAAAACCTCTCCCTCAACCAAAAACACCAGAACCCAAAGAACCTAAATTCAGTGCAATTGATGAAGAAGAGGATTTTTTGACTGCTGATTTTGGCAAAAACGATCATATCTCTGCCAAACCTGCAAATAATCAAGCCAAACTGGTCGAACACATTGATACTGACCCCCTCGATCTGGACTTTACAGAATCTTCCGGTCATGCCCGTAAAATCTTATATGCAGTACTATCTGTCGTTTTGGTTATGGCGGGAGTCGGTCAATTTGCCTGGATGAAGTTTGATACCTGGGCCAAAACAGACCAATGGCGACCATACTATGCCAAGGCATGTGACATCATTGGCTGTCAGCTTCCGCACCAAACAGATATACAGAAAATCAAAACCGGCAATATCATTGTTCGTAAGCACCCTAAAAATCCCAACGGTCTTATTGTTGATGCCATCCTCGTCAATCAGGCCCCCTTTCAACAAAGATACCCGGATATTATCCTTTCTTTTACAGACCTTAATGGCAAACTGGTTGCCGACGCAGCATTTACTCCCGAACAATACCTAAGCGGAGAAGCAGCCGGTGCTCAGATGATGCCCAGCGATACACCCATCCATATTGCTCTGGCCATCTCAAATCCAGGAGAGGCTGCAACCAATTACACAATTGGTTTTAGGGAATCACAGGCTAAAAATTAACCGGAACTCTTTCCCCTGTTGCAACATCCCAGTATTATAGCGCCCCCGTTTTCACTGGATACTCACAGCTGACAGAAACGGGCTTTTCATGCTTTTTCATTTTTTATTATAGGTACATTGTGTTCCAGCTTGGGCAGTTTACATTCAACCAACCATTGCTACTGGCCCCAATGGCCGGAGTCACAGACCTGCCATTCAGAAAGCTGTGCCTTAAGCTCGGAGCCGATATAGCCGTTGGTGAGATGGTCACTTCAGATACCCGGTTATGGAAAACCAGAAAAAGTGCCCAGCGACTTCAGCACGACCGGGAAGTCATGCCCAGAATTATTCAGATTGCTGGTGGTGACCCTAATTCGCTTGCAGAGGCTGCCCGTCAAAACCAACAAATGGGTGCACAGGTTATAGACATCAATATGGGCTGTCCGGCCAAAAAGGTATGTAAGAAAGAGGCTGGGTCTGCATTGATGCGAGATGAGAAGCTGGTAAACGACATCCTTCAGGCTGTTACCGAATCTGTGTCTGTACCAGTGACTCTAAAAATTCGTACCGGATGGTCCAACGACCATAAAAATGCAGAAAACATTGCATCTATAGCAGAAAAAAACGGTATATCGATGCTGACGGTACATGGCAGAACCCGAGAAGACAAATTTAAGGGCAGTGCGGAATACAGTACGATCGCCAGAGTCAAGCAGGCCGTCAGTATTCCTGTCATTGCCAATGGTGATATTGATTCAGGCGCCAAAGCACAGGAAGTATTGGAGCTAACCCAATGTGATGGGTTGATGATCGGCCGGGCTGCACAAGGCAATCCATGGATATTTCAGGAAATCCGGCATGCTTTGAAAGGAGTGCAAGACTTTAAATCGCCGGATTACAAAACCCGTTGCGCCACAATGAAAGACCACTTGAATGCCCTGTATTCATTTTACGGCAATCATATGGGCTCAAGGATCGCCCGAAAGCATGTAGGCTGGTATCTGAATAAACTGCCCCAGGGCAAAGAATTCATTCGCAAATTCAATAGAATCGATCAAATTGAGCACCAGCTCCACTTTTTAGATTCATTTTTTCATTATTTGGAAATGGCAAAGGAAATAGCAGCATGAGCATCGATACCCTGGAAAATAGCAGTCAGAGCCATGAGCCTGCCTCTTTAAAAAACACTCAGCATCCGACCCTCAGAGACAGCGTAGAAAAGGCTATGGAAAATTATTTCTCGCAGTTGGGCGGAGAAGACGTCAAAGACGTTTATCAAATGGTGCTGTCTGAAGTTGAGGCCCCCTTGCTTGAAGCGGTTATGGCATTTACTAGAAACAATCAGACCCACGCTTCAGAAGTACTCGGATTAAATCGGGGCACTCTGAGGAAAAAACTAAAACAGTATGGCCTGTTATAAAAAGCCACAAAATGACTAAAGGCGACCCTCGTGTCGCCTTTTTGTATTTTATGTAACCCTTAAATTTGACCAATTGGTAAGGAGCTGTCCCAATCCATGTCCCAGGATCTGCAACCCATCAAAAGAGCTCTGATCAGCGTATCAGATAAAACCGGAATCGTTGATTTTGCCCGCGACCTGGCGGAACTCGGTGTCGAGATACTCTCCACTGGCGGTACCTTCCGGTTGTTACAGGAAAACCATATTAAAGTGATCGAAGTGTCCGACTATACGGGTTTTCCAGAAATGATGGATGGCCGGGTCAAAACCCTGCACCCAAAAATCCATGGTGGCATACTCGGGCGCAGAGACCAGGATCAGGACGTTATGGTCACTCACGACATTGGCCAAATTGACTTGGTCGTTGTCAATCTCTATCCATTTAAAGAAACCGTTGCCAACCCAGACTGTGATCTGCCAACCGCAATTGAGAATATAGACATCGGCGGTCCGACCATGGTTCGTTCTGCAGCCAAAAACCATCGCTGGGTATCAATTGTGGTTAATAACAGTGATTATGAAACCGTTATTGCAGAGCTCAAACAACAAGGCGGCACCACCCTGAAAACCCGGTTCGATCTGGCACTAAAGGCATTTGAACATACCGCTGCCTATGATGGCATGATTGCCAATTACCTGGGCACAATTAATCTTAGCGCCAATACCCTGACTACCGACTCCAGAGACACTTTCCCACGGACCTTCAATGCCCAGTTTATAAAAACCCAGACTATGCGCTATGGGGAAAACCCCCACCAGCAGGCAGCCTTCTATATTGATCCCAACGCGACTGAGGCCAGTGTTTCCAGCGCCAGACAATTACAGGGCAAAGAGCTCTCATTCAACAATATCGCCGATACAGACGCAGCACTGGAAACCGTCAAATCATTTGAGGTACCGGCTTGTGTCATCGTCAAACATGCCAACCCATGTGGCGTTGCCATCGCAGAAAATCTATTGGAAGCTTATAACAAAGCCTTTAAAACTGACCCGACTTCTGCTTTTGGTGGCATCATTGCATTTAATAGAGAACTGGATGGCGAAACGGCTGCTACGATTGCTGACCGTCAGTTTGTTGAGGTCGTAATAGCGCCCAAAATCAGTGCCGAGGCATTGGCGGCTTTTGCACCAAAGAAAAATGTCAGAGTGCTTGAATGTGGCTTTTGGAACACACCGGACCACGGCTTTGACTACAAAAAAGTCAACGGAGGATTGTTGCTGCAGGATCGGGACATGGGCATTGTCACCGAACAAGACCTGAAAGTTGTCACTCAGCGCCATCCCGAAAGCACCGAACTGGCAGATTTACTGTTTGCCTGGAAAGTCTGCAAATTCGTTAAGTCCAACGCTATTGTCTATGCCAAAAACGGCATGACTGTCGGAGTCGGCGCAGGACAAATGAGCAGAGTATATAGCGCTAAAATCGCCTGCATTAAAGCTCAGGATGAAAACCTGCAGATTCAGGGGTCGGTATTGGCATCCGATGCATTCTTCCCTTTCCGCGACGGTCTTGATCAGGCGGCAGAGGCAGGTGTAACGGCAGTGATTCAACCGGGCGGCTCAATGCGGGACGACGAAGTCATCGCTGCAGCAAACGAACATGGCATTGCCATGGTATTGACTGGCATGCGCCATTTCCGTCATTAAAAGTCTGAGGGACAGTATGAACATACTCATCATCGGCTCTGGTGGCCGGGAACACGCGCTGGCCTGGAAAGCAGGCCAGTCGCCTAAAGTGAATACCGTTTTTGTGGCTCCAGGGAATGCAGGTACGGCAGCGGAACCCAACATGGTAAACCTGCCAATAGATGTATTGGATTTCGATGGTCTGGCTAAGGCAGCCAAGGAGAACAATATTGACCTGACAATCGTTGGCCCGGAAGTCCCGCTGGTCGCAGGTATCGTTGATCATTTTCGTACGGCGGGACTGAAATGTTTCGGCCCAACCCAGGCGGCAGCTCAACTTGAAGGATCAAAAGCATTTACCAAAGACTTTCTGGCCCGCCATCATATTCCAACAGCCTTTTATTCGGTCTTTACCGAAATTCCGGCAGCCATCGACTTTATTCGCACCAAAGGAGCTCCAATTGTCGTTAAAGCAGACGGCTTAGCCGCTGGAAAGGGAGTCATTCTGGCACAAACTGAAGCCGAAGCAATTGCAGCGGTCGAAGATATGCTGGCAGGAAACAAATTTGGCGACGCTGGCGCCAGAGTTGTCATCGAGCAGTTTCTGACCGGAGAGGAAGCGAGCTTTATCGTCATGGTCGATGGAGAAAACATTCTGCCAATGGCATCCTCTCAGGACCATAAAGCCCGTGACAATGAAGACAAAGGTCCAAATACCGGCGGAATGGGAGCTTATAGTCCGGCACCGGTGGTCACTCCGGAAATTCATGAGCGCATTATGCAGGAAGTGATTGTCCCTACGGTCAAAGGCATGAAAGCGGAAGGCAACGAATTCACTGGCTTCCTATATGCCGGCATCATGGTCGCTAAAGACGGTACACCAAATGTACTGGAGTTCAATGTCCGCTTTGGTGACCCGGAAACCCAACCGATTATGATGCGATTGAAAAGTGATCTGGTGGAGCTGTGCGAAGCCTGTCTCGAACGAAAACTGGATAAAACTAAAGCAGACTGGGATGAACGCGCAGCGTTGGGCGTGGTACTGGCTGCCGGTGGTTATCCGGACAGTTACGAAAAAGGTCTTGGCATTACCGGCATCCCCTCTGCTACGCCGGTTAGCAAAGTCTTTCACGCTGGCACCAGTCTGAACGAACAGAGTCAACTGGTCACCAACGGTGGTCGGGTGCTCTGCGCAGTCGGCCTGGGAGAGTCCGTAACCGAAGCACAGAAGGTGGCCTATGAAAGCGTTCGCCCCATCCAATGGAAGGATATATTCTACCGCACAGACATTGGCTATCGGGCTATTCAACGCCAATCGTAGAACACAGTTTCACAGACTCTGAAAATTCATTCATCCCGGCGTAGATTTCCTTGTATTGCCTTAGGTTATAATCCGGGATGAATCATTAACCTGTGGAAGATTCATGTCTTCAGCGAAACAACTAATATTTTTTGTCCTGGTTCTGTTTAACAGCCATTACTTATTGAGTGCCCAACTAAAAATCAATCACGAAACCAAGGCCCAGGATGTCACTGCGATTATGGATTATATCCAGGACAAAAATGGATTTCTGTCGTTTCGACAGGTCATTGGCGATCAGTATTACGAATTTACCCCGACTCACAGCGACCTGATATCCTCAAATACCCGAATGGCAGCTATCTGGCTGCGGTTAAGCTACGAAAATGATACCGGTATTAATCAACACAGAATTCTGGTAACAGATACACATGCCGCTGCGCGCGTGGATCAATTTGACCGTAACAGCGGACCACTACCGATACAATCAACCGGCGCTTCGGTTAAATATTCTGATCGACCAATTGTTGGCACGATTTACGCACTGCCAATTGTTTTTCCGCCGGGAGAAGGCGAGTTGTTCTTCAGAGTCTCTAACCTTGATCCCATGAACCTCGATTTGAGCGTGATGGGAGAGCATGAATACCAGCAACTTTCCAGACGTGTCGATCTGATGACCAATGTTCTTTTGGTCATACTGTTTGTATTCAGTCTGGTCATACTGCTATTGCCAAGCACTAAAGATCGTGGAATACAACTGCTGGTCACGGCCTACGGAGTCTGCCTGACCATATTTCACCTGGGCTGGTCGGGCTACTTTGCAATCTGGATAAACTATCCGCTGATCGATCCTCTGATCAAAAACAGTTTTGCGGCTATTGCCACTGCTTTGTATGTTCTACTTGTTTACCGACTGGGATTACCGGACTGGTCCGTCCGTGCAAGCAAAATCTGGTCATCAATGGCTGTGGGCGCCGGGGTCATAGCTATCTACTCCCTCTACCCTCTCAGTTTCAGTTTTCTGTACGTCACACTAATGTTGCTTGGCTGTTGTCTGGTCATTGCCAACATCATGCTGATGCGCATTGCCGGTGGAGAAAACAAAGCCTTTTTAGTTGCCGCCACTGCGAACCTGATGTTGGTTGCAATCATCATCGCTTCAGTCATGGGGTTAACCGGATCCATTTCCACCACTTTCTGGTCAACCAAGATATTCAGTCTGTTAAACCTGATGGCCCTGGTGTACGGCCTGACTCAACTGCCAACCTCAAAACACCATCGTGAATTACATACCTCCCCAAACCCTTTTTCCGGCACCGCTTACTGGCAGTTACTGCAAAAAATCAATCATGACCTGAGAACCCCCATAAATGGAGTCATGGGTATGTCTGAATTACTGAGCGAAACCTCACTATCTGCCAACCAGCTGGATTTTCTAAGTACCATTCAGAACTCAGGCCAGGATCTTCTGGCAACCGCCAATGAAATTAAGGCTCTTAGCCGCATACTGAGCAATCAATTGATACTGGATCGCCAAACAATCGATCTTCAGGACTTCCTGCACGAAATAACAGTCATTCAGGCAAGAATGGCGAGCATAAAAGGTGTGGAGTTGATTACTGACATCCATCCATCTGTTCCCAATCATCTGGAAGGAGACCCCAGTCTACTTGAACAAGTAATGCGCACCATTATTGATAATGCCGTAAAACATACGGATAAAGGTGAGGTTTTGGTGCAGGTCAGTCGCAGCCAACAGGACGAAATTCGTTTTCGGATCACGGATACAGGTATAGGTATTCCACGCGAACGCTGTGAAAGGTTGTTCGAATTCGACAGCGACCCGGAAAACAAGACAATTAATATCAGTCTGCCAATTTGTTCCCGCATCATCAAAGCAATGGGCGGCCAGCTCGGGGTCAGTAGTGAAAAAAATCTCGGTACTACCTTCTGGTTTACAATTCGGATGCCTTCAGTACATATCGCTGACAACAGCATGCCTATCCAACAAAGCCTGCATGGTTTGAGGATGCTGATCGTGGATGACAATATGACCTGTCGAAAAGTTATAGAACATCAGGCGACCTCCTGGGGAATTCGGGTGGATGCAGTGGCCACCGCCCAGGAAGCGCTGGCCCAACTGCACACGGAGTACCATCTGCACAACGGCTATAATTTTGTCATTCTTGATCATCAAATGCCCAAGATGACCGGCACACAGCTGGCACAACGCATTCAAAGCGATCATCAGATACGCAAAGACATGACCATCATCATGATGACCGGAATGGATATCCGTGAGGACGATCCTGTCCTGAAAGAATCTGGAATTGAGTTTCTGCTGACTAAACCCGTTACTCAGAAGCAGTTTCAGCAAGTACTGTTTAATGCTTTATCCAATCACAGTCTGGAGCAAACACTATGATGCGGCGTCATACCCCTATCGATAAAGTAATTGCCAATTTTGACAAGGCCCTCAAAACACTGGTGCCTTTTTCCAATCAAAGTCATCAACCCAATCCCGCTGATCGCTGTAGCAACGAGGAAGTTAGTGCAGAACAGAGCAAACACATTGCCGGTCTGATGCGTATCAACCATACTGGGGAAGTATGTGCCCAGGCGCTTTACCAAGGCCAGGCTGCTACTGCACGACTGAAAGATGTTCGCGCCACCATGGAGCAAGCTGCCGATGAAGAAATCGACCACCTGGTCTGGTGTGAAGAAAGACTCAAGCAACTGAATGCCAAAACCAGTCTGTTAAACCCTGCTTTTTATGGACTGTCTTTTACCATCGGTGCCATTGCGGGACTGATTGGAGATAAATACAGTCTTGGTTTTGTTGCCGCAACGGAAGAACAAGTGTGTAAGCACCTGCAAAGTCATCTCAAACAAATTCCGGAGTCTGACCAGAAGAGTCGGGCCATCTTATTACAAATGCTGGAAGACGAAGAGAAACATGCAACAGTCGCACTTCAATCCGGTGGCGTGGACTACCCAGCACAAGCCAAACAATGCATGAGCCTGATCGCCAGGGTCATGACCAAAACCACTTATCGGATTTAAGGAGGCTACCACCATGAGCTCCATCATTTGGGCCGATATCCCGGTCAAAGATCTCGAGAGAGCCATGCACTTCTACAGCAAAATACTCAATGCTCAATTCCGACAGCGTAGCAGTGACTCCCCTATCGCCGTTTTTGAACATCGACCAGGCCAGGTCAGTGCCTGTCTTTTTACCTCTGAACACGAACAGCCCAGCCGTGAAGGCGTCATTGTTTACTGGAACGTTGAAGGACGACTGAAAGCAGCTGAAGCACTGGTTCCAGGGTGTGGAGGTACTATTCTTCGCAGCACGCATGCGATAGAGCCTTTTGGGTACCGTTCGGTCGTACTTGACTCAGAAGGCAACCGACTGGCATTACACTCTCAGGCGCTCTGAACCCCATATGTGTCTGATCGCTTTTGACTGGCAACCAGATTCTGACAAGCCTCTGGTGATGGTTGCCAATCGGGATGAGTATTTTAATCGCCCTACCCGGTACATGGATCAATGGAACAATCAACCGGGAATTATTGCTGGCCAGGACTTAAAAGCATCAGGTACTTGGCTCGGGGTAAATACAAACACAGGTCATTTCGCTGCTTTAACCAATATTCGCCACCCTCGTTACCGGGTGCCAGGAGTACTTAGCCGGGGGAGTCTTGTAGCTGGATTTCTAACCACTGGCCTGTCCGCGGATCAATATTGCCGGCAGGTTTATCAAGATCGCACTCGGTATTCCGGTTTTAATTTACTGTTGTTTGATGGCAGGGAAATGAAATACGTCAGCTCGGAATGCCCACCTCTAGCCATATCACAAGGTATCCATGGTCTAAGCAATGCCGGACTTGACTCCAATGACTGGCCCAAAGTTGTCAGTGCCAGAACCAAACTATCTCACTGGATGGAAATGGCTGAGGATACCAATTCTCTAGCCAGCTTACTGAACAGTAGAGAACTTGCCTCGCCGACAGATCTACCCGAAACAGGGATAGAGCGTACAATTGAACACCTGCTATCAGCAGAATTCATTCAGATGGAGGGCTATGGGACCCGCTGCAGTACAGGTCTGATATGGCAAAGGGAATGTGTTGAAATTACCGAAATAAGCTATGACCCACATGGAAACATACTCAATACAACTCGATTCAACAGATTAATTTCTAGAGACTGATAATTTCTTTGAACATGCTCTTCATTCCGCTATAGCCAAGCCACGCCCTGCACAGATAAACTGAAAGCATGAAATCATCGAACTCGCTTTATGCCGCTATAGATCTTGGCTCAGTCAGCTTTCATCTGGTCATTATGACCAAACGTGAAAACAGACTCGTCTGGACAGATTGCAAAAAAGAAATTGTCCGCCTGGCGGCAGGCTTTGATACGCGTACAAAAAGTCTCAGGCCTGACGTCAAAAAGAGGGCTTTGAAGTGCCTTGAAAATTTTCGTCGGGCCATTCGCGACATTCCTCAGCATAATATTCGTGCAGTTGGCACCTCCACATTCAGAAGGTTGCGTCATGACACACAGTTCCTGCAACAGGCACAATCTGCACTGGGAATTCCCATTGAGGTCTTGAGTGGAGATCAGGAAGCGGAATATATTTACCGTGGTGTCAGCTACTCCCTCCCCTCTGACTCCCGTTTTGTTATTGACATCGGTGGTGGCAGCACGGAACTGATAGTTGGCAATGGTAATCAACCATTACAGACAGTCAGTATAGAACTTGGATGTATCTCTTTAACCCAGAAATTCTTTCTATCGGGAACAATCAATCGCGAGCAGTTTGCCTTGGCAGAATCCTACACCAGTAAACGCCTGCAACAGAGTATTGAGCCTCTGACAAAATTCCAATGGAATAGCGAGTTTGGTACTTCGGGCAGTGTAAAAGCCATCAGCTGGGCCATGCAGCATCAAAACATTTCCGATGGAGAAATTACACACGAAGCTCTGGACGAGATGAGAGAAGGTATTCTGCGTTGCAATAATACCCAACAGTTAGCCAGTTATCTTGGACTCAATCAGAGACGGACAGCAGTTTTCTGCGCAGGGTTTATTTTGATGCAGCAAGCTTTTAAACATGGCCACCTCAATTATTTAAAAATTTCCCAGGGAGCCATTCGAGAAGGTTTAATTCAGTCGATGATTGAAGACAACACTCTGACACCGACCTTGTCACAGAATTAAACTGCCTGTTCTTCGCCTTCATCACTAAAATCATAGCTCATATCTGCAACCGGCCCCTGAAGCAGATATCCTTGAATATAATTCACCCCCGCCTGCCACAACAATGCCAGCATAGCGGCACTTTCAATATGAGGTACAACGGTATCAATATTATGCTGCTGAACCTGCTTCACGATAGTCTCGAGACGCTGCTGAACAGCCTGATCTTCCAGGTTTATTGACAAATCTGGATGAAACTTAATGTAGCTGATATCAAGATGCTTAATAATATTCATGTCTTCCTGCATTTGTCCAAAGTGGCTGATAGACAAATGACAATGCAATAAAGACAGCCCTTTGCTAAAGGCCTTGGCAGGTTTCAAATAAGCCACTGCATCCGCCTGACTAATTTGAAATACAACAGCATTACCGGGCACCCGGTTTTCTTTTAACTGGGAGTTGACCCAAGGTAAAAAGGTGGGATCACTGATAGAAGCAGAAGTAATATTAATAAGAACCTGCGTATCGCTACCAGATTGACGATGAACAGATAGATCTTTGAGTGCATTTTGCACAACCCAGCGGTCAATCCGTCCAGCCTGGTTGATAGCATGAGCAGTTTGCAGGAATTCCAAGGGCGAAACTTCCTCTCCATTTTTATCAACCAGTCGCAGCAACACTTCATAATGCTCTCTGGCATCGCCGCGTAAACTGATAATGGGCTGGAAAAGCAACCTGAATCCATCATTGGCCAACGCATGGGTGACCTGTGCCCCGAGGTTGTCGTCAGCAACATTACGGATATCCGTCTTATCGAAATAGCTGATACCGCTTTCTTTCTTCTGTGCCTGCTCAGCAGCCTGATGAGCATGAGTCAGTGCTTCACCACCACTGGCACACTGTTCATCAACCAAACTGATACCGATACTACATTTAGTCTGAACTGTTCTGCCATCCACCTCAGATAAATGTTCCTGTACCGCTTTACGTATCTTGGCAGCCAGCTTATTTGCCAGCTCCAAATCCTGACCCAGAATACTAAACGCAAAAGCATCATCAGCGATGCGAGCCAGTAAACCATTAGGAATTTCAAACTTGGAAAGCACTGTTGCTATATCTGTCAGTACAATATCCGCTCCAGCCAGACCAACCTGAGAACGCAAACTGACCAGATTGTTCAGGTGCACATAAAGGATAGTTGAATTCCGGCCAGAGTGAACGGCCTGCTGGTATGCCGCTCCCAGATGATTCATAAAATATTGATAGTTGTACAGATTGGTCAACAGATCCCGGGTACTCATATCTTCCAGCTGCTTTCTAATCTCAGCATCGACCTGTGTGGTTCGGATAATAACCTGAATGCAGCGTTCTCCATCGTAGGACGCCCCGGAAAATTCAATATGAACAGGAAACTGTTCGCCGTTTTCATGGACAACATTACAGTCCAAAGACTCTTTTGCACCATCTGAATATACTTTCAGACATTTTTTCAGCTCCTGCTGTTTCTCTTCTTCAATAAGGTCCATAAACAGAATCCCGAGAAGATCATCAGATTCACTGTAACCAAACATCTCCACATAAGTACCATTAGCGTAAATGTGCATACCTTCGTGAACATACGCAATGGCGTCTTTGGAATTTTCAAGCAGTAACTGAACACGCTGTTCTGAATCGCGCAGGTTAATATCTGTTTCCCGTAACCTCCGCCGTACTTTAAGAGCGGCAACTTCGCGCATCGAAGCCATTAAAATATGATCTTCCTGGAACTCAACAGCAATATCAGCGGCTCCGGCGCGAATTGCACCATTGACCAGATCAGCAGCATAGCTACTCAAAAGAACAACACAGGGAATGTCTTTTCCGGAGTGGCGGATTGCGTCCAGGCAAGCAGGCACATCGACAGTTTCGGTATCCCATTTGGCCAATACCAGATCCCACGACGAATCACGCACCAAGGATACCAGCTCTTCATTAGACGCAACAAAAACCGACCGAACAATCTGGCCTGAGTTTCTGAACAGGTTAATCAGAGGCTCCGCTTCATTCTGAGTATCATGAAGAATCAGTAATTGAATTGGATCATCTAACGACGTGCTCATTCTGACAAAGCCCCAGAAATTTCAGATAAACGGCCACATAGTATATGACTCGTGAGAAAAATTTTCCAAAAGCGATTCCCAAAAGTGGTACATAATGCCGTTATTCGGCCATTAATTGCTTTATAGCTGACGCCACAGGGATTCGAAACCATCATCATCAGTTGTTGGCTTATCCTGGTTTAAGGGTTTGCTTTCGGACGACTTAATTTGATATTGATTGAATGCTGACGTTCCCTGTAAACGTTTGATCAACTGGTATTTATCTTCCCGTCCATCAATATTCAATCCAACTTTATGACCGACTTGAAATGGCATCCTTGGTACGATAATGGATATTGGCTGACCAATCTGCCTGATCTCGGGAATGATCATCGCACGCATATAGTCGCCATGTTGACCGGTTTTATTATGAAGACGAATTGCACTGGGTCTGGCATTCGGCGCAATCAACTCCACTCCCATCAAGGCGCCCTCTTTGGCGGCTTGTCTGATCCAGCGGATAATTCCAAGATTCCAGCGATTAGCGTTGCTTTCCCGTATAACAATAATTTCACCAGTCTGCACATTCGCCGCCAGGCTCTGCTGCCATCTTATACAATATCCTCTCGGGGAGGTATTCACCAGAGAAACAATATATTTCGGTGGAGCCTCCTCTGTATCCCGAGGAACATCTATCGCACTGTCACCGGCAAAATCCAGGGGCTTGCTGGTGGAACTAACATCATTACGTGTTGCTCGCCCGGCATCAAATGACTCTTCCCAGACATCCTGATGTTCCCGCAGAGTTTTGTTTTCGTTCATATCAAAATGAACTGCACTGGAGCCCATAAACGGATTGTTTTCATACCCTCCCTGGGAATGGTAAAGCTGTTGATAAAACCCAACCTGACCAGACAGATGATAATGGGATGCAATCAGCCCCACCGCTATCTCCACTTCTCCGGCCGCTGGAGAGCGGCTGAAAGTTCGCTGCTTCATGCCTCCCCATGACTGAATCAAGTGGTTTATCAATACTGCACTGATACCTTCCGGAACTCTAAAACCACTACTGCCGGTAGCTTTACCATTACTGGCACCAGAATTCTGGGATGCGTGCAAAGCTCTGACCAACGCCGTAGTATTGAGCCCCATATAATCAGATAGGGCCTGGGGTTTTAGCAAATGCCGATATATCGGCCCGGAATCGGACTCAGGGTTAATGATTAATGTGGAACGCTCATCCGCCACATCCTCAATCTGAACATCAGACGCCCATAACTCCAGAGCACCATATACTTCAGACAAATCACGTTGGTGGAGTTGATTAGGCTGACAGGTGCCCAATAGTAAGGTCCGGCAATACAGCTCCTTAATTGACAGCTTCTTATCACTGACCGACATATCATCGGCAAGCTGGTAGTGTGTAAGGTTATAAGCTACGGAAAACTGATACAACTGATGCAGCTCGCGCCAAATGCCCGGTGGTGTACGCAAATAAAGCTGATAGGAACGCAATATATTGGGAGCGATGTCGGCCAGAACCCGATGCAAAGATTTGGAAACAATCTCTTTCGCCTTGCCAGTCCCATTATTCATAAACTCAGCAAGAATAATCTTATAGCCAATCGCCAGATGGGTTTGCAGGGCCTGGGCCAGATTAGCGATCTTTCGCTGATTTTCGTCCAGAACCACTGTTTGCAATAGATAACGGTTGTTTAAGGCATTGCAGATGTAATATATAGGCCCACGAACCAGCTCCAGCAACTCAAACCGACTTTGGTCAGATAACCGCAATTGGTTAAACTCAATGACCGCATGGTAAAGCTGACGCGCCGTTTCACCGATATTCGCCATCGGCAAACTGCTTACCCACGCATTCAACTGTCTTGCCGTCGGTTCACAAAAAGACAAGGTGGTCAGCGTTTGCCGCGGTACCTGTAAATATTGTTTATCCTGGCGGCTATCCATGCAAACCTTCTATTAGCATACTAATTCAAGACTTATCAAGCGGTTGGAGAACTTACTAATCTACATATAGTTACTGAACCAATCCAGGGATACATGTCAGATTTTTCATCGATCTTTACGTCTAGTATAGTCACATATCAGCAGACTTGTACAAAACCGCTATATGACTGCTTAGTTGACCGCAGTTTTCGAAAGCTCTCCTGGAATTTCCCTTACCAGTTTAGGTACAAGATAACCGGGAAGATTATGAGATAACTGCTCTATCAACAGTCGCGCTTTTTGATCCGTCACCAGAAAATGTTCTGCACCTCTGACCTTGTCCAACAGATGCAGATAATAGGGCAAAACCCCCATCTCAAAACCTCGCCGACACAGCTCTGTCAGAGTGACAACACTATCATTCACCCCTGCCAACAATACTGCCTGGTTTAAAAGTGTTGTCTGGGCAAGCTGTTTAAGGTGCCAGTACATTTGGTCAGAGAACTCATTACCATGATTCGCATGCAGCACCATGACTTTTTTAAGCGGTAGAGCATTCCACCATTCACAAAACTCTTGGTCCAAACGACCTGGAAGTACCACAGGCACTCGACTGTGAACCCTCAGGGTTTCCAGGTGCGAAATGGCACAAAGCTCCGTAGTCAGCGATTTCAACCGGCGGGTAGGCCACAACAATGGATCTCCACCACTAAGAATCACTTCCGTAATACTGGGATCATTGCGAATATATTCAATCACTGCGGGAATTGACGCATCTGACAATCCCTGATCAGCGTAATCAAAATTACGGCGAAAACAGTAACGGCAATTGACAGCACAGGCACCTCCCAATACTAACAATATCCGCCCAGCATATTTATGAATAAGCCCAGGCACGACCATAGCTTCAAGCTCCTGCAAAGGCTCCGCAACAAACCCAGGATGAACATCTAATTCCTTAATCTGCGGTAAAACCTGCAACAACAACGGATCATTCCAGTCACCTTTCCGCATGAGACTGGCATAATGTCGCGTTACTTTCAGGGAAAACCCTTGTACAACCGGACTCAGCAGGTCTGGATGGTCCTTATCTGCAGCCAGATTCAGATACGATAATAAAGCTTCGGGAGTACGAAACATCTCCTTCAATTGATCTCGCCAATTTAATATTTCCACAGCTTGATCATAAACAGGTATCATAGCGCCCCTTAAATTCTGGCTAACGAAAAAATTAATAACCATATTGGATTAACAGATGGCTAATTATTCTACCAACGAATTTCGCGGTGGTCTCAAAGTATTACTGGACGGAGAACCCTGCAGTATTGTCGAAAACGAATTCGTCAAACCGGGCAAAGGACAGGCGTTCAACCGCGTCAAGCTTAAAAACCTGAAAACTGGGCGTACCTGGGAACGCACCTTTAAATCCGGTGAGTCACTGGAAGGAGCAGACGTACTCGATATCGATATGGAGTATGTATATACAGATGGTGAATTCTGGCATTTCATGAAAACGGATGGTTCTTATGAACAACTTGCCGCCGGCAATGATGCCATTAAGGAAGCCAAAGACTGGCTGAAAGAACAGGACGTGTTTGAGGTTACTTTGTTCAACGGACAAATTCTGTCGGTAGTACCACCGAAATTTGTGGAACTTGAAGTAACAGAGACCGATCCTGGCCTGAAAGGTGATACTGCACAAGGCGGATCAAAACCAGCCACGTTGAGCACAGGCGCGATCGTCCGGGTACCACTGTTCATTGAAACCGGAGAAATCATCCGCGTGGATACTCGTAGTGGCGAATATGTCAGCCGCGCCAAGCAGGACTGACTTGTTCATGCAGTCGGCAGGGCTGCTGCAATAAACCCTGCCGATATTTTTTTATCTATCTAATAAATTATGACCACCTGGAAACCGACAGCTCCGCTTCAGAACCTTATTACCCGCGCTCAAATCATTAATAAAGTCCGCAATTTTTTTCAGCAACGCCAGGTACTGGAAGTTGAAACCCCTATAATTTCCCAATTCGCTGCAACAGATCCTCACCTGGATTCATTCAGAGTCAATGATCATTTTTTGCAGACCTCACCGGAGTTTCCGATGAAACGCCTGGTGGCAGCAGGCAGCGGTCCTGTTTTTCAGATCTGCAAAGTCTTTCGTCAGGATGAAGCCGGTAGGCGTCACAACCCGGAGTTTACGATGCTGGAGTGGTATCAACCAGGATATACAGACCAGCAACTATGGCAGGAAGCGATTGCCTTAATCAGCTGCATCACTGGCGCGCACCCCACTCAGGTTATCAGTTACCGGGATGCCTTTATTTCTCAGCTGCAGGTAGACCCAATCACCTCAGATATATCTACCCTGAAAAAGCTTTGCTATGAACATACAGGGGCAATAGCAGATGATTTCAGTCGCGAAGATTGTCTGGATCTGCTGATATCCATGGTTATTGAACCTGGATTCAATCCAGATGAATTTACCGTGCTACACAGATTCCCTGCTTCACAGGCAGCTCTGGCAAAAAAGACAACAGATGAAGATGGGGAGATGGTTTCGCACAGGTTTGAAATTTTCTTTAAAGGAATGGAACTCGCCAATGGCTACTGGGAACTAACGAACACCAGCGAACAGGAAGAGCGGTTTGAAGCAGACAATCAGCTGCGCCTGAAGTTGGGCAAACAGGCCTTACCGGTTGATAGACTCTTGCTGGACGCTCTCGAAGCTGGCTTGCCCGATTGTGCCGGCATCGCTCTGGGTCTTGATCGGTTGGTCATGATTGCCTGTAACAGCAGTAACATCAAAGAAGTACTGAGTTTTTCCTGGGAGAATGCCTGACTAAATCAATCAGGCATAAGAGCGTTTTAATCTTTAATTCTTAACACTGGTCGATTTCGCCACCAGTGCATCAAGCTTTTGGGAAATCCGCTTTTCTTTTTCTTTGCGTCTTACCTGAGCCTGTTTACGCTGCTCATATTTCTGTTGCTTTTCCTGGCGTATCTTTTCGACCTCAGCCACTTTTTCATTGGCATGTTGGGCTTCTTCAGCGCTGACAGGAGCGACTTCTGACCCATCAAGATCGATTCGCATTGCACCTTCTTTAAGGCAGCTCAAGTAGGCATAGTGTCGAACATAAGCTGACAACGCCCGCCGAATCTTAGTCTTTGAAACTTTACCATCTTCAGCCAGTGACTCATGGATACCGATTTTCAAAGGACGGGGTTTTTTTAGATCAAAGACCTCCGGATATGCCTCAGACAAAAGCTCCACGGCAACTTTGGCGGCTTCCCTTTTTTTACTCCGCTGTTCCGGAGTTAATTTCTTTTTAATCACTGTTGCATTTGAAGATTCAGACATAGTTACCAAAGACATATATTCCGGTGTTTATAGAGGGGGCGAGCATACAGGCCTTAACCTGGACTGACAAGCACTCGCGAAACATTAATACCCGGCCTGCGCAGCAACACCGGGACCTACTGTTAACTCAACCATTAATGGCCACTAAGTTACTGTAACAGGCTCTCTCCAAGGCGAATATCACCATTAGGTCTGAATTCCTTTGACCATTGAATCGATGTATTGTCAGACAACAGAACAACCGTAGAACCCAGACGAAAGCGTCCCATTTCTTCCCCCCGGGCAAGTGTTACCTGTTTTTCAGGATAGTCGCGACGCAAAATTTTGCGCGTTATTGGCGCTACTATGCCGGCCCACGTGGTTTCAATGCTGGCGACGACCATCGCCCCAACCAGCACCATAGCCATCTTTCCATCAGGTGTATCAAACACAGCAACCACTCTCTCATTACGGGCAAACAACCGCGGCACGTGATCAGCCGTTACCTGATTAACACTGAACAGTTTTCCAG
The DNA here is from genome assembly GCF_050297175.1 of Gynuella sp. NCBI lineage: Bacteria > Pseudomonadati > Pseudomonadota > Gammaproteobacteria > Oceanospirillales > Saccharospirillaceae > Gynuella > Gynuella sp. The sequence goes on along the minus strand of NZ_JBNKSF010000007.1, from coordinate 78,818 downwards.
GGACAAACACCATATTCTCCAATTTTCCATCCATCGGCATATGGATACGATGATAATCTTTAGGCGAAAGATATATTGTCATATATTTTCCGGATGCAAACTGCTCCGCCAGCTGCTGGTCTCCACCTAATAATTCCATAACAGAATAAGTCTGCCCTTTGGCCTGCACGATTCGTCCATCTTCGATGTCACCACTCTGACTGATACGGCCATCTACAGGAGAAACCCACAAATTATTTTGCTCAGCCAATGGCCTGGATTCCGGCTTCAGTGCGCGGGTAAAAAATTCATTAAAGGTTCGATAACTATGCAAATCTTCAGTCACCGCATCTTTGAGGTCTACCTGATACCGGTTGGCAAACCATCGAATAACCCTGGATGTTAGCCAGGGCCAATGCCGGTCAGCAAAAAAGCCAATAACCCGGGAAATAAAATGTTGTGGAGCAAGGTACTGAAACCATATAAACAATCTATCTTTCATTCACTCTTCTCAATAAATCGGAAACTCAAGACAGATCAGTCTCAAAATCCTGCATGAAGTTTTTTTCAGTCAAAGCTACAAGTCGTCGGAACTGCATATAAGCGTCCTGTTGCACTTCACGATTTTCATCCGGCATAAAGTACACCAACCCATAACGATCATTATTTACACAAAAAGACTTCATATAAAACAAATCGTCTGAAATCAGCTGCCGAACATCTTCAGGCAGCTGTCCCATGGCAAGAGCCGATTTATCCTTTGCAATTCGAATACTGCTGGAAGCCGTCAACATTTTCAGCAACCACCCTGTCTTTGGAATTGCAAATTGATAATCCAGATATTTTTCCAAGCCACCACCACGAGCCACTTCAAGTCGCATTTTATCTCCATTAGGAAACGCAATAAAACAACATTTCCCCTGCAACAGATTCATAAGTTGCTCTAATAATCGGAACAATAAACGACTCTGCCATTTGGTTATTCCGTGAATGGAATCCTCTGCTGCAGATTGATACTCAGGGTGTTGTGCCAGGATTGCTGCATACCCATGTTTTATGACATAACTAATCAATGAATCATGATAACTTTCTATGGCACGTCCAATCCAAACGGGCAAACTTGCCTCAAAATTATCGATCAAAGTTGCATTAGCAGCCTTTTTAACCAAACTATGATAACGATCAGAGCCATACTCCTCACGGCAACTGCCTGCAAGCTGATGACTGATTGGAAGGAAAAATTTGAGCGCTTGATATTTGAAATTCAAACTGGCCGGAGGCGTCTCTTCGTTCTCCAACCATGCCACGATACGTTCCAGTGTTGGCAGCATATACGTGTCTATTGTAAAAACGACAAGATCCTGATACGAAAAACCCAAGACTCCTTCAAACACCTGATTAACAGGTTCACCACTGGAAACGCGATACTCAATTCCTTCCAGTAAAACCGGGTCCTTAACTGCCATCAACCACCAGACCGCATTGGCAAACACACATGCCCAATAATCTGTTTCGGTCCATTCAACCTGACGCAAATCATGCCAGCTTTCCAGTAAACTGGCCGCCACCATACTGTCCACAATAAACTCCAATAGACGTTTATTATGATGCTGCTGCGGATCAAGCCGTTCCAATTTGGCTGCTCTTTGCAGGATTTGGTTAACACCCAAAGCAACAATAGCGTCAGAAACGGTGACTATAGCCCCTTGGGGCACAGCCTTAGAACGCTTGCTCCAGAGTAGAATCTGCATAGCCAGCAAAGGGTCGCTCTTGACATGCTCAGTGAACGCTTTTTCATTCGACCCAAATTGTTCGAGTTCATCCTGTGGCAACAGGATCGGCATCCCGGTGTCCACTATGGACCCCAACCAATCCTCTAACTGTGTTTCTAAAATCATCAATGACTCTTTAATTGATATTAAGAATAACCAAAACATCAGACCAGACTTGGCCTGGAGCGCTGTTTAATTCAGGCAAAGTATTATAAATACAGTCGTTTAGCTTCTCTGGAAGGTTTCGACAGCCGGTCCAGTTCATCATACTGCTCACGCAACCTGACTACAGTGGCAACATCATTGGCATGAGAAAATCCGACATACACACTGCTGTCTGGACGATAAAGCACCCCACTACGATCAATCAACAAAAAACTCGCAAATGGTTTCTTGGATTCAACGTATGCAGGATCCAAAACCTGTATTTGAATTGTACTGGTCATTCGTCTGGACAAATCCAATACAGGGTGCCCGGAACCGACTAGCTCCTTATCTGTTGCCAGAATGATATCAATTTTTGAGTTCCGATGACCCGTTGAAAATGCCTTTAGCCGGGAAAATACTTCGGCATCGCCATATAACGGGGATTCCAGATCAAAACTGACGATCTTAATCTCCCTGACCGCCGCCTGAAGCAATACACAAGCCTGGGTCTTGAATGCTGCCAATGACTCTAGCCGAACCACCCCTGTATCTGCATCCACAATGACTCACCTTTATTTCACGATAGTTTATACTGATTGCATTCGAATACCGTTAACATAAACAATCACCTTAGGGGAAACAATGGAACGCAGCGAAAACCTTGTATGGATTGACTTGGAAATGACCGGTCTGAACCCTGATACCTGCCACATCATTGAAATAGCCACCATCGTGACTGATAAAGAGCTGAATATTTTGGCCGAAGGCCCAAATCTGGCAATTCATCAGCCAAAAGCAATCATGGATCTCATGGATGAGTGGTGCACCAAGACTCATGGTGAAAATGGCCTGACCGAAAGGGTGCTGAACAGCGATATTTCCATGGCTGAAGCCGAACGCCAGACCCTTGAATTTCTCTCAGAATGGGTAGAGCCAGGCAAATCTCCTCTGTGTGGTAACAGCGTCTGGCAAGATCGCCGTTTCTTATACAAAGAGATGCCGGAACTCGAACGCTTTTGTCATTATAGGATTATCGATGTATCAACCCTGAAAGAGCTGGCTCGCCGATGGAAACCCAACATCGTTTCAGGGCATACAAAGAAAGGAGCCCATCTGGCTCTGGACGACATCCGCGAATCCATTGACGAATTAAAATACTTTAAAACACACCTTTTGAATCTGGATTGACAGGTCCTGTCATCACAAAGCATGGCGAGAGCCAGGGGGCTCCGCTTTAATCCGGCTGCTGTTCCCGCAGTCGGCTGACCGCCCAGTGAATATGCTCATCCACCATCGGACTGACTTCTCCCAGCTTTTGCGACAAACGATCCACCCAACCCCACTCACCCGAGTTACCGATCGCAATCGCGAGGTTACGTGTCCATTTTTCATAACCAATCCGTCGAATGGGAGACCCTTGCATTCGATCCAGAAACTGCTGCTCATTCCACTGCCACAAGTCGGCCAGCGAGCATTCATCCAGCGTATGCCGTGGCTGGTAATCCGGCTCTTCAGTTAGCTGGGAAAACTTAGTAAACGGACAAACTATCTGGCAGTCATCGCAACCATATATACGGTTTCCCATCAACGGCCGTAATGACTCAGGAATAGCGCCATCATGCTCTATGGTCAAATATGAAATACATTTGCGGGCATCCAGAACCCCCGCTGCAACAAACGCGTCAGTTGGACATTCCGTCAGACATTGCTGACAACTGCCACAATGTTTTCGGGAAACTGGCGGATCAGCTGGTAACTCGAGAGTTAGAAACAATTCTCCCAGAAAAAACCAACTACCAGCCTGCTCATTCAATAACAAGGTATTTTTGCCAACCCACCCCAGACCAGACTGCTCAGCCAGCTCTCGCTCCAACACAGGAGCACTGTCTACAAATGCCCGGAACCGAGTTTCCTCCAACTCGGTGTTGATCTTCTGCCCCAGCGCTTGCAGCTTATTACGCATGACTTTGTGATAATCGCGACCTAAAGCATACCGGGCAACATAGGCCTTGTCGGGCTGCAACAACAACTCCTGCATTCTGTTAACGGAGTCGGGGCGATAATTCATCCGGACCGAGACAATCGTTTTGACACCTTCAACCAGTTGCCTGGGGTCATAGCGAACATGTTGATTATTCTCCAACCAGTGCATAGTGCCATGATAGCCTGAGTCGATGTGTTGCTTATGGGAATCAACATATGAGAACACGTCTGGCACACTAAAACTGCATGCCTGAAAACCCAGTTCCAATGCAAACTGCTTGATTTGATCCTTTACTTGATCCAGATTGAGCGCTGAAATCTGCAACATTCAGTTTTGATACACGTGATGACAGTTAGCTTGTGATACCATAACCCGCTGGCAGACAGCAACCGGGATGTTCCTGAATCATACAAACCACATGAAAGAAGTAATATTAAACGCCCCATCAGAAGCAGAAACCATTCATATCGGCCACTTACTGGCTTCTGAGGTTTTTGCCGATTTTAGTGGCATAGTCTATCTGCAGGGTACCCTTGGCACAGGCAAAACTACCTTGGCCCGCAGCATTATTCAGGGGCTGGGCTGGACCGATAGCGTAAAAAGCCCAACTTATACGCTTGTGGAGCTTTACGAAGTTAAAGAGAAGCAGGTAGCTCACATGGATTTATATCGCCTCGGGGATCCTGAAGAACTGGAGTTTATCGGTATCAGAGACTTCACTGATGGCAACACACTCTGTTTAATAGAGTGGCCTGAAAATGGAATGGGGATTCTTCCGATGGCAGACCTGCATATAATGATCACGGACTCCGGAAACGGCAGGACGTTGACACTCCATTCCAACAACCACCGACTGACCAACAAAATAGCAGACATATCAAAACGACAATGAGAAAAATATTATTGTTAGTGGCCAGCCTTTGTTTCAGCGTTCTTTCTTTTGCAACTGACGTTGAGGGTATTCGGCTTTGGAAGGCACCGGATAACACGCGTATCGTATTTGACCTCTCGGACAGCGTTGATCATAAGCTGTTCACCCTAACGAACCCCAACCGGGTTGTCGTAGACTTGAAAAGTTCAAATTTCAAAGCATCTACAAACGACCTTGACCTGACTGAGTCGGGTATTGCTTCCATCAGAACAGGTAAACATGGCAATGACGGACTCCGAATCGTACTGGATCTGACATCACGACTCACACCAAAATCTTTTGTCCTGAAACCCAATGATCAGTATGGACACAGACTCGTGATTGATTTGGGCCGACCTGACTCAAACCAAAGCATAGAGGCTCCTGGGAAGGTTAAGGAAACCCGCTCAACGGCTGAACTTAAAGACAGCAAACGCAACCTGATCATCGCCATTGATGCCGGTCACGGTGGTGAAGATCCAGGTGCCACTGGGCGCAAGAAAACCAAAGAAAAAGATGTGGTACTGGCCATTGCCAAAGAACTCAATAGCCTGTTGAAGGCTGAACCGGGGTATCAGCCGCTCATGATACGGACGGGGGACTATTATATTTCACTGACAGGGCGACGCGACAAAGCCCGGAAAAACCATGCAGACCTTTTTGTGTCCATTCACGCAGATGCCTTCACAAATCCGTCTGCCCGCGGCGCCTCCGTTTATGCGCTGTCCGAACGGGGAGCAACCAGCGCCACAGCCAAGTATCTGGCAGATAAAGAAAATGCCACAGATGTCATTGGTGGAGTGGGTGGCGTCAGCCTGGAAGGTAAAGAAGAAGTCCTGAAATCAGTTCTGGTTGATCTCTCCATGAGCGCCACTTTGAGCAGCAGTATCGCACTGGGTCATGGCGTACTGAGAAACCTCGGCAAAATGACCACACTACATAAAACCAGTGTTGAACAGGCAGGATTTGCGGTGTTGAAATCCCCTGACGTGCCCTCCATTCTGGTGGAAACCGGATTCATATCCAATCCTGGAGAAGAAAAAAACCTCAGCTCCAGGCGCTATCGCCAAAAAATTGCCAAAGCCATTTTCCATGGTATCACCACGTATTTTCGCAACAACCCGGAGCCGGGAACTTATGTCGCATGGGTAAAAAACCAAGCAGGGCGTTATAAAAAATATACAGTCGTGAAAGGTGATACGCTTTCAGACATTGCCCGTAAAAACGGTATATCAATAGATCAGATACAGGCCCTGAATAATCTGAAAAACAACAACATCAGGATTGGCCAGATTCTCAAGTTACCAGAAGTCTGACCCCCACTTGTTAAAACAAAGCATCATGTCCAAGATTCATCAGCTCAGCCCGCGACTGGCGAACCAGATCGCCGCAGGAGAGGTAGTCGAACGACCAGCCTCTGTAGTTAAAGAAATACTCGAAAACAGTCTCGATGCCGGTGCCCGCCGGCTTGATATTGATATCGAGGAAGGCGGTATCAAACTGATTCGGGTCAGAGACAATGGCCATGGAATCAATCAGGAAGATCTGACCCTCGCACTCTCCCGCCACGCCACCAGCAAAATCCTGGTTCTGGATGACCTGGAAGCAGTTGCCACCTTAGGTTTCAGAGGTGAAGCGCTTGCTTCCATTGCCTCTGTTTCCAGACTGACACTCAGTAGTCAAACTGAAGCCCAGGAACATGCGTGGCAGGTCACTACATTTGGTCGTGACATGGAAACCGAAGTAAGTCCATGCTCACATCCCACTGGAACCACTGTGGAAGTAAGGGATCTTTTCTTTAATACACCGGCCCGACGAAAGTTTCTGAAGACCGAAAAAACTGAATTTACGCACATACAGGAAATCATCAAACGCATCGCGCTATCGCGCTATGATGTCACCATTAATTTGCGGCACAACGGCCGCCAGATTTATGCACTAAAAGCGTGCTCCAGTGCCGTTGAACAGGAACGACGCATGGCCATGCTATGTACTCCTGAATTTGTCGAGCAATCTGTAACGATCGAAGCAGAAGCGTCTGGCTTACGATTATGGGGTTGGGTTGGTCTGCCAACATTTAACCGTAGCCAGGCTGACTTACAATACTTCTTCGTAAACGGCCGTTCAGTGCGGGACCGGGTCGTCGCTCATGCCGTCAAACAGGCGTATCGCGATGTATTGTTTCACGGCCGCCATCCAGCCTATGCACTTTACCTGGAACTGGCACCCGAAAATGTCGACGTAAATGTCCACCCGACTAAACATGAGGTGAGATTCCGGGAGAGTCGTCTGGTCCACGACTTTCTATTCAGTCGCCTGCATCGAGCCCTTGCAGATGTCAGCCCGGAAACCATTAACACCACCAAAAACCCGATCAAAGTAGACTTGGAAACCGGTGCCATTACTGAACAGCAACCCATGAACCTGGCCCCGGCGACTCGCGAATTCAGTGCACCTGCCAACACTCTCAGTCACTCTGACCCTGTGACACAGAAACAATTTTCGCAACCGCAGCAAGGCAACAGGGTTAATGACCAAATAGCAGCATACAAGGCGCTACACCCCGGAACTTCCCGGGCAGATGAAACCCAAACCGAAGAAATCCCACCAATGGGATTCGCCATTGCCCAGCTACATGGCATTTATATCCTGGCACAAAACACTCAGGGATTGATCCTGGTGGACATGCATGCAGCTCATGAACGCATTACTTATGAAAGAATGAAACAGGCCTTCGACAATAACAGACTGACAGCACAACCAGTGCTGGTCCCCATTCAACTGCATGTTAGTCAGAAAGAAGCTACCGCCGCCGAAGAATTTTCTGACCTGCTCAGTGATTTTGGTTTTGAAGTCAGCCGTACTGGCGACGAAACCATTGCCGTCAGACAAATACCCGTTATCCTACAAAATGCCGATCCGGAAGCCCTGATCAGAGACTTTCTCAGCGAATTGGCAGATCATGGCAACAGTGACGCCATCATTGCCGCACGCAACGAGATTCTTGCAACAATGGCCTGCCATGGATCAGTACGCGCCAACCGGCAACTGACGATTGCAGAAATGAATGCGTTACTCAGAGATATGGAAATTACAGAACGCAGCGGACAGTGCAATCACGGCCGCCCCACCTGGGTCCAGCTCTCCATGAACGAACTCGATAAACTGTTTCTAAGGGGACAATAGTGCTGCCGGTTATTTTTTTAATGGGGCCAACCGCAAGCGGTAAAACAGACCTTGCCATCGAACTGGTTCAACAGTTCAACTGCGAAATCATCAGCGTCGATTCTGCGTTAATCTATCGCGATATGAACATCGGAACCGCCAAACCTACCGCCGCTGAACTGGCACTGGCCCCACACCATCTGATCGACATTATAGAACCCCACGAAAGTTATTCTGTCGCGAACTTTCGCCAGGATGCACTATCAATCATTGATGATATCCAGTTTCGTGGCAAAGTCCCCCTTCTTGTAGGTGGAACCATGTTGTATTTCAAAGCTCTACTCGAAGGCCTGGCAGATAACCTACCTCAAGCATCTGCTGACTTACGAAGAGAACTTGAACACCAACTACAAACGGAAGGGTTGGCAGCGCTGACACAGCGACTGAAGGCTCTCGATAACGAAGCAGCCAAACGAATCCATCTCGACAACCCTCAACGGGTCATCAGGGCACTTGAAGTTATCCTCAGCACCGGAAAATCAATTACCTGGTTCTGGGAGCAACAAAAACACCAACCTGAGCCATTCCCTTACCCGACTATTCAACTGGCCGTAGCACCACAGGAACGCAAAGCACTGCACTCCAGGATCGAGCAAAGGTTTAGTAAAATGATCAAAAATGGATTTGAACAAGAAGTTGTAAAACTGCGCCAGCGCAAGAATTTAAACTTGGATTTACCTTCGATGCGCTGTGTTGGGTACCGACAAATGTGGCAATATCTGGACGGCACCCTTAGCTATGAAGTAATGATAGAAAAAGGTATCATCGCGACCAGACAGCTCGCGAAAAGGCAGCTTACCTGGTTAAGGGGGTGGCAAGGGCTCGAATGGTTCGATTCAGACCATACAGCATTGCCAGCACAGGTGAAGGATTTCTTGCTCAATAAAGCCTTTTTCTGTTGAAGTGAATGACGCTGTTGAGAATTTAGTCTTAACTGTATAAAGACCCAAAATTATGGCTCGCTGGCGTTTATGCCGACTGCCAACCGATAACGATACTTATAAAGATACCTATTTAAGGAGCATACAATGTCAAAAGGGCACTCGTTACAAGACCCTTACCTAAACGCCTTGCGCAAGGAAAGGATACCAGTCTCTATATTCCTGGTGAATGGAATCAAATTGCAAGGCCAGATCGAGTCTTTCGATCAATTTGTGATTTTGCTGAAAAATACAGTCAGTCAAATGGTGTATAAGCATGCTATTTCCACTGTAGTACCAAGCCGTAATGTGAAAATAGCGGTAGACGACACCGAAGATGGCGAAGAATAAGGCGGAGATTGAAGAAACTTGCTATTCGATCGAGCCCAGGCAGGGGATCTGGCAGTACTTGTTCATATCGACTTTCCTGAAGGCGATGACAGAGAAGATCCCCGCGAATTTGAAGAACTTGTTATTTCTGCCGGTGCCAACCCTCTTGTTCTGATTACAGGAGTGCGTTCGGTGCCGGACCCCAAACTATTTGTTGGCTCCGGCAAAGTTGCCGAGATTAAACAGGCGGTTATTGATACTCACGCCGATGTTGTTTTATTCAATCATGCTTTAAGGCCCAGCCAGGAACGTAATCTGGAGAGGGAACTGGAATGTCGGGTATTGGATCGAACAGGTCTGATTCTGGATATCTTTGCACAACGTGCCAGAACTCACGAAGGTAAACTACAGGTCGAATTGGCGCAACTGAATTACCAGTCCACCCGACTGGTAAGAGGTTGGACCCACCTGGAACGACAAAAAGGCGGGATCGGCCTTAGAGGTCCAGGGGAAACCCAGCTCGAATCTGACCGTCGACTCTTGCAGGCCCGTATCAATTCGATTCAGAACCGCCTTAAAAAGGTTGAAAAACAACGGGACCAAAGCCGTCGCTCGCGTACTCGCTCAGACACGCCTACGGTATCTCTGGTTGGATATACCAATGCAGGTAAATCCACACTATTCAATTATCTGACTGAAGCAGAGGTGTATGCTGCTGATCAGATGTTCGCAACATTGGACCCTACTCTTAGAAAACTCCACGTCAGCGACCTGGGTCCGGTTATCCTGGCTGACACTGTCGGCTTTATTCGCCACCTACCCCATCGTTTGGTTGATGCATTTAAGGCGACACTACAGGAAACCATTGAAGCAGATCTGCTGCTACATGTTATTGATGCTGCAAGTAATGAGCGTGATCACAATATCGAACAAGTCGAAACAGTGCTCACTGAAATAGGTGCAGAACAGGTTCCGATTCTGGAGATTTATAACAAAATAGACCTCATGGAACACGCAGAACCAAGCATAGAACGCAACAGTGACGGCACACCAAGACGAGTATGGGTGTCGGCAAGAACTGGTCATGGCACTGAATTGATCGGCCGCGCCATCGCAGAAATTCTGGGAGAGGAAATATTCGATCAACAGATCAGAATCTCTCCTGCCGAAGGACAATTACGCGCATTGTTTTTTGCCAAAAAGGCCGTATTAAACGAAAGTTATGCCGATAATGGCGACATCCTTCTGCATGTAAGATTACAACAGAAAGACATGCTGCAGGTTCTGACCCAAGCCGGTGTTGAGACCACTCGCTTTGTCCCGGCACCGGAAAAAGAATTTTATGAACACTAATCATATAGACCAACGGAGACAACCAATGGCCTGGAACGAGCCACCAAGTGGCAATAACGACAAAGACCCCTGGGGCAACCCAAAACGAGGCAATAATGATGGCCCACCAGACCTGGATGAAGTGTTTAAGAAGCTCAATAGCCTACTCGGTGGATTGTTTGGTGGAGGCAAAGGAGGAAACTCTGGTAACTCAGGATCATCAGGCGGAGTTATTACTGTACTGATTCTGATCATCACAGTGGCATACCTGATCTTCAATTCTTTTTATACGGTCGACGAAAAAGAACGTGGCGTCGTACTAAGAATGGGCAAATTCAGCTCCATTGCGAATCCAGGCCTTCGCTTCAAAATACCATTGCTCGACAGTGTGGAAAAAGTTGAAGTGACAACGATTCGCGAATTCAGCGACAAATCCACCATGCTGACAAAAGATCAGAACATTGTGGAAGTCAGCTTTAACGTGCAGTGGCAGGCAGCAGATGCCCGCGCCTACGCTTTGAACGTTGAAAACCCATCACGAGTACTGGAACATGCGTCCGAATCGGCATTACGTCATGTTGTGGGAAGCTCACTCATGCGCCAGGTAACAACATCAAACCGCGCCCAGTTGGCAGTGGAAATGAAAGACCGCCTGCAGTCGCTAATGAATGACTATGGTACTGGCATTCTGGTGTCCCAGATCAACTTTGCGGATGCTCGGCCACCTCAGGCAGTTCAAGCTGCTTATGATGATGTCATTAAGGCTGAAGCCGACGAACAGCGTTTCCAAAACGAAGCAGAGTCGTATCGCAACCAAATTATTCCGGAAGCCCGTGGCCTGGCCCAACGTCAGATCGAAGAGGCCAACGCCTATAAAGAAGAACTGATCGCCAAAGCCCAGGGGGACGCAGAACGTTTCAACCGTCTGTACGCTGAATATAAGAAAGCGCCCGAAGTCACCCGCCAGCGCCTATACCTGGAAACCATTTCTGAAATATATGCCAAATCCAACAAAGTGCTGATTGACGTAAAAAATGGCAACAATCTGATGTACCTGCCACTTGATCAGCTCAAGCAGCAGGGTGGCAGTATTTCGGATTCATCAATCTCGCAGAAAGATATCGACGACATTATTGACGAGTTCAAGCGTCGCGGCATCATCCGTTCAACCAGTGGCAACTAAGGAGACCAGCATGGGTAATAAGAGTTTTTTTGCTGTACTGATCGTCCTGATTGCAGGGCTGGTATTGTTCAACAGCGTATATATTGTCAGCGAAAAAGAAAAAGCGGTTATGCTCAGGTTCGGAGAAATTGCCAAGGCTGATATCCCCCCTGGCATACATTTCAAAGTACCGGTCATGAACACTGTCACCAAATTCGAAGGCCGGGTCATGAACATGGATACCCGTAAAGAGCGGTTTATTACCGCCGAGGATCAGTTCCTGGAAGTAGACAGCTATGTTCAGTGGCGTATTGACAATACCCGCAAATACTATCAGGCCACTTCCGGCGGCCAGAAAGAAGTTGCTATGAATGTTCTTGCCAATCGTGTCAATGATGGATTGCGGTCAGAGTTCGGTAAACGCACACAGAACGAAGTAGTTTCAGGTGAACGTGATCAATTGACCGCCATTATCAAAGAACGTGTGGACACTGTTGCTAAAGAACAGCTGGGTATTGAAGTTCTGGATGTGCGGGTTAAAGGTATAGACCTGCCGCAGGATGTGTCCGAGAACGTCTTCAGGCAGATTCGTACCGCACGGGAAAAGGAAGCTCAGGAAAAACGTGCCCGTGGTAAAGAACAGGCTGAAATCATCAAAGCAGATGCTGATCGCCAGAAAATCGTGCTCCAGGCAAACGCCTATAAAGAGGCCGAGGAAATCCGTGGTGAAGGTGATGCAGAAGCAGCTAAGATTTATGCCGATGCCTACTCCAGAGACCCTGAATTCTATTCATTTACCAGGAGTCTGAAGGCTTATGAAGATACCTTCACCAATGGTGGAGACCTCATGCTGCTGGAACCTGACAGTGATTTCTTTAGATATTTGAATAATCTGAAAGGCACTGCCAAATAAGTTTTATCGCTTTATCGTTAATTTAGTCTGGCACTCAGACCGACAAAGCGAGTAGAATTGGTTAACCGGGCCTGTTGTAAAACCGCCCGGTTTTTTTATGCCTGATGGAAATGAATAATGAGTAAGATTGATCGCTGGATTCTCCCGGATGGAATCGAAGAAATACTTCCTCCTGAGGCCAATCAGATCGAACATTTAAGACGAAATATTCTCGACCAATTCGCGCTCTGGGGCTACCGACTGGTAATCCCTCCCCAAGCAGAATACCTCGAATCCCTGCTGACTGGCATCGGTCACGATCTCGATTTACTAACGTTTAAACTGACTGATCAGATGACGGGCAGAATGATGGGCCTGTCAGCGGATCGCTCTCAGCAGGTTGCACGAATGGATGCCCACTCCATCCAAACCAACGGTCCGGCCCGTTACTGCTACTCCAGCCCAATAGTGCACACCCGACCAGCACACTTACAGGCCAGCCGTAGCCCTATTCAGATTGGCGCAGAGCTATACGGGGTTAAAGACATCTGCTCAGATATAGAGATTGTCTGCCTGATGCTGACCGCACTGAAACATATCGGCATTAGCGACATAACGCTGGATCTGGGCCACGTAGCCATTTACCGCACAGTCGTCAATGATATTGGCCTGAATCATGAAACCGAAGCCGAACTATACAAAATACTACGCCAACGCTCATTACCTGAACTTGACGCATTTCTGGCGCAGCACCTGAGCCAATACCCTCTGCTCGAAAACATCAGAACACTATCCGGCCTGTCCGGTGACGAGTCCGTGCTCGATACAGCCATTACCACATTAAGCAGCATCAGCCCCAGTATTGAGGAATATATAAAACCTCTTCAAACCCTGGCACAGGAAATTCAACAGGAATTTCCTATCGTGAACCTGCACTTTGATCTGGCCGAACTACGCGACTACAACTACCACACGGGATTAATTTTTTCTGTCTTTGTGGATGGATTGGCACAACCTATCGCCAAAGGCGGGCGCTATGACAACACTGGCCAAGTTTTTGGACGAGCCAGACCTGCAACCGGATTCAGTGCTGATTTGAAAACACTGGTCAAAATTGCACCAGCAGTATCATCCGAGGGATGCATTTTTGCCCCGGCGGACCCTGACCCCCAGTTAAAAAAACGAATCAGGGAATTGCGGCAATCAGGCCATAAAGTGGTTCAGGCCCTGACTGTAGATGACACACCGGAAACCACCGGCTGCAGCCAAAAGCTCAGCTTTTCGAGTAACACATGGGCAGTAACCAATATTTAACTCCCGGCGTATCAGTACCCGCTGATCGCCTCAACTTCAGGTAAGACACACACCATGGCTAAAAACGTAGTTGTTTTGGGCACCCAATGGGGTGACGAAGGAAAAGGCAAAGTCGTAGATCTTCTGACAGATCAGGCCAATGCGGTCGTTCGATTTCAGGGCGGTCACAATGCCGGACATACACTGGTTATTGACGGTGTAAAAACGGCCCTACATCTCATTCCATCGGGCATTCTCAGAGATAATGTTCAGTGCATCATAGGTAATGGCGTTGTACTGGCACCCGATGCTCTGTTGAACGAAATGAGCAAGCTGGAAGAACGGGGCGTACCGGTTCGGGAAAGACTGAAAATTTCCGAATCCTGCCCATTGATTCTGCCAATTCACTGTGCATTGGATCAGGCTCGTGAAGCCAAACGCGGCAAAGCCAAAATAGGTACCACTGGTCGGGGTATTGGCCCTGCATACGAAGATAAAGTCTCCCGTCGTGGATTGCGGATGGGTGATATATATCTACCAGAATTCCCTGAAAAACTGAAAGAACTGATTGAGTATCACAACTTTGCCCTGACTCAGTACTATGGCCAGGAAGCCGTCAGTTATGACAAAACTCTGGAACAGTTGTACAGCTGGGGAGAGCAACTTAAAGACCTGGTAACCGATACAGTCAGCCTGATTCACGAACTACGTGAATCAGGCTCAAACATTATGTTTGAAGGCGCTCAAGGTTCCATGCTCGATATTGACCATGGTACCTACCCATATGTGACCTCCTCTAACACCACAGCAGGTGGAGTTGCCACAGGCTCCGGACTGGGTCCTATGTATATCGACTACATCATCGGTATCACCAAAGCCTATACCACTCGTGTCGGTTCGGGCCCCTTTCCCACTGAACTGTTTGATAGTGTTGGCGAACATCTTTCCAAACAAGGTAACGAGTTCGGCACCACAACAGGTCGTGCCCGCCGCTGCGGTTGGTTTGACGCTGCACTTGTTAAACACAGCATCCGGATAAACTCAATCACCGGTATTTGTTTGACCAAACTGGATGTGCTGGATGGGCTGGATACCATCAAGGTCTGCATCGGTTATGAAGATCAGGAAGGCAAACGGGTCAGCTGGCCAGGCACCGCAGAGAAATTTGATCACATCAAACCAGTCTATGAAGAGTTGCCAGGTTGGCAGGAATCAACTTTTGGTGCCAAAACCATGGATGAGCTTCCTGCTAACGCACAGGCTTACGTTCGTTATTTAGAGCAGGCTATTGGCTGCCCGATCGACATCATTTCCACTGGCCCTGACCGAATGGAAACCATCGTTCTGAGGCACAGCTTCACCATCTGATCCTGATTGCGGCTCTTCCAATAAGAGCCGCACCATCCTGTTTTGCTGTTCCATCCAGTACGATCCCAAAAGCTGCTCAGACCAACTCACCCCACTCCAACCAGAGTGACAAAACAAACTACGTTTACCAGCTGCGGCGAGTATTCTCTTCTATCTCAATCACCTTTTAGCTACCATGCCAATAAATTATTCATATAAAAGGACAGCTACTATCAGCCGCCAGAAAAAAGATCGCGCCATTAAAGACCCCCACGCCCGTCGCGAAGCAGAAAATTATGCAGACCCCATCCCCAGTAGAGAGTACATCCTGACTCATCTGCAGGAACGAAATGGCCCTGCTTCCCACCCCGAAATATGCCAGGCACTCAGCCTGACCACCGACAATCAAATTGAGGCTCTGCGCCGTCGCTTGATCGCTATGGTAAGGGACGGGCAGATACGCTGCTCTCGTAATGGCGCTTTTGGTCTGATCAACAAAATGAACCTGGCTAAAGGCAGGGTTCAAGGCCACCAGGACGGCTATGGATTTCTGATTGCTGAAGATGGCCGCAAGGATATCTATTTGAACAGCAATCAAATGAGCTGTGTGTTTGATGGCGATGTGGTGCTGGTCCGGGAAACCGAGCGGGACTTTCGGGGTCGAATGGAAGGCAAAATTGTGGATGTGCTGGAGCGCAACACTCTTCAACTTGTCTGCCGTTATCATGAACAATCAGGAATTGGCTTCGGTTGCCCGGAAAATCGCAAAATTCATCATGATATTTTGATCAAACCCGGAACATCTGCTGGTGCCACAGATGGCGACATTGTCCTGATTGAAATTGTTGAACAACCCCGATTCAGGCATCAACCTATCGGTAAAGTCGTGGAAGTGATGGGAAAACATCTGGACCCCGGCATGGAAATCGACATTGCCCTACAGACATTTGCCATTCCCCATAGCTGGCCAGAAGAAGTTGAACAGCAGGCCCGGTTGTTTAAAAGCGACGTTTCGCCCAAAGACAAACAAGGCCGGGTGGATTTAAGCAAGTATCCGCTGGTCACCATTGACGGCGAAGATGCTCGCGACTTTGATGACGCCGTATATGCCCGCCGAACCCGTGAAGGGGGCTGGAAACTGTTTGTCGCCATTGCAGATGTATCCCATTACGTTAAACCCGACTCAGCTCTGGATCATGAGGCTTTCAATCGTGGAACATCGGTTTACTTTCCCGAGCGAGTAGTTCCCATGCTACCGGAAGTACTGTCCAACGGATTGTGCTCCCTGAATCCACATGTAGATCGTCTGGCTATTTGCTGCGAAATGACATTTGGCCCACGTGGCACTATGAAAGAGTATAAATTTTACGAGGCACTGATACATTCGCATGCACGCCTGACCTACAACCAGGTGGCAACCATGCTGATGAATCCAGATCTGGAAAAAGCAGATGCGCTTCGGCAGCAATTTTCTCATGTACTGCCATGCCTCGAAACCCTGCATGAACTCTACAAGGTATTGCGCAAACTTAGAAACAAGCGAGGCGCAATCGATTTTGAAACCCAGGAGACCCGAATCGTCTTCAACGACAATCAGAAAATTGATCGCATTGTGCCAGTAGAGCGCAATGACGCACACAAACTGATCGAAGAATGCATGCTGGCCGCTAACACCTGTACGGCAGATTTTCTAGATAAACTGGAGATCCCGGCACTGTATCGCGTCCACGCCGGACCGAGTTTTGAAAAACTGGAAAATCTGCGCTCTTATCTCGGGGAGTTGGGCCTGGAAATCGGTGGTGGATTAAAACCTTCTCCTGCCGATTACCAGAAACTGCTACTACAGATAAAAGACAGAGATGATTTTGATCTGATTCAAACGGTGTTACTGCGTTCACTCAGTCAGGCAGTCTATCAACCGCAGAATGAAGGGCATTTTGGCCTGGGCTATGACGCATACACCCACTTCACCAGCCCCATCAGACGCTATCCTGACCTGCTGGTTCACCGGGCAATTCGCGGCGTCATTCACAGTGGTCGTCGAACCGCCCTAGTGAAACGAGTGAAAGATACCCCCAAAATAGATGCGACAATCAGTTACCCATACGATCTGGCAAAAATGTTGATGTATGGGGAACATTGCTCTATGACCGAGCGACGTGCCGATGAAGCCACCTGGGATGTCATTGCCTGGTTAAAATGCGAATACATCGAAGATCACATTGGTGACGTATTCACTGGCACAGTGGCCAGTGTCGTCGCCTTTGGGCTGTTTGTACAACTGGACGATATTTTTGTCGAAGGCCTGATCCACGTAACTTCGCTGAACTCAGACTATTATGTATTTGACCCTGCCGGACATCGTCTGGTCGGCGAGCGTACCCGTACTGTTTACAGTCTTGGAGATAAGGTCAGCGTCCGGGTCGCCAGAGTCAACCTGGATGAACGTAAAATCGATTTTGAACTGGAAAACCAGATAAAAACTGCCCGCAGAACAGCTGCCAGCAGAAAATCAGCTTCCAAAACAGCCAAAGAATCGGGAAAAAGGCCTGCCAACAAAACTTCCAAGCATAAAAGTAAGAGCAAGAGCGGAAAAGCCCCCAAACGTACCCCTAAGGCAGATTTCGGTAAAGCACACTCACACAGCAAACGTAAGAAGACAAACAGGTAATGACAGAAGAAAACAACATCGCTTATGGCATTCACGCCGTTGCCTCACTGGTAGAAAACAAAAGCAAACGTTTGCAGGAAGTCTTGGTTAACCGTGACCGCAAAGACAAGCGGGTTCAGAGAATTATCGACCTGTGCAAAAACGGACAGATTAAAGTCAAGTTTCTTGAACGCCAGGCATTTGAACGCCTTATCAGAAAACACCAACTGGATGAGGTTTCACATCAGGGCATACTGGCACAGACCACACCGTTGGAAACTCTCAGCGAACACGATCTGTGGCCATTACTTGAGCAGACACCTGATCCGATATTTCTGATTCTGGACGGTGTAACAGATCCACACAATATTGGTGCCTGTCTGCGAACTGCTGATGCTACTGGTGTCAGCGCGCTCATAGTTCCCAAAGACAAGTCAGCAACACTCACAGCTACCGCAGTTAAAATAGCATCTGGTGCCGCCGAAACCATTCCCTTTATCCAGGTAACCAATCTGGCAAGGACTATGAGATCACTACAGGACAAAGGAGTATGGATCGTAGGCACTGCCGGCGAGGCTGACCACAGTCTTCACCAGGCACAATTCAAAGGTCCGCTAGCATTGGTGATGGGCGCAGAAGGCAGTGGTATGCGTCGGCTTACCAGAGAAACCTGCGATGAACTGATCAACATCCCAATGCTTGGCCAAGTCAGCAGTTTAAACGTTTCCGTTGCGACCGGCGTCTGTTTGTATGAGATTGTGCGCCAACGACCGGTTAGCTAGGGCCTGTCCGCGCTCATTTCATCGGCCTGCTGAGAGCCAGTTTCACTCAAATCCAGGCGCGAAGAGCGATGTTATGAGCTTTACCCTTTCGGGGTTACACGCTAACACGTTCCTGACGTTTTAGTAGCGGGCCTAAATGAGCGACGAGCAACGCCGAGTTGAGTGACATGGGCCTCAGCCCGAAGGGTTATGACTAAAAAGGCCGCACTTTGCGTTGGTCAACGTGCGCTTAGAATGACTAAACTTCACGTTAACCGTCGGAATGCCGCATCACTTAATTGCAGTCTTTTTAGCCAATAACAGGTTCGACGAAATGAGTGTATACAGGCCCTAGACACAAACACTTTTCAGGAGAGAAAAAATGTCAACAGAATGGATTGGAACTGCTATCACCTGGGGTATTCCAGCGATTGTCATACTATATGGTGTCAGCATCTATAATCGGCTGATCAACCTGAAAAACCGCTTTAAAAATGCTTTTTCGCAAATAGACGTGCAACTGCAGTATCGCCATGACCTGATCCCCAACATGGTCGAAACAGCCAAGGGATATCTCAAACATGAACGGGAAACCCTGGAAGCAGTCGTGGAAGCCAGAAACGTGGCTTTGCGGGCTCAGAAAAAAGCATCTTCTGATCCTGCTGATGCATCGGCAATCAAGCAACTCGGCGTCGCCGAAGGTGCGTTGAATGGTGCTCTGGCCAACTTCTTTGCCCTGCAGGAAAACTATCCAGACCTCAAAGCCAATCAAACCATGATGGAATTGATGGAAACCCTGCAAAGTACTGAAAACAAGGTCGCATTTGCCCGCCAGGCCTTCAATGATTCAGTCATGACATTCCAGACCTACAAAGAGTCATTTCCAAACAATATTCTGGCATCCATATTCAACTTTAAAGATGCCCAGTTGTTTGAAATAGAAGACCCCAAAACCAAAGAAGCGCCCAAAATATCCTTTTCCTGACGGACAGAGTGACAAAAGATGGATTTTTTTGAGCATCAGGATCGTGCCCGGCGCAATACCTGGAAGCTAATCCTGTTCTTCTCCCTGGCCACACTGCTGATCGTCATAGCCGTGAATGCTGTTGCTTTCGCGATATGGTTGTCTTGGCAGAACTATACCGCTTACAAACACTTTTCTATTCCAGCCGGGCTCCAGCACTGGCTGAACAACCCTAACGCCTGGTTTACTGCCGGAGTCACATTATTGATTCTGCTGTCCGGATCGTTATTACAGTGGCTTAACCTTGCCAAAGGTGGCGAAGCGGTCGCCAGAATGGCTGACGCCAGACCGCTTGAAGAATTTATCAATGACCTTCAGGCGACACAGTTTCGCAACGTTGTTGCGGAAATGTCTATAGCCTCGGGAGTACCAGCACCCAAACTGTATATTATGGACCGGGAAACCGGAATTAATGCATTTGTTGCTGGCTACCAGACCAATCAAGCGGTGATGGTCGTCACTCGTGGCATGCTGACACACCTGAACCGAGAACAAATACAGGGAGTGGTCGGACACGAGTTCAGTCATATACTCAATGGCGACATGCGGCTCAATATCCGCCTAATGTCGATGCTGGCGGGTATTGTCATGATCGGTCAGTTTGGTCGCTTTATCGCAGACATAGGCGGCTGGGGTAGACATAGTTATCGCCGCTCGCGTAATGACAGAGGTGCCATACCTATATTATTGGCAGGATTTGCGTTAATGGCCATCGGTGCTATCGGTGTTTTTTTTGGTCGCCTGATCCGGGCGGCAGTATCCCGACAACGCGAATTCCTGGCAGACGCTTCATCGGTCCAATTCACACGCAATCCGGAAGCCGTCGCTGGAGCACTGTATAAGATCCAGAAACAGAACGAAGGATCACAGTTACGGCACCGACATGCAGAAGATATGAGTCATTTCTGCTTTGGCGAAGCCGTTAACATCACACATTTCAGTCACCTGCTAGCCACTCATCCGCCGCTACCGGAAAGGATAAAACGAGTAGCCCCCAACTTCATGGTCAGACAACGCAATATCGAAAACAGAAATCTGGAAAATGCCCCCCGAAAAAAACAGGCACCAGAGACAACCCTGATTGGAGGAATGGCTGCAGCAGCAACAGGCCTGCAAATACAACAGACAGTCGGACAGACCAGTCCCGCACATGTGGAATATGCCCATAAACTTTATAAACAGATCCCCGCTTATGTCAGGACACTACTGGACACATCTGTTGGCGCCAGGGCATTTTGCTATGGACTCATACTAAAAGAAAACACCCAACAAAAAGAGATATTCCAGTTCATTGCAACTGACGATCCCAAGGGCGCTGAAACTCTGACACAACTGTGGAAATGGCAACGCCAGGCTGCGCCGGCCCTGCGTCTTCCATGTCTGGAACTCTGTATCCCGGCTCTCAACAAACATACTGAAGAAGATATCCTGAAATTTCTGCAACGCATACAACAGCTGTGCGAATGGGATCAGCAGATTGTGCTGATGGAGTGGATAGTCTTGTCGCTGTTGGATTACCACCTGAATCCGGTTCATAAAACACGGGACCGGATTAAACATCATTCACTCAAAAATCTTGGTGAAGAATTACAATTGCTGCTGTCATCTCTGGTTTATCTCAATACTGATTTACAAAAAGCCAGCCATACCTATAAACAGGCAATGGCCAGCATGGGCTTCACTGATCGTTGGTTATTGAGTCGAAGCGCTATCCCACTGACCCGGCTGCAACCAGCCATAAACGAACTAAATGCCCTTAGTTTTATTCTGAAGAGAACGGTCATACAGTCCTGCAGCGATATCATACTTTCCGACCTGCAGGTGAATGTCAGCGAATACGACTACCTCCGTACCATCGCCATCGTATTTGGGTGCCCAATGCCACCACTGATATTGGAGCAAGAACAGTTGCTGGATCTGCATTGAAATTACTCCAGGTTTACTGTAGCATCCGCGCTCCCTTAAATCCGGCTCAAGAGCTGGACCGGGAACTACAATCCGATCACTCCTTGCCTTACTGGTTAACCAATAACATTAGCTCAGAAGGCTAGAACCCATGAGGAGCATTTATGCGTCATTACGAAGTCGTACTGCTGGTGCACCCTGATCAATCAGAACAGGTCCCAGCAATGGTGGAACGCTACACCGGTATCGTTACAGACAAAGGTGGCAAAGTTCACCGTAACGAAGACTGGGGTCGTCGCCAGCTTGCCTATTCCATTCAAAAAGTTCACAAAGCTCACTATCTGCTGATGAACATTGAATGCGACGAAGAAACAATCGAAGAACTGAAAAGTACTTTCCGTTTTAACGATGCCATCATTCGTAGCCTGGTTATCCGTCGTAAAGAAGCGATAACAGAACAATCTCCGATGATGAAAGAAAGCAGCAAGGACAGCCGCCGCAAAGAACGTCCAACTGAAACTGAAGCAGAAAACAGTGACGACGATGCGAGCGACGTTAAAGATGATGATTCAGCTGAAGATGCCGATGATTCTGAAGACGAAGCTGAAACCAAAGCTGAATAATCATTGGGAGGATATTGAATATGTCACGTTTTTTTCGTCGCCGTAAATACTGTCGCTTCACTGCTGAAGGTGTCAGCGAGATCGATTACAAAGATCTGGAAACTCTGAAGGGCTACATTACAGAAACCGGCAAGATCGTACCAAGCCGTATTACCGGCACCAGAGCACGCTACCAGCGTCAGCTTGCAACTGCGATCAAACGCGCCCGTTATATCGCCCTGTTACCCTACACTGACAGCCACGAATAATCATTGGGAGCATTGACATGAAGTTCCTTGCAGAACTTGCAATGAAACAGCCGGTCAATGCCTTTGTGATTTCCGCGATCAGTGCAGCATTACCGCTGACCTTTTGGTTAGCAGCTGCAATAGTAGGATTAGTGACCCTTAGAAAGGGGCAAACCGAAGGGATAAAGGCTTTATCAGGAGCCATATTAGGCATTGTCATTGGCGCCGTTTCAACCGGCTCCCTTACTGCCTATGTGACAGTTATTCTGATGTGTCCGGTGGTCGTCATTCTGGCACTGGTGCTCAGAAATACTCAGTCCTGGGCGTGGACGCTGATGTCTGCGTCAGGCTGCGGCATTGTTCTGGCTATAACAGCTGCATTTGCGCTGGAGGAGCCGTTCAAAGCCATCAACCAGGAACTGGTCAATTTCGTTCAGCAGTCAGGGCAAAACGGTCTGTATGAGCAGTTAATCATGACGCTCACAGAAAAAAATGCACTGCCAATGCTAATGGCGGGCGGCTCTGTAGACATGGCTATTCTGTCACTGATTCTGGCTCGTTACTGGCAATCTGCCCTGTTTAATCCGGGTGGATTCAGAGTTGAGTTTCATGCTTTGAGACTGCAACCCTGGATGGTCTTGACGCTGATAGCAATGGCCGGGCTGATATCACTTTGGAGTCTATTTGCTTTGGAACCAACAATAATGCCATTGTTGATTTCAGGCACAGCACTGATTCACGGGATCGTTGCTAAAAAAGAGTTAGGTGGGGTCTGGCTTACAGTGTTTTATATTGCACTGTTACTGTTTACCCTTTACGCACTGCCATTCATATTGTTGCTAGCCATTGCTGATGCCTGGTTTGATTTCAGAACCAGAATTCGCCCAAGCAGCAACTAGGCAGTCAAAATACGAGGTTATGAAAGATGGATGTAATCCTATTAGAAAAAGTTGGCCGTGTAGGCGATCTGGGCAGCCAGGTTTCTGTTAAAGCCGGCTACGCTAGAAACTATTTGATCCCTCAAGGCAAAGCCGTTCCAGCCACAGAGGAAAACATCAAACATTTTGAAGCACGTCGTGCAGAACTTGAAAAAGTTGCTCAATCCAAACTGGATGAAGCTCAAGGTCGCGCTGACAAAATCAATGAACTGGAACTGACCTTCGCAGCACCTGCCGGCGATGGCGGCAAACTGTTTGGTTCTGTGGGTCCTCGCGACGTTGCAGAACTGGTTACAGCAGCTGGTGTTGAGGTTTCCAAGTCTGAAGTCAAAATGCCTGGTGGCGCTTTACGTTCTACTGGTGAATACGAAGTTGATATTCAGCTTCACCCAGAAGTACACTCAGTTCTCAAACTGATCATTATTCCAGAAGAATAAGTACATTAGAGAACCAAGCAAAAAAGGCGCTTCATGCGCCTTTTTTATTTATTGCACTAACACAATCACTTACCATTACGAATCCATTTTGTGGGTCAGTAAAACGTGCCGGATAGTAACACTCTACCAAACAACGATCTTTTCTCAGATACTGACGAACTCAGTCAGATTAAAGTTCCTCCCCACTCGATTGAGGCCGAACAGTCTGTTTTAGGTGCCCTGCTGCTGGATAACAATCAGTGGGACAATGTCAGCGAAATTATTACTGCTGACGATTTTTATCAGCAACCCCACCGCCTTATCTTCCGGGTTATGGAGAAACTCGCTGGACAGGCTCAACCGTTCGACGTGGTTACTGTTGGCAATGATCTGGAACGTGACAATGATCTGGATAAGATTGGGGGACGCATATTCCTGGCAGACCTGGCCGAACAGGCTCCCAGCATCAGTAACGTGGTTGCCTATTCTCAGATCATCCACGAACGTAGTGTCCAGCGACGGCTGATTCAAGCCGCCAACGAAATCGCATCTGCGGCATATGAGCCCAAAGGCAGGAATGCTGAAACTCTGCTTGACGAGGCGGAACGAACAGTCTTCAAAATCGCAGAAGATCGCCCTAATGAGGGTGGTCTGATCGGCGTTAACCCATTATTGAAGAAATCCGTAGCCAAAATTCAGCAGTTGTTCGAGAGTGATAGTCCATTAACCGGTATCACCACCGGTTTTACAGGACTTGATCGCCGCACCTCTGGTTTCAATCCGGGCGATCTGGTCATCGTGGCAGCTCGCCCCTCTATGGGAAAAACGACCTTTGCCATGAACCTGGTTGAAGCCGCGGTTATGGCTCAAGACCAACCGGTTCTTGTTTTCAGCCTGGAGATGCCAGCTGACCAGCTGGTCACGCGGATGCTATCCTCGCTGGGACGTATTGACCAGACGAAGGTCAGAACAGGGAAACTGGAACCTGATGACTGGCCCAAACTGACCATGGCCGTTAACATGCTAAACAGTCGCCCATTATTTATCGATGACACCGCAGGCATCAGTCCAACTGAAATGCGCTCAAGGATCCGACGCCTGGTACGTGAACACGGGAACCCGGCACTGGTGATGGTCGACTACCTTCAGCTGATGAAAATCAAAGGCTTCACCGAAGGTCGCACCAATGAAATCTCGGAAATCTCACGCTCATTAAAGAGTATTGCCAAAGAATTTGATTGCCCGATGATTGCCCTATCACAGCTTAATCGATCGTTGGAGCAAAGACCCAACAAACGACCGGTTAACTCCGACCTTAGGGAGTCTGGTGCGATTGAGCAGGATGCCGACATTATCCTGTTTATTTACCGGGATGAGGTGTATAACGAAGATTCACCTGACAAAGGCATTGCCGAAATCATTACCGGCAAACAAAGAAATGGTCCAATTGGTACAGACCGCCTGGCCTTTATCGGTAAATACACTCGTTTTGAAGATCTAGCCCCTGAATACCAAAGTAGTTACGACGAATGAGCCGCGGCACCTTAGCAACTGTTGATATCAAAGCCCTCAAACACAATCTGAATACCATTCGACAACATGCCCCTGAGAGCAAAATATGGGCAGTTGTAAAAGCCAACGGTTATGGCCATGGTGCCATTTCCACGGCAAAGGCACTTACAAGCCTGGCAGATGGTTTTGCGGTCTCAACGTTTGTGGAAGCACTGGAACTCCAACAAGCGGGCATAACCCGTCCCATACTATTGCTGGAAGGTTGCGTCACTCTGGACCAGACACAAGAAGCAATATCCCGCAATATGGAAATGGTCATTCACAATGAAATACAACTGGATTGGTTAACACAGATCAGCAATCTGTCCAGCCAAAAGATCTGGCTCAAAATAGACACCGGCATGCACCGTCTGGGCTTATCTCCGGAAGTAGGCACACTATGGGCAACAAAACTCACGCAGGAGTATCGATGCAAAGTGGCGTATATCACCCACTTTGCTTGTGCTGATACACCTGAGCACCCTTTCAATCAGCTTCAGCTGAACAGTTTCGCTCCTTTTACCAAACAAATGGGCTGCGAATTCAGTATGGCTAATTCTGCGGCCATATTCTCTCTTCCTCAAAGTCGTGGCAACTGGATCCGACCCGGCATTGCGTTATATGGTGCCAGCCCGTTTTCAGATAAGTCAGCACAGCAACTTAATCTGGTTCCAGCAATGACTCTCACGGCTCCTGTCATTGCCATACACCAGATCCCAAAGGGCCAGCATGTCGGTTATGGTGCAAACTGGTGTGCTGAAAGAAACTCCACGATAGCGACTCTAGCCATTGGGTATGGCGATGGTTATCCACGTCATGCTGGCAACAATACCCCAACCTGGATAAACGGGCATATTGCACCTGTAGTCGGGCGCGTATCGATGGATATGCTAACCATCGACATTACAGATATTGCAGGAATTGATATTGGCAATGATGTCGAGTTGTGGGGCAAAAATTTAAGTGTTGATCATGTTGCCAGTCATGTGGGCACAATTGGATATGAATTACTAACCAGACTTTCAGCTCGAATCGAAAGAGTTTATAACTGAATTGAAAGGAAGAAAAAAAGCCGCACTTATACTACCTGGCGGCGTTGAATTGACTCGTGGAAGTTGAGTCATTCCCGACTGAACAATGATGGTAAATTTAAACCACACCTGCTCATCAAGAGACAGATGGATAGACGATTTAACGTATTTAGGAGTTTAATTTAAGGGCGGCAAAGTTGTGTCGGAAGCTTGTAAAATCTGGGTAAACCGATATTACGGGTTCTACGCGCCTTTACAATTGGGCACTGAATTTACTGGGACGATATTATGAACAAAGGTCACAACACTCGTATTTTATTAATCGACGACGATCAAAGCCTGGGCCAGTTACTTCAGGAATATCTTGAAGTGGAAGGATTTCATTTGGAAATGGCTCCCAACGGCGTCACCGGTCTACAAAAAGCAGATAAAAATTATGAACTGATTTTGCTTGATGTAATGATGCCAGACATGAGTGGCTTTGATGTTCTGAAGCAACTACGCCAGCGTCAGAATCGCACCCCCATTCTCATGCTAACCGCCAAAGGCGATGAAATGGACAGAGTACTCGGGCTAGAGCTTGGCGCCGACGATTACCTGGCCAAACCTTATTCTCACCGGGAGCTGGTTGCTCGTATCAGAGCACTGATCCGTCGCGCCAACATGGATAACGATGAATCTCCAAAACACATCACATTGGAAATCAATGAGGTCGTTTTGGATACCGCAACGCATACCGTTAAAGTTCAGGGGCAATTACTGGAACTGACTACAACTGAGTTTCGCGTTCTGCAGGCATTGATGCAGGAAGCCGGTACCGTCATAGACAAGAACTCACTGAACATTGCGGCTTTGGGTCGACCGATCGAACTGTACGACCGCTCCATTGACATGCACGTCAGTAATCTTAGAAAGAAAATGTCTGCCATTATTACTGATGATCAGAAAATCAAAACCATTCGTGGCGTTGGTTATATGTTTATCACAGGTGAGGATGAATGAGCTGGAGGAAAATTGCTTCCCGGCTGAACCCCTGGCACACCTTATTTGGAAAGATCTTTCTCTGGTTCTGGATTACTTGTATTTTGATCATCGCCATTACCTCGGTGGTGGTCAAATCTATCAATCGTCCGTATCAAATAGAGCCTGCCAATTCTGAATCTATTGAAGCACTTGCCAGTCAGGCCCGCAGGGTTCTACAGATCTATGCCCGTTACGGCAGCGAAGCGGTAACACAGTTACAACGCATCAACGAACTGGAACGGGTACAGATCTATCTTGTCGACGAAGAATTTCGGATTATTGGGTTACCCCGTCCGCCGAGATCAGCCTTTCCACTGCTCAGCACCATGTTGGATGAAACCCGTCCGGTATTGGGCTTTTGGCGCAATGAAGTCTGGCTTGGCCCAGCTACACTTCAAATTGGTAATCAAGGTTACTACTTATTACTGCGCGGATGGAATGCCTCACCACCATCGTCACTGCCTCAGGAATATCTGAACGAAACCGTCATCTTAATGCTGTCGTTATTGCTAAGCGGCTTACTCAGTGCATTTCTAGCGTGGTCGTTTTCGCGCCCTCTAACCAAGTTTGGTCGGGCATACCGGGAACTGGCGGGTGGAAAACTCGATACTCGCATCGGCCACTCGCTAACCAAACGCATGGATGAATTCGGTCATCTGGGAAGAGACTTCGACTATATGGCCAGTCGGCTGGAAAATCTGGTCTACGCACAACAACGATTACTCAGCAATGTCAGTCATGAGCTGCGCTCCCCGATCACCCGGATTCAGGTTGCCCTTGGTATTGCCCATCAGAAATGCGGTCCGGAGGCACATGGCATTCTTGAACGCATTGAACGGGAAACCGAAAAACTCGAACAGATGATTGCACAGGTACTCAAACTTTCGAGACTGGAAAACAAAATGCAGAGCATGGAATGGGCTCCAATGGACCTGACTCCACTGTTGATCCAGCTGGCAGACGACGCCAACTTTGAAGCCATGGCCGTTAACAAATCAGTCACCCTGAAAACAGGCCATTCAAAATGGATCAGAGGCGAGTCTTCACTACTGCACAGCGCACTGGAAAATATCGTCCGTAATGGTATTCGTTACACCAAAGAACATACCACGGTAGAGATTGAAACCCGTGATATGGCCTTTGGAAAAGCAGACAAAGTGGAAATTCTAATCCGGGATCATGGTCCTGGAACATCCGAAGAAGTTCTGCAGCATCTGTTTGAACCTTTTTTCCGGGCGGTAGAAAATACCGCAGACGGAGGCGCCGGCCTTGGGCTCTCGATCGCCGAGCAGGTCATCAGCAGTCATAATGGAACTCTGTCGGCCAAAAACCATATTGGTGGCGGCCTGGAATTTCAGATTCAATTACCCTCTATCAACGTGCCGGAAATCAAACAGTCTCCCCGGCTGGAAAATGACAGCACTAAACATCTGCCACAGCCGTGATATGATCGGCTGATTCTCTCTTTTCAGTCTGTAATAAACTGCCAGCCTGCGCTGGCATTCTCACATAAGGACGATTCATGACTGACCGTACAGATATTCTCACTGAACGTCTTATCATAAAGCCTGCTCATAGAGATATGGCTGAAGCCGTACTCAAACTCCACCTGGAAAACCGCCATCATTTCCGCCTGGGCTCACCTGCCAGCGTATTGGATCGCAGCGACCTAGAGTTCTGGTACAAGAAACTACAGCTGGAAGAAAAGAAATGGAACGATGAAACCGAATACGGCCTTTATGGATATCATAAGGAAACCCAGCAGCTGATCTGCCAAATCCAAATATCCGGCATTATCCGCGGCGTATTCCAAGCAGCATTAATTGGCTACAAAATTGACCAGCAATATGAAGGACAAGGGCTGATGCGAGAAGCCATGGAGGCTGCACTGAAATTTGCCTTCGATACTCTTTGCCTGCACCGGATCATGGCCAACTACCAACCTGTCAATGAACGCTCCGGAACACTGCTTAAGCGACTGGGATTTACAATCGAAGGGTACGCCAGAGATTATCTCTATCTGAATGGAGCATGGCGGGATCATATACTGACAGCCCTGAACAATCCTGGCTTCAACAACAAAGGCCTGGCCTGATGACTCCCGCAATACAACTGCTTAAGAAACAGAAGATACCGTTTCAAATACACGAATACGAAGTTGAAATGTCCGGCCCGGGTTATGGCAATGCCGTTGCTGCTTATCTAGGGCGCCCGGAAGAACAACTATTCAAGACACTGATCATCACGCCTGACAGCCAGCATCCCAAACTGGCTATGGCCATTGTACCGGTGGCTTTCAACCTGGATCTTAAGGCTGTTGCCAAAGTCTTACGCTGGAAAAAAGCCCAGATGTCGGATCAGCAAAAGGCCCAGAAAGCGACCGGATATGTGGTTGGCGGCATCAGTCCACTGGGGCAAAAACAACGACTGCCGGCTGTGCTTGATCAATCCTGCTCAAGATTAACCACCATGCTGTTCAGTGCCGGTAAACGCGGACTGCAGATAGAAATGGCACCGGACGACCTGATTAAACTCATCAATGCTCAACTGGCCGATATTCAAGGGTAATTTTTGCCCTGAAATCAACGAACTTGTCTCTTCAATACGTTGTGGTAACGTGCAGCAGCGGGCCAGCTATTCACAATGGCTCTTAGTATCTGGAGAACAATATGAAGAACACGATAATAATAATATTTGCTTTGCTCACCACTCTGGCCATGCATGCATCGGCAGCAGACATGAACTCCCCCATTGGTCAGTGGCAAACCATTGACGATGAAACCAACAAAGCCAAAAGCGTAGTGCGAATCTACATGGATGGTGATGAACTCAAAGGCGATATCGTTAAATTACTGGCAACTGAAGATAAAGGAAAAATCTGTAAAAAATGCAAGGGCTCCCGTGCCAATCAACCGATAGAAGGCATGAATTTTATCTGGGGGCTGACTCAAGACGGCAAGGAATGGAAAGGTGGCAAAATTCTGGACCCAGCCAATGGGAAAGAATATAAAGCCAAACTGATGGTCACCAATGGCGGTAAAAATCTAGAAGTCCGTGGCTTCATCGGATTTTCACTCATTGGCAGAACACAGGTCTGGAACCGGGTCGAATAAAGGCCTAAAGCAGGTCAGACAACCTGCCCTGAAGCACGCATAAATATTCTGAAATCTAAGGGGCTTCTGAAAAATAGGCCATTTTTCAGAGGTTCCCTAAAAATAGTTCCCTTCTGCAGAGACAGTATTCATAACAGAATAGGTTTTCACACCTTCCTGAGTCGACAGCAGCAAAACATCCGCTGCGCGATGTGCAAACAAACCATTGGTCACCACGCCGGGAATCATATTGATTTTGGCTTCTAAATCATCAGGATTGATAATTTTCAGACCGTGCACATCAATAATCTGATTACCATTATCCGTAATAATCCCTTCACGCCAGACCGGATCACCACCCAACTTAACCAGTTCCCGGCTCACCAGCGCCCTCGCCATTGGGATCACTTCCACAGGTAGCGGAAATGCACCCAAGATTTCGACCGCTTTTGATTCATCAGCAATGCAGACGAACTGCTTGGCCACCTGCGCCACAATTTTTTCCTGAGTCAGTGCCGCGCCGCCACCTTTGATCAGACAAAGGCTTTTATTCGCCTCATCGGCACCATCCACATAAACCACGATTTCATCGACCGAGTTCAAATCATAAACCTCGATACCGTGGCCCTTAAGACGCTCCGTTGATGCATCTGAACTGGCAACAGCGCCCTGAAACTTATCTTTGATAGCCGCCAGCTCATCAATGAACAGGTTCGCGGTGGAACCGGTTCCCACGCCAACAATAGAATCCGGTTTAATCAGAGTCTTGATATATTCAATCGCAGCCAGTGCCACTTGGTGTTTTAGTTCGTCTTGGGTCATTTTGGAATCCTCACAGCAATATATGCAGCCATTATAGGTCACTCATGATTAAAGTCATGATGCAATGATGAAACATCCCCACCCTTCCGCTAAACTGCGCCGTCCGGCCCGTTGGGAAGTGTTGTTAAATACAGGTAGCCACTCATTATGTTGGAAAATTACGTCAAAAAGATCCTCAATGCCAAAGTCTATGAAGCAGCCGTCGAAACATCACTCGATCCCGCACCCAACCTTTCCAACCGCCTGAAAAACCAGGTCTGGATCAAACGTGAAGATCTTCAACCGGTATTTTCATTCAAACTCCGCGGCGCCTATAACAAAATGGCCCAGCTCTCCGACGAACAAAAAGCTAAAGGCGTTGTTTGTGCCTCAGCCGGCAATCATGCTCAAGGCCTGGCTCAGGCTGCCAAAATCATGAATGTGAAAGCCACCATCGTTATGCCTAAAGCAACGGCTGAAATCAAAGTCAAATCGGTTCGGGCTCGGGGTGGCAAAGTCGTCCTGCATGGAGACTCATTTGAAGAGGCAGCAACCTACTCGCGACAGCTGGCCGAAGAAAAGGGCTATACCTACGTTCATCCTTATGACGACCCCGAGGTCATTGCCGGGCAAGGCACTATCGCCAGAGAAATTTTTCACCAGACCCAGGAAGTTGACGCTATTTTCGTTCCAGTCGGCGGCGGCGGTCTGATTGCCGGAATTGCTGCTTATACCAAATACATCCGCCCAACCACCAAAGTCATTGGTGTGGAGTTTGAGGAGTCCGCCTGCCTGAAAGCAGCCAAAGAACATAACCGCCGAGTCACCCTGTCTCAGGTGGGCATATTCGCCGAAGGCATCGCGGTCGCTCAGATCGGAGCAGAAACCTGGAAAGTCTGCAAAGACTATGTGGACGATGTCATTACCGTTACCGCCGACGAGATCTGCGCAGCCATTAAGGATATTTTTGACGACACCCGCTCCGTGGCGGAAACTGCTGGCGCAGTCGGAGTCGCTGGTTTGAAGAAATATGTCGAGGAAAACCAGATAAACAGCCAGAATCTGGTGGCCATATGTTCAGGTGCCAACATCAATTTTGACCGCCTTCGCTACGTCGCGGAACGGGCAGAAGTTGGCGAACACCGGGAGGCCGTATTCGCGGTCACCATTCCTGAACACCCAGGCAGTTATCAGCAGTTTATCAACGTTATCGGTAAACGCCCGGTAACAGAATTTAATTACCGATATACTGATGGCGAAGTGGCACAGATTTTTGTAGGCCTGCAAACCAGTGATCTGGCTGACCGGGAACACATTGCCGCATTACTCAGAAAACACGATTATCCAGTATTGGATCTAACCGATAATGACATGGCCAAATCTCATGTTCGTCATATGGTGGGTGGTCATAGTAGCATCGTCGAACATGAGGTGATCTACCGGTTTGAATTCCCCGAACGGCCCGGAGCGTTGATGAACTTTTTGAAGAAACTCGGTGGAAAATTCAATATTTCCCTGTTCCACTACCGGAATCATGGTGCTGCTTATGGCCGGGTACTATGTGGTATGCAGGTAGCACCAGGAGATAAAAAAGCCTTTCAAAGCTTCCTGGCAGAGCTGGACTACCCCTATTGGGAAGAAACCGGTAATCCAGCCTATCAATTGTTTTTGGCGAATCCAAACAGCTTCAAACCAGCCTAAGCAGGATCAAGAGTTTACTAAACACCCGACCTGAACACCCCCTCCGGTTGGTGAATTTAACCGGGTGTTTTCCAACCATAATTGAGAGCATTGAGTACACATTGCTCTCTCATGCCCCAATATAAATCCAGGTGGTGTGAACTCACTAGAGTTTAAGGAGGTTTCGATGAAATGCCTGATTGTACTGGCTCATCCGCTCAAAGGCAGTCTGTGTGACTATCTGGCCAATAAAACGGCATCACACTTAACGTCTAAAGGCTACGAAATAACCTTGCTCAACCTGTACGAAGATAAGTTTGCGCCTGCATTAACCAGTGAGGAAAGACTGAGTTATTACCAGGCCCAATTTAATGATCATCTTGTCCAGGCTGAAATCATGCAACTGAAACAGGCAGAGTCACTAGTACTGGTGTTTCCAACATGGTGGTTTGGTTTTCCCGCTATTTTAAAAGGCTGGTTCGATCGGGTTTGGGCGCCTGGTCATGCATATAACCATGCCTCGGACCTGGGTGCGATTACACCACGCCTGGATAATCTTAAAGAGGTAAAAGTCATCACAACGCTTGGATCCCCCTGGTGGGTAGACAAACTGGTATTGCGACAACCGGTCAAAAGAATTCTTAAAATTGCGTTGCTGGGCGCATGCGCTAAAAAATGCAAGTTCCAGATGCTATCATTTTATAAAAGTGAAAATGCATCGCAAACGAGAGTGGATACCTTTGTTAAAAAGATAGAATCGAGATATTAACTCCAAACTTTATGCTATTAATGATGCAACCAAAACCCAATTCAAACACATGACAAAGCATGATTTGATTCCTTCCTGTCACCAGCCATTATTTTCCAGACCGACTGTCAGATGACACACCAGAATGCACTAAACAAAATTCAGACGACTCATTCACTTCCAATCTATCAATAGCAAAATTTAATCGACTACACAAATAACCCCAAAACTCCATAGTTACTCAGGAAACTCAGGTTTTTATCTTAAATGTCAAACCGTCGCATTTTGCTACTTGCGGGACCTGAGCGCGCGTTACAGTAACTTTTAAGTATCTCGTATCATCCAAATTAACACTTTATTTTTTCGATATTTCTCAACTTATCATATTTATTGCCGTTAATGATTAGCAAGCATACTACAATATAATAAGTTCAATACTCGACTGGTTTTACCATATAAAAAACCATTCACTTACTACTATTGTTATCTATTGTCTATACTGACTCTAAGCAAATACTTGCTCTTTAAGTGTGGAGACTAACTAACGTGTTTATCGGAAAAATGACTCTTAGAAGTCAATTTGTGGTAGTTATCACACTACCATGTATAGCGTTGCTACTGGTCAGCTGGGCAGGCCTTAACGGTATTAGCAAACTTCAGCAACAAACACACGCTTTAGCCGAAAATACCAGTGCGCCAATGAGATCTCTGGCTGAGGTTGCTTCCCGCATTCCAAGAATGCGAGTGGGTATCGATATGATGCTGTTACAGGAAGTGGATGGCTTAAAAGATTCCAGAGGTGTATTGACCCGGGTGAAAGAAGCCCGCAGTGAAGATATTGCAGAAATGGATGCCGCCTTACGGGACGCACTGGATGCACAGGTCTCTGATGAGGCCCGAGCAGCTGTGAAAAAAATCATCGATCGTTTTAGCAATGTTAAAGCCAATGAACTTGAACCTATGTTCAAAGCACTTGAGAAAAACGATCTGCCGACTGCCCATGATATCTACAGTAACAAATATGCGAAGAGCTATGGTGACATGCGGGTCGCTGTGAACAAGCTGTTGGATCAACTACTAGAGCAGGCAGAGCAACGATATACCAACAGCATCACGACGTATGAAAGCAGTCGCAATTATATGATAGTCCTGGTGATTGTCGCGATTGCCGCTTCATTATTGTTGGCCACCCTGATCCTGCGTCGCTTAAGCAAACGAGTCAAGGGGCTACGTAATTACGTTGTGGATGCTTCCGAAAATCTCGATCTCAGGACCCACATTGAACTCAGTGGTCAAGATGAACTGGCTGAGATCGCGAGCCACTTTAATCAACTCTTGAGCAAAATTCATAAAGCGATCGAAGCGGTCGCCCAGAACTCCCAAACACTGGCAACAACTGCCGGTGAAGTGGCCAGCAAAGCCCATATGACTCATGAAAACTGTCTCAACGAGCGTGACCGGACCACGCAAATGGCGACCGCCATCAATGAAGTGGGGGCAACGATAGAAAACATTGCCGAAAATGCCTCTCTGGCAGCCGATTCCGCTAAAAAAGCCAGTGAACGTTCCTCCCAGGGGGCCAAAGTCGTGGCAGATGCCCGCCAGGGCATTAATACCCTGTCTAAAGAAATCAGTAACGTCAGTACCGTTATCGGTTCGCTGGCAGAACAGACCAACTCGATCGGCAGTATTCTGGAAACCATTCGCGGCATTTCTGAACAAACCAACCTGCTGGCGCTGAATGCTGCTATTGAAGCTGCCCGTGCCGGTGAACAAGGACGAGGTTTTGCTGTAGTCGCCGATGAAGTGCGTAATCTGGCCAGTCGTTCAGCTGCATCCACAGAAGAAATACAAACCATGATCAATCGCCTGCAGGACCAGTCAGCCAAGACAGTCAGCGTGATGAAAGAAAGCCAGGATCATAGCTTGCGAGTAGTAGAACAGGCAGACGAAGCCAATACTTCACTTGGCAGCATTACGGAATACATTAGCAGCATCAGCGATGTAAACATTCAGGTAGCGACCGCCACAGAAGAGCAAGCTACCGTGGTCAGCGAATTAAGCCGAGATGTTGAAGACATCAATCACCTCACCAGCGAAACCGCCGAATTTGCTGATCAGTTGACCGACTCAAGCCGGCAGTTACATGAGTTGTCTCAATTGCTAAACCAATTGGTTCAGCAGTTCAAATTATAGTAATCCATATCCGACAATGGCTGGAGGCTGCTGTCGGATTCTTCTGGCGATAGACAACAAATTACCATACCTACACCTACGGACATTTTCGTGTGAATGGCCTACAGCATTTTCACAGAGGGCTACAGCGGAACAGACCAGGAATATCAACAATAATTAGCCGGGAATTGTTTACACTTTATTCAAACCGACCATTCACCAAATGACCGTCAGCTCGGGTTTTATGGCTGACAAACCTATCTCTGCTAAAAATTTACATACGCCCTTTAGCGCAGAAATTGCTACAGATAATTACACTCATACCATGACATCAGTACACCGCTAACATTTTCGACAACTTTCTGCTGAACTTCCGTCAGATTTCCAGACAATTCACCGGAAGCAGCTGGACAACCCCCTGCCCTTTGTTTATCCCGTCAAAAAAACTTCGGCTAATTAATAAAAACGCAAACTTTTAACTCTTAAATATCCGCCGATTCCGTTTTCGACCCAATGGTTGTATCGATGACATTCCATAGCAGTATTAAGATCAAGCTGATTGCACTAATTATTTTTACCTCCACTGCCATCATTTTTATGCAGGCACTGACATTATTGAACATGCGTTCAAATCTCATTCTTGAACGTCAGGACAAAGCCAAAGCCCTGATCGAAACCGCACAGGCAATTGTCAGTTATTATCGCAGTCGAGAAGACGCTGGTTTCATGACCACCGGCAGAGCACAAAAAGAGGCCCTGAAAACCATCAAATATCTTCGTTTTGACGGCAACCAATACTTCTGGATTCTGGACAATAAGGGCAACCTGATTCTGGATCCTTTGCATAAAAATCAAAAAGGCAAAAATGTGTCCAACATTATCGATCCAGATGGAAGGAACATTTATCGTGAGATTATCCGTATGGCAGAAACCGACGGAGAAGGTTTTTTATCACGCCGAAATGAAAACACCATTGAGGACGATCCCGACAAAACCCATATCAGCAGGCAACTCACCTATATTCGTAACTACCCTGACTGGCACTGGATCATTGGTACTGATATCGATCTTGAAGATGTAAACCATCTGTTCTTCAACAGTGCACTGAAATCATCACTTTATTGTCTGACGATATTGGCCATTCTGATATTGGGATCACTGCTGTTTCTACGTTATCTGATTCATCCTATCCGCGATCTATTGGCCGTTATTCAACAGATCACCGTAAACCGCGATCTGACACTGCGTACCAATATCCGGCACCAGGATGAAATCGGTCAGATTGCCACCGGCATCAATGCCATGCTCACGGTCTTCCAGGAAAGCATTCAGGGGATCGCTGAATCAGGACGCCATATTGCCCAGGCTTCCACAGAGTTAAAGAATATGGCAGAGCAATCGGACCAGTGCTTTAACAATCACAACCAGGATATTGATGTACTGAACATCACTCTGAAACAAAACTTTCACGCCGCCGAAGAAATTCTCAACCATGCCCGTTCCAGCCATGATGAAACTCAGGTAGCCAGGGAGGAGACCACCAAGAGTCAGATACTGGCAGAACACACCCGAGCCATCATGAACGATCTGGAACAGAGTGTGGATCATGCCTGTGAGGTCATCACCCGCCAGCAGCAAAACACACAGAATATCGGTGCCATACTCGATGTTATCCAGCATATCGCAGAGCAGACCAACCTGCTGGCATTGAATGCTGCCATTGAAGCCGCCCGCGCCGGTGAACTGGGGCGCGGTTTTGCGGTCGTGGCGGAAGAAGTGCGATCCCTGGCCAGCCGGACCCAGGATTCCATCCACGAAACGGAAACCATGATTCATCAGCTGCAACAACAGTCTGAAACAGCGGTGAAAGCGATGCAGGCAGGCAGAACACTGACCTCATCGTCAGTTGAGCACATCAGCAATCTCCACCAGGCATTGTCCGGGATTCATCAGAACATCGTCTCTATTGACCAACAAAGCCGGATGGTAACCAGCGAGGCACAGGGACAATCGCAGCGGGCATTTGAGATTGACGGCAAAATAGGTGATATTAAAAACGTTTCCGCAACCGCCCTGTCAGATTCACACAAACTGCTGAGCGCCAGTCAGAAGCTCACTCAGTTGTCGGAACAACTTAAACAGGTCACCACTCAATTTGTCGTTGAGTAAACTGCGATTATTATTTTAGTCCCAGCTTTCTGGCCAGTTTATGCAGATTACTGGGATCGAGTTCCAGCGCTCTGGCCGCTGCAGCCCAATTCTGATGATGATGCTCAAGAGCGGTTTGAATAATCTGCCGCTGACAATTTTCCACCTGCTGTCGCAATGACAGCCCGACCTGGTCGGACGCCTTAATGGATGCATCTGTGACCGCAACAGAAGCCGTCACAGGTGTCACTACCGTGACAGACAAGTCCAATAAATCAGCATCCAGCGTGACAATTGTATCCCTCTGGGCACCGAAACTGACGGCTTTCAGTGCCGCCCGGCTAAGCACATGTTCGAGTTCACGGACATTTCCCGGCCAGGGATAACGCAAAATCATCTGCTCCGCCGCTGAAGACAATCGCAAGCTACGAATACCTAATCGAGCCCGGTTCTGCTCAAGGAAAAATCCGGCCAACAGCAGCACATCATTGTCACGTTCCCGCAATGGTGGAATTGGAAGAGGATACACCGACAAACGATGGTACAGATCGGCCCGGAACTGACCTTCACGTACACGTTCCTGCAACTGTCGGTTGGTGGCGGCAATTATGCGTACATCCACATGTCGGGGTTTATCCTCACCCAAGCGCTGAATCTCACCGTTCTGCAAGGTACGCAACAGCTTGGCCTGAACCGTTAATGGCAACTCCCCCACTTCGTCCAGAAACAGTGTTCCGCCACTGGCCGCCTCAACCCTGCCGGCCCGTCCACTTTCTGCCCCGGAGAATGCGCCTTTGATATGACCAAACAATTCACTTTCGGCCAGTGATTCCGGTAGTGCGGCACAATTTACGTGTATCAGGGGGGCATCGGCGCGGGCAGAACGATAGTGCAATCGCCGGGCGCATAAATCTTTACCGACCCCGGTCTCACCGGTCAGCAGCACGGGTAGGTCCGCCGTTGCAACCACATCAATTTCTGCCAACAAAGACTGCATCACCCGGCTGCGCCCCAACAGCTCACTAGTATCATTTATGACCGGACTGACAACATTCGCCCCCCAGGGCAACTGCCTCAAATGCCGGCGTTCCTGCTCCAACCGCGTCACCCGGATGGCCGCTTCAACAATCAACGAACACCGCGCCAGATTATCACGTGCCTGCCAATCAAATGTCCCAGGTGTCAGAGCATCAAGCGTCAAAGCCCCCCATTGCTCTCCATCCACGTAGAGACTGATTCCCATACAGTCATGCACCGGCAGAGGCTCACCGATATTGCTTTCCAACAAGCCGTCATAGGGATCCGGCAGAGTGGTATCGTGATCGAAACTAACGGGTTGCCGGGTAGCCAGGATGGCGGTCAGGCGTGGATGCTGAGACACCTGAAAACGCCGCCCCAGCGTTTCATGCACCAGTCCAACAGCCGCTTCCGGTTGCAAACTGTCCCCATCCAGGCGCAGCAGGGCAACCGCACCACAGCGAAACTGCGTGCGAATGGTGTCAACCAGACGCTGCAAGCGAATGCCCTGAGGCAATTCCGTGACAAGATCGGCCAGCAGAGTATCTTCAATCATGGGTATTTTTTACCATATAAAGGTATTTATAACCCTATCTAAAAATGGTTTTATTTACCATATTTAATTTTTATTCTTTAAAATCAATAAGTTATGGAATGGCACAACCATTGCCAATAAAGGATACGAGTATTTACCCAAAGGAACATTCCATGAATTTACTTGATCAATCCGTTGCCTGGCTCGCCCGCAATATACCGGGCAGCACACAAATCTTTCATGAGTTCGATCTTGATTTTTGCTGTGGAGGTCAGCAGTCTCTGCAGGACGCCATCCAACAGAAGTCTCTGCCGACGGAAGTCGTCCTCAATCGCCTCGAAGCACTGCTAAGTGCTACTGAGGTCGAACAGGACTGGTCAAACGCCACCATCGATGAACTCATTGATCATATTCTCGAACGTTACCATGAACACCATCGCCGGCAGTTTCCAGAACTCATCCGTTTGGCTTTGAGAGTGGAACAAGTGCATGGGGATCGCCCAGATTGCCCTCAGGGACTCAGCACACAGCTGCATGAAATGCAGCAAGCCCTCGAAAGCCATATGCTCAAAGAGGAAAATATACTGTTCCCGATGCTACGCCAGGGTGCCTGCGGCAGAGCAGTGGGAGGCCCGATTTCGGTCATGCGGATTGAGCACGACCACCACGGTGAGGAACTTACTCACCTCGCCGAGATCACCAACAACATCACGCTGCCCAAAGGGGCCTGCAATACCTGGCGAGCACTATACAGTGGACTTGCACAATTACGCGCAGACCTGATGCAGCACATCCATCTGGAAAACAATATCCTGTTTGTCGATGCACTGGAGGTATCTCATGGGAGCGTATAAAAAACTCTGGTTACTGCTCTGCGTCGTTGTCATCATTACTTTTTCATTATTGGGCTACTTCGGGCGGGAGGTTTATCGTCAGGCACCACCGATACCGGACAGTTTCGAAACTCCATCAGGACAACTTCTGTTCGACCACGATACCGTGCTGGCAGGGCAAAGCGCCTGGCAGTCTGTCGGTGGTATGCAGCTTGGTTCAATCTGGGGGCATGGCGCCTATCAGGCACCTGACTGGACAGCCGACTGGCTGCATCGGGAGTTGACCCAATGGCTTGAAATTGCAGCCGGTGAAGAATATGAAAAACCTTACCGCTCACTGGATGACGAACAACAGATGCTGCTGCAACATCGATTGAAAACCGAATATCGTCATAATTCTCTGAAAAACAATTCCGTACTCATCAGTGAGCGCAGGGCCAAGGCCATCGCACTGACCGCTGCTTACTATCAAAACCTGTTTGCCGATGATCCGGCACTGCACAGCACCCGTGAACATTACGCAATGAAAGAAAACACGCTTCCGGATCCACAGCGCCGTCAGGA
Source organism: Gynuella sp. (assembly GCF_050297175.1). NCBI lineage: Bacteria > Pseudomonadati > Pseudomonadota > Gammaproteobacteria > Oceanospirillales > Saccharospirillaceae > Gynuella > Gynuella sp. Next base: position 37,783 of record NZ_JBNKSF010000007.1, on the reverse strand, counting down.
CCTTACCGCATTCTTCTTCTGGACCGCCTGGGCAGCTTCCACCAACCGGCCGGACAGTCATGCCACCTACACCAATAACTGGCCCCACGAACCATTGATTGACAATACGCCGACAGCGGAAAACATCACCTGGTCTATCGTCAGCGTGGTGCTTCTGGTCGCCGGCATCGGGGCGCTGGTCTGGGCATGGTCATTCCTGCATCATCAGGATGAAGCCGTGGTACCGGCCAACCGGGATCCTCTCAGTATTATCCAGCTAACACCTTCACAGCAGGCCCTCGGAAAATATCTGGTGCTGGTCGTGGCACTCATGTGTTTTCAGGTTCTGATCGGTGGTATCACTGCGCACTATACTGTTGAAGGGCAACAGTTCTATGGCCTGGATCTCTCCAAATGGCTCCCTTATTCACTGGTACGCACCTGGCATATCCAAAGTGCTTTATTCTGGATAGCAACGGGATTTCTGGCTGCAGGGCTATTTCTGGCTCCCATCATCAATGGCGGCAAAGATCCCCGCTACCAGAAACTGGGGGTAGATATTTTATTCTGGGCACTGGTATTGGTCGTGGCCGGTTCATTTATTGGTAACTGGCTGGCCATCGCCCAAATTATGCCACCTGAGCTAAACTTCTGGTTGGGTCACCAGGGTTATGAATATATCGACCTTGGCCGTCTGTGGCAGATCGGAAAATTTACCGGGGTAGCATTCTGGCTCGTGCTAATGCTTAGAGGTATCGAAAATGCCTTAAAACAGCCTGGAGATAAAAACCTGCTGGTGCTGCTAACCGCTTCAGTGGTGGCCATTGGTTTATTCTACAGTTCCGGTTTCTTCTATGGTGAGCACACAAACATTTCCATCATGGAATATTGGCGCTGGTGGGTTGTGCATCTATGGGTGGAAGGTTTCTTTGAGGTGTTTGCGACCGCAGCTCTGGCTTTTATCTTCTGTTCCCTTGGGCTGATCTCCAAACCCATGGCCACGACCACCAGCCTGGCTTCTGCCTCTTTATTTTTGGTCGGCGGCATTCCCGGCACCTTTCATCACCTGTATTTCTCCGGCACCACCACCCCGGTCATGGCCATTGGTGCCACTTTCAGTGCGCTCGAAGTCGTACCCTTGATCGTGCTGGGCCATGAAGCCTGGGAAAACTGGCGTCTACGCCGCAGTGCCCTCTGGATGGAGCATCTTAAATGGCCACTGGCCTGCTTCGTTGCCGTGGCTTTCTGGAATATGCTGGGTGCCGGAGTCTTTGGCTTTATGATCAACCCACCGATATCGCTGTACTATGTTCAAGGGCTAAATACCACCGCGGTTCATGCCCATGCAGCGTTGTTTGGTGTCTATGGTTTTCTGGCCATCGGTTTCACCCTGCTGATTCTGCGCTATATCAGACCACAACTGGTATTCAGCGACGCTCTGATGAAAACAGCTTTTTGGTCACTCAATGGTGGACTCGCTCTGATGATCACCACCAGCCTGCTTCCAATCGGTTTAATGCAGTTCTTTGCCAGTGCCAGTCAGGGACTCTGGTATGCCCGCAGCGAAAGCTTCATGCAATCCGAACTGTTACAAACTCTGCGCTGGGTTCGCGGTATCGGCGATATGGTATTCATTGTAGGTGTGCTGGCGATCAGTTGGCAGGTCTTCAGCGGTATCTTCAATATCCGACTGAACGGTAAAAAAGTATGGACACAGACACAGAACTGATGGCTTTCTTAAATCCCAGCTGACGGCTCTGCTTGGGTCTTGCCGGCGGATACTAGTGCCGGGCCGATCACACCACAGGGACGGCTATTTTCCGGGAATCCAGACTTTGGGTTCCCATTGACGGATCAAATGTTTTTCCAGTGATCGCGATTATTCAGTTTATTCCGTTGCCATTACCTAGCATACTGACGCATTCGCTGGTGCGTATTATTGCCATATCCGACACCAGACATCCAAAACGCTACATGACTGCTTTTCCACAGGGCATTCATACTCTGTGCGATTTTCCATGGGCGATGACATCACATCACTCAGGAGAGCTTAATGATTCGAATCAAGACTCTGACCCTATTCGGCTGCCTGCTGGGCAGTTCCACGATATTTGCCGCAACTGCCGATGTTGATCCGGAACATACCGTCACCAAGGCGGAATACAAACCGGTTGTCACCCGAAAATACATGGCTGTTACCGCCAACCCCCATGCTACGGAAGCCGCCGTTGCCATGTTGGCCCAGGGAGGCAGTGCCGTCGATGCCACGATTGCCGCGCAACTGGTGCTGGGACTGGTAGAACCCCAGTCGTCAGGTATTGGCGGCGGTGCATTCATGGTGTACTACGATGCTGGGGAAAAAACCGTCACCAGCTTTGACGGTCGGGAAACTGCTCCGGCATCCGCCAGCCCGGATATGTTTTTAAAAGCGGATGGTACTCCACAAAAGTTTTTTGAGGCGCTGGTCGGTGGGCGTTCTGTTGGCGTACCGGGAGTCATAGCGATGATGGAAATGGCCCATCAAAAACATGGCCGCCTGCCATGGAAAAGCCTGTTTGATCCGGCTATCAAACTGGCACAAGAGGGCTTTGAAGTCTCACCAAGACTGGCCAAACTACTGGCTCAGGAACACTACCCCGGATTGAAGCCATTTGCTGACACCCGTGCTTATTTTTATCCGGACAACCAACCATTGCAGGCCGGGCAATTACTTAAAAACCCCGCTTACGCAAAAACACTGTCAATACTCGCCAGCGAAGGGGCGAAAGCGTTTTATCATGGCCCACTGGCCCAGCAACTTGTGGCTGCTGTACGCAACAGCTCTGTTAATCCGAGCGGGATGACCGAGCTGGATATGGCCGGTTATCGGGCTATCGAACGCCAACCAGTCTGTGGTCCTTACCAGACCTATGTGATCTGTGGTATGGGGCCACCAAGCTCTGGAGGCCTGACCGTGCTGCAAATAATGATGATGGCACAGAATTATGATATGAGTGGCATAGCCATCAATGACCTGTCCACACTGCATCGTTTCACCCAGTTATCGCGCCTGGCCTATGCGGATCGTGATCTCTATATCGCCGACCCGGATTTTGTGCAGGTGCCACAGCAGGCCCTGCTCAATACCACTTACCTGCATGATCGTGCCAAACTCGCGAACGGAGATCAGGACCACGGTAAAATGGAACCCGGACAACTGCCGCAACAACACGTCTGGGCGGAAGGCGATGTGGGTGAATTTCCCAGTACCAGCCATCTGTCTATCGTTGATCAGCAAGGTAATGCCGTTAGCATGACCACCAGTATCGAAATGGGATTTGGCTCAGGCCTGATGGTGAACGGTTTCCTGCTCAACAATCAATTGACCGACTTTTCTTTCATTCCCAGTCGTGATGGCAAGCCAGTCATCAATCGTGTTGAACCCGGCAAGCGGCCACGCAGCTCAATGTCTCCGACCATTGTGCTGGATCAGCAACAACGACTGAAACTGTTGATTGGCTCTCCCGGCGGCAGTCGCATCATCGACTACGTGGCGCAGCCGATGCTGGCAGTTTTGGCGGGTAATGCCCCCGTGGGTATGGCCGTCAATCTGCCGCATATCACCAATCGAAATGACTATACTGCTCTGGAGCAGGACACAACTTTGGCCGACCAGGAAAGCTGGTTCAGTCAGCATGGGCATAATGTGAAGGTGATAGATCTCAACAGCGGTCTGCATGCGATCGAAGTGACTCCAGAAGGCTATCTGGGAGGTGTCGATACTCGCCGTGAAGGACTGGCAGCAGGACAGTAAACCGTTACTGACTCGTTTGGAACATCCGGCCCTGAACTCAATATCCATGTCAGGGCTGGACAACCTCAGAAGTGTTCCGGTTTGATAAATTCCAGCAGTATTGCCCGGGTGTCATCCGAATCAGCAATCCTGCCTTTACCATTATTATCCAACAAGACATAGAGCCGGGTGGCAGTGACCGCCACCCCCTCTCCAATACCGTATTGAGTATCGCGATAACCATACTGATCACTCCATTCAACGGCCTCATAACTGTAGCAGGATAACGAAGTAAACCCTTCCAACGTTCGCTTGCATATGGCGGAGGCATTGCGCTCCAGGGTATACAGATCGCCGTCAAAGATATCCAGATCAGCAATATCCAGTGAGTTTCGAACAAACGTGAGACCGGTATCGTTGGGTAGATCAGAAAACACCACGGCATCGGAATCGCGGTGAACGGTAAACATCCCCCGGGGGTCCCGCTCAGCTGCGCCATAAAACGTTCCTTGCCAATAGGCAATGCCTTCTATGAACGCGTTATACACCTGGAACCATCCAGCCTTAACGGCCTGAGGGTAAATATCCGTGTAACCGGTCTGGATTCCGTTATTAGAAAAATAATACAACCGGGCATCACTTTCACTGGCCAGCACATAGCCCTGATCAGTACAGTCAATGCCTTCCCAATCGAAACGATGATGATTAAACAGGCCATCGGCAAAATGCTGCAGGCGATGCTTGATGGAAAAATCCACCGCAGGCCGGTCGGTCACCGTGAGTGACACGTAGGGGTGGATTGTCGCAGTTGTGCCAGACAGGTCGATCTTAAAAATATCGTGATCAATATTATCCGCCACCGCCAGTAAAGCTCCTCCGCACTCACTCAGTCCGGACGCATCCAGCCGTTGCGGCCAATCGAGCACATGGGCCTGGAGTAACTGCAATGCCGGGGGAGTGTCCGCCCGAACCATGACAGCAAGCGGCAACATGGTGACTATGCCAGACAGTACGGTCGATTTCATCGTCACGATCAGCGTCATTGAATACGTGTTTCCATATGCTCTGCTCTTTGCTCAAGCAGCATCGTTAATGTCCTATGGTCTCTGCCAATCTTCAGAGTCACTACCAACAGCATTGAACCGCATAATAGCCAGAAACCAATGGCATAGTTCGCCATAGCCACATAACTGCCACTGACAGACAGCAACAACCCACCAATAGCAGGACCAGTTCCTTTGCCGATATTGTCAGCCAGGTTAAACAATGAGAATACCGTGGCACGGTGTTCCGGTCGATTGACATTCATGATGATGGCTTTGATATTCGAAGCCGGCACCGATATTAATATGCCGGCAACGACCATTAAGAAGAACTGCCCATGCAGAGACAGCGTTTCCAGATTGAATAACAACAGCATGGGAACCATGCCAATAAAGACTCCCGCACAACAGATGGCCGGCAAATAGGCGGCCTTATGCACAAATAACCAATCGCCGATGATTGCCCAGATAACTCCCGAGATTCCCGCTGAGATAGCAAACAACTCCCAGGCCCAGGTAGCATCCTCGCGTGACAGTCCTTTGATCTGACCGAGCATTACGATCAGCCAAAATGGAAACAGTCCCCAGGGAATGGAGCCCGGAATACCCTGTAAAAAACAGAACAAATTGGTACGATTGGTAAAAATCATTTTAAGATCGCGCCACTGAATGCGGTACTGGTAATTTGCTCCGTCAGAAATAACATGCGTCAGAGCATTCTCGGTCTGACCGCGTTTTGGATCATTGGCTATCAGTGCAAACAATATAACCAGAGGATAATTTGGCACTGATGCCCAGATAAATGCATTTCGCCAGCCGTAGTCCGTTGTCAACGCCAACCTTCCCAGTAATGGCCCCACCATCATGCCCAGCCCCCAGGCCAGGTCAATACCGGCACTCGCCTTGGCACGGTGACGCTCGTGAAAGTAATCGCCAATGAGGGAAAACGTGATCGGATAAACACCCCCTACCCCAATGCCGGTCAACACACGCAACAGGAAAAACCCGCTGTATGTGTCGGTAAAAAGCTGAAGTCCGGTTAAAAAACACGGCAACTCACCAATCAGAACCGTCCATATCAACAGCTTTTTACGTGAGGTGCTGTCGGCTTTGTAACCAATCACAAGGCTGACCAGCGCCCCAACCAGGGCAAACGCAGAACCCACCCAACTCAGCCAGACATGGCTGACCTGATATTCAGCGGCAAGATCATCAATAATGGCCGGTGTAATATACAGGTCGCACATCAGAAAAAAGGTCATGAACACCAGAATGACCAGCGTCAGTTTATCGCGTACCGTCATACTGCGATTCCACGTTTGATTCTCTGTTATCACTTATGTTCGGCAATCAGACGAGCATACCAGTACCCACTGTCCTTGATGGTACGGCGCTGTGATGGGTAATCCACGTGGATCAACCCAAAGCGCTTCTGATAACCGGCTGCCCATTCAAAATTGTCCATTAGCGACCAGACGAAATAACCGGTCACATTTGAGCCATCTGCCCTGGCCCTGTTCACTTCGGCAATATAACTCCGCAAATAGTCGATCCGTTTCGGATCGGACACCCGGCCATCAATCAGCTGATCTTCAAACGCTGCGCCATTCTCGGTAATAATGACTTCCGGGTTGGCATATTCCTGTCGCAACATTCGCAAGACCTCTGCCATCCCCTCTGGTTTAACTTCCCAGCCCATGGCGGTATAGCGTCGACCATCAATCTCGGCTTCCTGTTCTGCCACAGCAGCGCCATTGATCCAGCAACGAAGAAAAGGGATATACCAGCGATAGCTGGCAAATTCGCAACTGTAATGATTAATACCCAGGAAATCCAAAGGCTGATGAATACAGTTGAGATCAGCAGCGGTGACCTTAGGCCAAAACCAGCGCATGCGGCGTTGCACCTGTTCGGGGTACTTCCCCTTAAGCAGTGGATCAAGCGTAATACGATTGATCAGCTGATTGGCAAAACCGGCGGCCCACTGATCCCGCTGACGACCACTCGCCGGATGTATCGGCGTCTGACTGAGGGTAATACCAACCCGGGCATCCGGTGCCAGTGCGCGAATTCGTTGCAAGGCCAGACCATGACCCAGCAACTGATGGTGCATGACAGTGAAGTATCCCGACAAACTGCGACGTCCCGGAGCATGATCACCGGTCAGATGTCCAAGTGCTGCGTGTTCGAACGGTTCATTCAGAGTGATCCAGTCTTTTACCCGGTCGCCAAGCCCACGAACCACCGTTTCAACATAATCGGCAAATATGGCAGCCATGTCCCGGTGCAAAAAACCCCTATGCGAGTCATAGAGTGCCTGCGGCATATCCCAGTGAAACAGTGTCACAAATGGCCGAATTCCGGCATTCAGCAACTCATCAGTCAGGCGCTTGTAGTAGTCCAGTCCAGCGTGATTGATGCGGCCACGACCTCGCGGAAAGATGCGCGGCCAGGCTATCGACAACCGGTAGGCCTGCAAATTCAGTCGTCGCATTAACCGAATATCCTGAGAATACCGATGATAGTGTTCACAGGCCTGCTCCGGATGATCACCAGCGCGGATTTTACCGCGGCGTTTACTGAAGGTATCCCATATGGACCGGCCTCGACCGTCCAGACCAGTCGCACCCTCGATTTGCAGAGCGGAGGTGGCAGCCCCCCAGATAAAATCTTTCGGCAGGGCATTCAGGAGAGGAACCCCTGCCGTAATAGAAAACTTTGTCGGTGTCATTGTTGCCTTTACAGTTAAAAAATATCAGCAACGCTCATACTAAACTGATCAACGCTAACAGCAACATCCTGCTCTCAATTCATGTAAGCGACTCAAGGACACAATCCTACATGTCCGACAACATGGGTTCATCCATCGGAAACGCCACAACACGGCCGTTCAATTCAATTCGAACGTTGACGAATATCCTGAAAATGCTTCATAAACCGTCGTCACCACCATCCAGCGTTTTGCCAAACCATTATATTTAATGCGATAGAGCCCAGGCGTTTGCTCACGGACCAGCCAGGTCACCGTGGCAGTGGAGCGGTCAGACAAGCTGTTCGGGCCACCGTCGCGAGTCCAGTCAAAACTGGTGTAAGGGTCAGTATCTCTGGCCACCGTGACCCACTGCTGCCCCTCCTGATGCTGGATCTCCAGAAAGCTGTATTGCTCAGGATCATAGAATTCAGCCAGACTGCCATCCATTTTTTTCTCCAGAATCGTCCGCGGATGGGCGGCCCGAAATGATACTTTAACGATATCGTGCCGAGCAGAATACGTATCATGAACATCTTCCCGCACTGCGCCAAAATCCCCTCCATCGGTCACCACTCCATTGCTGGAAATCCAGGTTTGAATCAATTGTTGATCGGACAAATCCGGCGGCGTCGGCCCGGTCTGAGAAGTCCGGCCAGCGACCAGATCGGCACTGATCCTGTCCAGTTCCTGTGCCACTGCTGCCATTTGCCAGGGACCATAAAGGGTAAAGGCACCTTCAAAATGCTGGGCGGCATATTCCTCACGGGTGGTCAGATACTGCCCATAAGAGTTCGCCATTCCAGCCAACACGACCGTACTCACACCACCACCAGCCAGTGTATCAGTCAACTGCTGACGCAAGCGTCGGCCGGTCATGGTGGTCATTTCAAACGGCGTGGCCAACACAGCCATGTCACCAATACGAATGACCTGCAAAGGAATATCCACTGGTACAAACGGTACATTGGGGTTCGGAAACCAATAGTCGTCGACTTTACCAACGGGCAATAGCGCGAATTTTTCTTTCTGGCAGGCATCATACTGATCAGTTTTCAACGCGGCTCTGGCAATCGGCCAAAGTGCACCAAGGGCATTACCCAGGTCACTTTCCGGCAAGGTCGTCAAATCATATTTATGCTGTATCCAGGTTCCGCCACCAAACACATAGCGGTTTTTAATTTCCCCTTCGGCAGCGAGATCCACCGGTGCCCCCTCTTCATCTCCTGCCAGAAAACCGGCACCGATGACTGCGATACAAGTAGTCGCATTATTATCCGAAGCATCAGTATCCCATGGCATTACCTGATCCTGGATATAACCCTGCTGAACGGCTACCTGATTAAAGTTAACGTAGGTATGACGATAATCCAGACTGACCGGCTTTACTGCACCTGCTTGCTGATACAGAGACAGTGCGGTTTCATATTGATGATTACCGGCGACAATGGGGTTTTCCATAGCATCCAGAGTGGGATCAAGATCAGCAGGGCGTAAAAACGGGTGCGTGATATTGTCGGGATCCGGGACATTAGGACTGGAATCCCCCACTGCCCCCTGAGCGAACGCAGCGACAAAGCCGTTACCTTTCAACTGCTCAAAACGGTATGCCGCCCAACCTTTGTTGTCTCCATGTATACGGTGATTTTCAATCCCCAGTGAAGTGCCATGCACCGCAAACCAGTTCAACAGGCCAATTTCAGAACCATCCACACCATCAAAGCGCAGTAACCGCATATGATTATCGACGTTGGAAGCGAATTGATCCGCATCATGATTCTCACCATAAGCCAGGCTGGAGCGATTGTACACGCCATTGATTACCTCCCCTTCGGCGTATCGGATGGTCGCTGCTCGCCGTGCGGTATAGGCATCAATAATGGAACGGGTAATGCCATCCACCACAACCTGATAGTGCAGGCGGTCAAAGCCGATAACTCCATTAAACAGATTAAACAGGGTATACCACGAAGTGTTGGATGTGGCCGAATGGGTGTGAGTGGCTGATAACAGCACATTGCTGTCATTAAAACGATCACCATAACCAAGCACCTGCAAACGACTGATGACCCCCAGTTTGATACTCTGATACATGTGCAGTTGATCAGCGGTCACAATTGCTACCATCTTGCCATCGGGCTGCTCGATCACAAATGCTCGGCTATAGAGGCGCATAGCCAGTCCTGACATTTCATCACCTGGACTGTTATAACCGGTACTGGACGCCGCAAACGGACCGGTAATATCCACTTTACCGGCACCAATCTGGTAAACCTGAGTGCTCCAGCTATTACTGGAAACCATCACAGTCATCGCCACCAACACGATAGAGGCAATTGTTCTGAATACTGAGAGAGAAGTTTTCATACTATTTTCCCGAATTTTTCTTATTTGTTAGCACCCAAAATTCCTCTCTGTCAATCGGCTTAAAGTTGATTCCATTTATGTTTTATCGGTTAGGTTATAAACCAAAAATCGCGTTACTGATCCGACCATAACACGCTCACATGCAGAAGAATCACAGACAACCGTTTTGCCGCACTTATGACAAACATTCAACGTTACCGAATGATTTTGATTAACATCACGATTTTTAATTCATAATAAATTTGGCCGCCGGTGACGTTTGCTGGCCGGATACCAAGTTATATGCAAACTATGAAGCAAAATAATCAGGACATTCCTACAAATATATGAGGGTTTGATAGTTTATCTACGACAAAGCTATGCAGTGTTAGGGGGCCTCTGAAAAATAGGAATAGTGTTGATGCAGGCGAGGAAGCACCACTCGCAACACCGCAATTTACTGGCATAAATGAGGATGTGAGACGGGGCTGACAACGTCCTGCGCGAAAATAGGCCATTTTTCAGAGGCTCCTTAGCCATAAAACCGTCATCACTGATACATAGCATGTATGCAGGAGCCGTGAAAAAAGGATGACAACAACAATCTGAGGAATCAAAATGCGACAATTCTTTATCCGGACAATAATTACTCTCACCATGACTGGATTCAGCACTCTTTCCCAGGCATTTATTTGCCCTGATCTGGACAGCGTCTATAACAGTCCCGAACCACCGCAGCCTGAAAAAATCAGCTTTAGACATCTGGGCAACAAAATTCTCTCCTCTTTTCATCAGCCCTATCATATGGTTCACGATGAACTGGTGGCTACCGGTGACACCGGAACGATGGTCGGCAAATTCGACTACGATATTTTTCTACACAAAGATCTGGAAGACGAACAGATTTATGCTTACATCTACGGTACCGGCATGAGTGACTGGGAATATCTCGGTAGCTTTCGAACTGACAGTGACGGCAAAATCTATGTGCCGGTGGGCAATCGCGATGCCGGTGAATATCTGGTACGCATGGTCGTTGCCGGCGATCTGACCAGTGCGACAGGATACTTAAGCGTGGTGGAACCCGGTACCGAAGCCATCCTGTTTGATATTGATGGAACACTGACCCTGACAGACTTTGAAGCGGTGGGAGACTATCTTGGCATCCGTACGGCGCTGGCACATTCTTACGCCACCGAGACCGTCAACGCTTATAAAGACAAGAACTATCGGTTGATTTACCTCACCGGACGACCATACTGGCAAGCTAAAGATACCCGCGAGTGGTTCGACATTCAGCAGATTCCAGCCTGGCACCTGCACACCAATCCCTATGGTGATGGCCCGATTCCGCCCGATACCCAAGGCTATAAAACCCGTTACCTCCAAAAGCTCATCGACAACGGAGTAAATATCATCCGCGCCTATGGCAATGCCCAGACGGATATTAAAGCCTATGCCGACGCAGGTATTCCAAAAGCAGAAACCTATATTATTGGTCAGTTTGCCGGCACTGAAGGCACTCAGGCTATCGATGGAGACTACAGTTATCATTATGCCACCGTGGTAGCGGATACGCCGACGGCAACCTGCAACCCCTGAAACACCCACAGGAGGTGTTTTCACCGATAGCCTCCATCATGGCCATAACGACCGTCGCGCGCTGATAGTTATTCATTTGCAGACATAGGCCCGGCGGTCATTCTTATCATCGGCTCAGTTGTGATAGGCGCCAACCCACCCTGTCTGTCAACAAATTCATACGGAGCCCGACAAGGCACATTTTTATCCTACTCATCAGGCATTGCGAAACACTATTGTTTATAAAATTACCATCGTACAAATTAGTTCTTTTCAGATTTGTTATGTTATAACATAATTTCCAGTTCACTTCGATTTTGAGAACTGAAGGATCTGATACCCATGTCCCCAAAGCTATACAAGTCATTGAGCACATCTGTGTCCGCTCTGTTGGTCGCATTATTATTATCAGCCTGTCATCCCCGTCAGCCGGATGACCTGTTGACCATCAGCGGTCCGTTTGAAGCAGTTAGTCTGGCACCCTCGAAGTCCGGCTACGTCTACACCCGAATGCAAATACTGGAAACCCTGATTAATGCCAATGATGCCGGGAAACTACTGCCCGGTCTGGCCCAGAGTTGGGATATCGACGATCAAAACCGTCGTTGGACTCTGCATCTGCGCCCGGAGGTCACCTTTCATAATGGCACGCCCTTGACCGCTGAGGCGGTTGTTCACAGCCTAAAAACAGCTCTGAACAATCCGGGACCGTTACTGAAAGCAGGCATCGACAGTATCCGCGCGACCGACCCGAATACTGTGGTCATTCAGCTACAACAACCCTATTTGCCGTTTACTGCCGTATTGGCGCACTACAGTACTGCCATTCTGGCACCAGAATCCTATGCAGATAATGGTGATGTAGTAGAACTTTATGGCACTGGCCCATATCAACTGACGGAATATATCCCGCCACACAAAGTCAAAGTCAGTCGTTTCGATGATTACTGGAGCACACCGGCCAATATTGCGCAAGCTGAGTATCTGACCGGTCACCGCTCCGAAAGCCGGGCCCTGATGGTGAAGAGTGGTGAAGCCGATATCGTTTATAACCTTGATCCAGCCAGTGTCGATCTGCTGAAAAAGAGTGATCAGGTACAGATTGATTCCACGATGATACCGCGCTCCATTCTCATCAAAGTGAATAACGCACATCCTTTTTTCAAAGATCTGAAGACCCGCAAAGCCCTGAGTCTGGCCATCGATCGTCAAAGCATCGCTGCGAACATCCTAGGCGCGCCCGGTACTGGAGCCAGTCAGTTTTTTGGCCCGACCATGAATCAATGGCATCTGGACGACCTGCCAGAACCTGTACAAGACCTCAAACAGGCAAAAACGCTACTTACCGAAGCTGGTTGGAAGCCATCCAAAGATGGCACATTAGTGCGTAACGGTCAGCCGTTTCAAGTGCGCATGATTACCTACGCCAACCGCCCTGAACTCATGCTCGTGGCCACTGCCATCCAGGCCCAATGGGCAGAATTGGGTATTCAGCTGGATGTTTCCATGGAAAATGCCAGCGCCATTCCTTCGGGGCATAACGATGGCTCTCTGCAACTGGCACTGATTGCCCGGAATTTCGCTAACATACCTGATCCTTTGGCCACCATACAGGCGGATTTCAGTACCGCAGCCGGTGGTGACTGGGGGCCCATGAACTGGAACAACACAGAGGCATTTTCGCTACTGACAGCCATGAAGACCGAGTCCAATGCTAATGTGCTGGCACAACAACGCCAGCAACTGTCCAGATTACTGGCAGAAGACCTGCCCATGATTCCGGTGTCGTTCTATGTACAACAAAGCGCGGTGGCCAACCGGGTACAGGGATTCCACTTTGATCCGTTTGAGCGCTCTTTTCACATCGCACAAATGAGCCTGATCAACCAATGAGCAGAATGATTCTTAACCGATTATTTCAGGCCATCATGATGGCCTGGAGCGTCGGCACCCTGACGTTTGTACTGGCCCGATCGCTGCCAGGAGACATGGCCTATAAAATAGCTGCCGGCCGCTATGGCGAGGACGCTGTGTCCTCGGCGGCCGCTGCAGCAGTCCGGGCAGAACTGGGGCTGGACCGCCCGGCCTGGGAACAATATTTGAGCTGGCTGAGTGACCTGATTACCCTGAATCTGGGCAATAGTCTGATCAGTGGCGCGCCGGTGATCGAAGAAATTCAGCATCAACTGGGCCACTCATTACTGCTGGCTGTCTGTGCCCTGCTGTTGTCCGCACTCATTGCCCTGCCTATTGGCATCCTGTCTGGTTTGCGTCCCAATGGCTGGCTGGATTATTCCACGCTGACCCTGTCGACACTGATACGGGCGCAACCGGTTTTCAGCGTGGGGCTGATTCTGGTTTTGTTCTTCGCCATACAACTGCGCTGGTTTCCGGTCGCCGGGTTTGGTCATCCGGTTCATTTGGTATTGCCATCGCTGGCTCTGGCCCTGAGTCTGGCGGCGATATCCAATCGGGTGATTCGCGGCAGCGTCCGCAACGTGGCGGCGTCTGCGTACTACCAGTTTGCCAGAGTGAAGGGGCTGGGCAGAGGCACCACATTTCTGCGTCATGGGCTGCGTAATATGGCAGTGCCAGTAGTGGCCTTCATGGGCATACAACTGGTAGGACTGATCGAGGGAGTGATTATGATCGAGAGCCTGTTCGCCTGGCCGGGTATCGGTCATGGCTTGTCCCATGCAGTATTTTCCCGCGATATTCCCATGCTCCAGGGCACCGCATTGGTCATGGGGATTTTGTTTGTCTTATTGAACACGTTGGTGGATGCCAGCTGTCATTTACTGGATCCGCGGGGGCAACGGTCATGATCCGATACTGGTTTATCCGTCTTTCCGGCGCTCAACGCCTTGGGCTGGCAGTGCTGCTGGCGTTAATGCTGTTCGCTATCGCAGAGAGCCTGCTTGGGCACCATGATGCTGCCCGGCAGGCACTGCAAAACCGTTTCGCACTACCCGGTGGAGAACACCTGCTGGGCACTGACCAGTTCGGTCGCAGCATGGTAGCCAGGATGGCCGCTGCGGTTCGTCTGTCGTTCATACTGAGTATTTCCTGCGTGGTAACATCAGCCGTCATCGGCACTGGTTTTGGAGTCTGGGCAGCCTGGCGAGGCGGTTGGGTCGACCATGGCTTGAACTTTCTGGTGAACACCATTCTGGCACTGCCGGGACTGGTTCTGGTGCTGTTGTGTGCGGCTCTGGTACCGGGTTCATTTTTTATGCTCTATTTTGCCATCGCCATGACCCTGTGGGTGGAATATTTCCGTATCGTTAGAGCCTCGGTGCTCAGCATTATAAATGGACCACAGATACAGTCTTCAAGCATGCTCGGGTTCGGACGCTGGTATCTGTTTCGCCGCCATATCTGGCCTTCGATTCAGCAGGATGTTTTCACTCTGGCAGCCTTTGGAGCCGCAACTTCGGTACTGACCATGGCCTCGGTCGGATTCGTCTATGTCGGACTCAAACCACCGGCCTCCGAACTTGGGCTCATGATCGTCGAGCTGTTTCCATACTATGCCGATGCCCCATGGGCGCTGGCCCAACCACTGTTGGCACTGTTTATGATGGTGCTGGGATTCAATCTGCTGGCGAGGAAATCCTCATGACGGTTCTGATCGAGATCGACCATCTGCATATCCACAGTCGGGACGATATTATCGTCGAGGATCTGTCATTACAGCTGATACAGGGCACTCCACTGACGATCCTCGGAGAAACCGGCTCCGGCAAAAGCCTGCTGGCACAGGCAATTATGGGACTGCTACCGGAAGGCCTGACCCGCAGTGGCCATATCCACATCCTTGGCAAACATGTCAATCATTACAGCGGATCAGAGTTACAGGCACTTTGGGGGCGCACGCTGGTGATGTTGCCACAAGAACCCTGGCATTCTCTGGACCCATTGATGAAAGCGTACCGGCAAATCGCAGATGTATTTCGTTATGTTCGCGGTCTGGCATCTGTGCCGGCATTAGTGGCCACAGAACAACAGCTTCAGTTTCTTGGCCTGCAACAGGCCGGACATAAACGACCAGGTGAATTATCCGGCGGCATGGCCCAGCGTGTCGCATTTGCCGCAGCGACCGCAGGTGGTGCCGACATCATGCTGGCAGACGAGCCCACTAAAGGCCTGGATGCCAGTCGCCGTGACGACATTGTTCGACTGCTGAAACAGCACGCAAACACCGGTGGGCTGCTGACCATCACTCATGATGTCGAGGTGGCGCGCCAGCTGGGTGGCCAGATTATGGTCATGCAAAAGGGCCGCGTGCTTGAGCAGGGGGATGCCGATCAAATCTTGAATCATCCACAGTCAGACTACGCGCGTGCGCTAATCGCTGCATCCCCGCGAAACTGGCCAGTCAATAAACCGGACACCCTCGCTGCTCCGCAACCCTTGCTGCAATTGGAAAATCTATCCATGCGGCGCGGTGGACACGATCTGTTCGCCAACCTGAATCTCACTATAAATCGCGGCGAAATTATTGGGCTGTGTGGGGACAGTGGCTGTGGCAAAAGCACTCTCGGAGATATCATTCTGGGTCTGCTCAAACCGGATCATGGCCAGATACGCTACCTGCAACCGGTGAACCGTCATCAATGTCTGAAGCTCTATCAGGATCCTCCAAGCGCATTTGCCGATGGTCCGCCACTCAGGCAGTTATTGCAGGATCTCATCGATCTGCATCAATTGGATGAACAGCGGATTCCCGTACTACTTGAGCAATTACAGCTGTCTGCCGATTTGTTGCAACGCAGCTGCAGTCAGGTCAGCGGTGGTGAGTTACAGCGAGTTGCCATACTCCGGGCACTGCTAATGGACCCGGTATTGCTAGTCGCCGATGAGCCCACATCCAGACTCGATCCTCTCACTACCCAGACGGTAACACAGTTGATGGTATCAGCCTGCCGACAGCAACAGTGCTCCCTGATACTGATCAGTCATGATCATGAACAATTGTCCAGCGTCTGCGATTGGGTGATCAATTTAGCCGATTATCTGAGCACCCCATGACCGTGAGCAGTGACTAAGGATGATTCTTGCCAGGGAGGGCGACAAACCTCAATCCGCAGACATATTCTGTGACCGCTCTCATTGAAAACGATAATAACTATCAATAACATGACTATCGTTAGCCAAGGTCTGCAGGTCCAATAACATCCTGCCAGATTACTTCAATCGTATTTGGGCGGACGCAGCTATTCACTGAATTGTTTTACCCCGCCCTGTTAAGAGGATGCTATGTTAAATTTCCGTGCTTCAGTCAAACGCCTTGGGCTGTTTGTTGCCATGGCTATCGCTGCATTCAGCGCGCATGCCGAAGTCACCATATATCACGCCATGGGCACTACCGTACTGAATGACCCTCCAAAGCGTATCGTGACATTATTCCAGGGTGCGACCGATGCAGCCGTCGCATTGGGTATCACACCCGTTGGTGTGGTGGAGTCCTGGGTCGAACAACCCATGTATACCTATTTGCGTGAACCTTTGAAGGATGTACCTCATGTCGGCCTGGAAACCCAGCCCAATCTGGAGGAGATCGCCAAACTGAAGCCCGACCTGATTATTGCTGCTAAATTACGCCATGAGAAAATCTATCCTCAACTGAGTCAGATTGCCCCCACCATCACTTTAGAAACCGTTTATAAGTTCAAGGAAACGCTGCACATGATGGGCATGGCCACCGGTCACAGACAACAGGCCCAAGCGTGGCTGGCGGACTGGGATGCCAGAGTGGCGCATTTCAGCAATGCAGTATCCCGTAACCCGGATATTCAATGGCCACAAAAAGTGGCACTACTGAATTTTCGCAGTGATCATGCACGTATTTACTACAACAGTTTTGCCGGCCTGATCCTGAATGAGCTGGGTTTCTCCCGCCCACCCGCACACCGTGAAAATACCTGGGGAGTCAAACTGACCAGCAAGGAGAGCATTCCCAGTATGAACGCAGATGTATTCTTTATTTTCATGACCAAAACCGATCCAGCAGTGATGCAGACTTATCAGCAATGGACTCAACACCCACTCTGGAAAACCCTTGATGCCGTCAAACAGCAACATGTTTATGAAGTGAACGAAGTGGACTGGAATATGGGTGGGGGTCCACTGGCTGCCAGCCGTATGCTGGACAGTATTTTCAAACACTATCAATTGAGCGAGTAAACACCCGCCTCACACATTACTGCAATTGCGATACACGGAAGTATCGTGCCAACTGTTACAACCGGAACAATGCTGTGCTGCATACCACTACTGCCAAAACCGCTGGTTTGCTGATTTGTTCCCTGGTATTGCTCGTCGCTGCAATAGCGAGCATTGCATTCGGACAAACCCGTATCCCTTTACAAGTCGTGATTGATGCAATGCTTCATTACGACAGCCATATCACCGAACACATCATCATCCAGTCAAGTCGGTTAAATCGGGTATTACTGGCTGTGGTGATTGGCATCAACCTCGCTTGCGCCGGTACCATGCTACAGGCTCTGACCCGCAACCCTCTGGCATCACCAAGTCTGTTTGGCATTAATGCCGGGGCATTATTTTTCATTGTCGCAGCATTCAGTTTTTTTTCACTCACCTCACTGGAGCAATACATTTGGGTCGCGTTCATGGGCGCCTGTATTGCCGGTCTGCTGGTGTATGTGTTGGGCTATCAACAGAACATCGGTTTTGTACCGATACAGGTTGTGTTGGCTGGTGCGGCAATTACAGCATTATTCGTCGCGTTCACTCAGGGACTGTTAATACTGAATCGCGAGAGCCTGGAAGGTATTTTATTCTGGCTCGGCGGTTCACTGTCCAGCCGGACCATAACCATGATTACCCCGTTTTTGCCGCTGTTTGTATTGACCTGGACAGTGACCATGATCATGACCCGACAAATGAACCTGATGTTACTGAATGATGAAGTCGCCAAGGGACTTGGCCAGAGAGTAATTGTTGTCCGTCTGGTGCTCGGCATCCTGGTCATTGTATTGGCTGGAGGATCCGTTGCTCTGGCCGGCATGATTGGTTTTGTCGGGCTGATAATTCCGCATCTAGCCAGAATGTTGTTTGGTCGTGATCACCGTTGGGTACTGCCGGCCGCCGCCATGCTAGGGGCTATTTTATTGCTGCTGGCAGATACATTGTCACGGTTTGTCGTTCCACCCCAGGAGCTACCGGTTGGAGTCATGACAGCGTTTATCGGCACGCCGGTATTTATTGCAATCGCCCGACGCCGAAGCCCCGCCTTATGAGTCACTACTATCTGCTGCGTTCCCGTTCCGAACGACTGGCATTGGCGTTTCATCGAACCACGTTCTGGCGGGTAGTATGCCTGCTAAGCATTCTAATATTTGTCGTTCTGGGTTATTTGTGTCTGGGCAGTACACTGTTGACACCACTGCAGATCATTCAGGCAATAATGACACCTTCTGACAGTGATCATACCTTCACCGTATACATTCTCAGATTACCACGGGCCTTGTTGGCGCTAGAAGTGGGCATGGCTCTTGGTATTTCCGGCGTGATTCTGCAGCAGGTGGTTCGCAACCCCCTCGCGTCACCGGACATCATTGGTATCAGCGATGGCGCTGCACTCGGTGCCGTATTGTTCCTGGCCATATTTGCCGGAGCCATCAGCATCCATTGGCTACCGGTATTTGCGCTGGCAGGCGCAGGTTTGACTGCGTTGCTGATTTACAGTCTGGCACACAATAACGGCGTCATTCCCATCCGGCTGGTACTCGTGGGAATCGCCATTGCTGCTGCCCTGAAAGCAATTGCCACACTCGCAATCGTCATGAGTGACCTGAATACAACGGTAAGTACCTATGTCTGGCTGACTGGCAGCCTGTATGGGGCTCAATGGCAGGACGTGTTGAGCATGCTACCGTGGCTGATTATTTTGCTGCCTCTGACCATTGTAATGGCACGTTCGCTGGCTCTGATGAGCATGAACGATCCACAGGCAGTGGGGCTGGGTGCGGCGGTTAATCGTAACCGCCTGATTCTGCTTGCCGGCAGCGTTGCCCTTGCCGGCTCGGCGGTTGCGTTCGCTGGCGGCATCGGCTTTGTCGGTCTGATTGCCCCTCATTTGGCCAGAGGTATTTGCGGCCAAACAATGCCTGGTCGTATTCTGGGTTCGGGGCTTATGGGAGCGTTGATCGTGTTACTGGCAGATCTCATCGGACGTATCGGTTTTTTGCCCCAGGATTTGCCAGCAGGGATATTCGTTTCAGCAATCGGTGCGCCGTTCTTTATTTATCTGCTGTATCGCCGTCGCCATTGAATGGATTGAGTGGCTGTACATCCGTTACCCGCCAGACAGGTACTGTCGTCATTGCTTCGTCGTTATCGATCTCGGCGCAGGTGCCGTAGCGCTGTACACTATCCTCATAGCCGCTGACAATGAGCGATCCACGCCAGCTTTGTGCTCTCCAGAAAATAGTTACCTTCTCAGGCTGTTGCTCTATCACCTGAAGCTGGACCTGGCTGGTTAACTGATGATCTGCCAACCATTGTCGGGCAGCCACTTCCGCGACCTGCTGCTGAGGATCCAGATGACAGGCACCACGATAACTTGGAAGATATATCTCGCCATTGATTTCAGCCGTCAGCAAAGCTTCGGCCTGATCTGGTTCAATACGACCGTATTTATGCATTTGTGGAAACACCAGCGCACTGGCAGACAATCGACAACCACCCAGATGGGAACTCTGCCAGACCTCCACAGGTGCATCGAGTTTCTCGGCCGCCGCAGCGAGCGCCTGATAGGCAGCATAACCATATTTGGCACAGCATTTATCTTTATTACCATGAGTGCAGCACAGTACCAGAGAACCCTTCACTGATCCGGAAAACCAGCGATACAGAGGCGTTCCTTCCAATACTGCGGTGAGAAAATCAACTAAAGACGCATGCGGCACATCGTACACCCGGTTTTCCGGCATCAGATAAGCCCGATGTACATCCTCGGGTTGATCTTTACGGTCAATCAGATTGATCCTCCGGCCAGCACTTACAATCGCATCGGCCAGTGCCAGTAGTTCGTCACTCATATCTTTGGTCTTGCGCAGACTCTTCAGCCATTTGCCGATGGGCCAGCTGATCAACAGATTAGAACTTTGATGTACGCCTGTACCCGCTAGCGGCTCTGAACGCTCCAGACTGATTTCACGACAAAAAATATACTTCTCAGGATTCATGGATAGCTCCAGCGACATCAGCATCATAACCATCGGTGGCGGTCACCACCGGCACGCACAAAAGCGATCCGGAGTGAGGATCACGAATTACATTGGCATTGAGATCAAAAACAGTCTTGAGGTTTTCACGATTGAATACCCGTTCTGGCGGGCCAGATTCCACGATCCGACCATCACGCATCATAACCAGCGTATCAGCATATGCTGCAGCCAGATTCAACTCATGCAGCACCACCACCAAAGTATGGTGCCGTTGATGCGCCAAACGAACCAGCATCTGCATCAAATCCACCTGCACTTTCAAATCCAGAAACGTGGTGGGCTCATCCAGCAGAATCAGATCAGTCTGCTGTGCCAATACCATCGCAATCCAGCAGCGTTGCCGCTGTCCGCCGGACAGATCATCTACTGGCCGGTCAGCAAAACCGGACACCTGGGCCGTGTCCATCGCCTGGTTGACAGCTCGTTCATCCTCGGAGCTCCACTGCCGTAATAGACTTTGATGAGGAAATCGCCCCTGCGCCACCAGTTCACGGACTGTCAGACCATCGGGGGCACTGGGCCCTTGTGGTAACAGTCCGAGCTTTTGTGCCACTTCGCGGGTACGGGTGTGGTGAATATCTCTACCATCCAACAATACCTGACCGGATTGCGGTACCAGAATTCGGGCCATCGTTTTCAATAACGTGGATTTACCACTGCCATTGGGTCCGACCAGCACTGTCAGACGGCCATCAGCAACAGCAAAATCCACGTCCTGCAAAATGGTCCTGTCACCATAACCGACACCCAAACCATCGCCATGCAAGCGTGATTTCTGATTAGTATGACTACATTGCAAATCCATTACTTCCAACTCATTCAATCCGACAGCTGATGGTATTGCGAATGAATTTTGTTTTCAAATGAATGTCTACAGTGAGCATGGTAAAGACCGGTCGTTCAATAAAAACAATAACCATATAACTAACAGTGATATGGGGAACCATAAACAAAGGTTCATTCAATCACAAAGATGACCCCAAATAAATGAAACCGTGATACTGACCAGACAAACAGGATACTCTGAGAGATAATGTGAACAAACAATATATACCGACTATTTTAGTCGCCAAACCAGTCTGTTCGTCAGAGTTATGGATAACCGTTTCGAACACGGTCAATGCAGACGATGCATGAGGTCGTCGAACTCATCTTCCGGCATCGGATAGGGCTCCAGTTCAATCAATTGCACCCGACCACCCAGCATGATGACATCCCCCTGATAACGCTGCTCGCCGGTGACGGCAAATTCGAAACCATAATGACGGACCAGCCGGAGCATGCCATTTACCCATCGCAGGCGAAAGCGCAGCAGGTGCACACTTTCATCCAGAAACTGCAATTGCAGTTTCTGGCAATGTCGCCTGGCAGCGACAACCGCTCGCTGACGAATACCAAGCAAATGCCAGATCCAGGCAACCACCATAACCAGCACAATGACATTAATAAGATCCTGAACGCTCAACATGACGGGGTGTCAGACCTGTAACGGCAACTGCCAGTTGACCGGAGTTCGGCCACATTGCTGCAGATAAGCATTGGCCTGGGAAAAATGGCCGCTGCCAAGGAATCCCCGATGTGCGGACAATGGCGACGGATGAGTGGTTTTTAACACCAGATGCCTGCGAGTATCGATAAACTGCCCTTTGCGCTGGGCATAACTGCCCCAAAGCATAAATACC
Source organism: Gynuella sp. (assembly GCF_050297175.1). Taxonomy (NCBI): domain Bacteria; kingdom Pseudomonadati; phylum Pseudomonadota; class Gammaproteobacteria; order Oceanospirillales; family Saccharospirillaceae; genus Gynuella; species Gynuella sp. Next base: position 15,374 of record NZ_JBNKSF010000007.1, on the reverse strand, counting down.
ACGTTGTCGAGTTGTTCGTTGATCACGGCAATGACGCGGTCGGTAAACTGTTCCCAGCCTTTACCCTGGTGCGCGGCGGCCCGCCCAGCTTCAACAGTTAACACCGAGTTCAACAGCAACACCCCCTGGCGGGCCCAGGATTCCAGATAACCATGATTGGGAACAGTGAAGCCAATATCGCGATTCAGCTCTTTATAAATATTGACCAGACTGGGAGGCACTTTAACTTCCGGCCGCACAGAAAAACACAGGCCGTGTGCCTGATGCTCGCCATGATAGGGATCCTGACCAAGAATGACGATCTTGGTCTGGTCAAACGGAGTCAGGTCAAATGCACGGAAATATTCTTCACCTTTGGGATATATCTGTTTACCGCTGGCCTTTTCATGTTTCAGAAAATGCTTCAGCGACTGCATATAATCCATCTCAAACTGATCCTGTAACCGGCTCAGCCAACTGGGTTCAAGTTTGACAGTTGCAGTGTTCAGAACAGTTCCTCCTGTATAGGTTGCAAATCAAACGCGCATCTTACTCTTTTGCCAGATCCACGACGACCCGTTTCTGATGCTGACCAGTCAGCATTTGCCGGATCTGTTCCGACAATCCTGACAAACCAACATGTTGCACCATGTTGCGCAACTGTACAGGCTTCCACATGGAGGCAAGTTTGCCAAATGCACGGATGCGATCATCCCGGCTGGCATCGGCACTGGCAACACCGAGTAGATTGACTCCCCGTAAAATATACGGGAATACAGTCATTTGCAGGTCAACTCCAGCAACATTTCCACAGGCTGCGACACTGCCTCCGAATTTAAGACTTTTGACAATATTCTCAAGTGTATGACCACCGACACTATCCACCGCCCCAGCCCACTCTGATTTCAGCATTGGCCGAGAAGACTGTGTACCAATTTCATGGCGATCAACCACCCGGCTGGCGCCAAGTTCGAGCAACCATTCCGATGCCTCTGGCTTACCGCTGCTGGCCACTACGCTGAACCCCATCTGCGCCAACATCGTCAGAGCGAAAGCACCAACACCACCAGTAGCCCCGGTAACCAATACTTCACCATTGTTAGCCACCAACCCATTATCAAGAAGCTTTTCAAGGCAATATGCCGCAGTAATGCCAGCCGTTCCCAGCATCATGGATTCTTCCAGACTGATGTTGTCGGGCAGTTGTATCGGCCATTCTGCCGGCACACTGATAAATTCAGCAAAACCACCTGAAGTGTTCATACCCAGGTCATAACCGATGACCACTACTTCAGTGCCCGGCTGCCAACGTCCGGTCCGATCAGATACCACGACACCGGCAGCATCGATACCGGGCGTGTGAGGGTATTCACGAGTGACCCCTTTATGGCCACTCGCTGACAGTGCATCTTTATAGTTAAGGGACGAATAACTGACCTTGATCAGCACATCGTTATCAGGTAAAGCATCAAAGCTGCGTTGCACAACTTCCTGCCTGAATTGACCATTATCTTCAGTTACTAAAAATGCTTTAAATGTTGCCATGTGTAAACTCTTCTATGAGCCATAAGTATGGTTGTTCTATTATGCACTGACGGTACCATATTTATCGTCAACACTTATGGACGATTGAAATGAAAAAACGAACACTTCTGCTTGGGTGGTGGTTGTTAGCTATAGTCGGCTGCTCCGATGTCGCCGCCAAAGAGCTCGACTATCAAAAGGCTCTGATCGTTGATGTCAGAACCCTGCAAGAATGGAACGCCGGTCACCTTCGGGACGCTACACTCATGCCGCTGGATCAGCTGGCAGAACAGATATCCCGGCAACCAATTAATAAGGACCAGCAGATATTGCTGTATTGCCGCAGCGGCAATCGCGCTAACCATGCACAAAAAATTCTGGAGCAGATGGGATACACCCAGGTACTCAATCTGGGCGGGCTCGGACAAGCAGCCGAAACCCTGCAACAGGAAATTATTCAGTCATACGACAACCTCTGATTCTTCAGAGGTTGGGCCTGTCAGTCGCCTTCATACTCACACAACGAAAATACCTTATATCCGGCCTCTTCAAGCTTCCGACTACCACCAAGATCCGGCAGATTCACGATTGCACAAACCTCGACGATACTGGCACCCAGCTTTTCGATCAGTCTTGCTGCCGCCAGCATTGTTCCACCGGTAGCGATCAGATCATCCACCAGGATCACTTTGCTACCCGGCTTGAGAGCATCAGTGTGCATCTCAATCTCGGCACTGCCGTACTCCAGCTCATAACTTTCACAGACCGTTTCGCCCGGCAGTTTGCCTTTTTTACGCACCGGAACGAAGCTTGAACGCAACTCGTAAGCAATCGGAGCACCAATAATAAAACCACGGGCATCGATACCAACAACAGCATCAATATCGGCTTCAAAATAACGATGAACGTAACAATCAATGGTCTGGCGAAAACCTAGTTTATGTTCCAGCAGCGTGGTGATGTCCCGGAACTGCACTCCCGGAGCAGGCCAGTCGGGAATGGTGCGAATATATTGTCTTGGATCGAATTGAAAACTCATAATGTTTGCCAAACCTAAATAAATGGGGCCAGAGGATAACCAAATCCTCCTGAAAATACAGCTCGAAAACCGTTGTCTATGCATTAAGATCAAACTGGCAAACTGTCAGTTAGTAGCTAAGATAATAGGGTTTTAAATCAGCAGTTGGATTTTTCATGAATTATGAGTATCTGGTATTCGATCTGGACGGCACCATCAGTGACCCCAAAGCAGGTATCACACAATCCATCAACTACGCTCTTGAACACCATCATTTCGATCCCTTACCACAGGATGAGCTGAGCCGCTTCATCGGTCCTCCCCTGGATAAAACCTTTGCCGAACTCACCCGAAACAGCGACCCCGGGCTAATTACCTCGCTGGTGGAGAAATACCGTGAACGCTATGGTGATATCGGTTTCAGTGAAAATGTATTGTACGAGGGCATTGAAAGCACCCTAATGGAACTGCATGACCGTCAAAACTGTAAGTTGGGGGTCTGTACTTCCAAACGGGGTGATTTTGCTGTCAAAATCCTCGATATGTTTGGTCTGATAGACTTATTCAGCTTTGTCAACGGAGCAGAGATCGGCATTGAAAAATGGCAACAGCTGGAAAACCTGTTGAACGACGGTGTTATCAGCCGCAACTCTATTATGATCGGTGATCGCTCCAATGACCTGCATGCCGCTAATCATAACCATCTCGATAGCGCCGGGGTTCTGTGGGGTTACGGTTCCCGAGCGGAACTGGAAAAAGAGCGTCCCGGCCATATTCTGCAATACCCGCAGGAGCTGCTGTCGCTGATTCCGGTTTAGCGGCATCAGTGCCTAGACGCTTGTTTATCAATTGCAGATCTGGCGGGCATCTAGATTTCAGAGCAGTTTCCAACGGACAACGATGCAGGTAACTGCCACCAGAACTGGATATTCCAAGACGGCTTTTTGATGCCCTTGAATGCTAATGAGAGATACTGGACTGACCACCGTCAAGCAGATCTGAATCGGAATCGTCCAGCCATATTCACGCCTGTAACACCTCCGCCTCCGGTGGAGTTTATGTAGATCCGGCCCCGGTATTACCGCCGCTGCTCTGGTTGTTGATCTACGTGACCTCAACTGAAGACCAGAGCCGTATCGGGGTTATCCAGGGAGACGACAGAGACATTTGCTACCTATGGATGGGATTCGACGTCGTCGCCGGATCATCGCCTGGGTACGATTAATTGATTGACTGGGTGTTCTCTGCGCCTGGATTTGCTATAACAACCTTTTCCCATAGACCACAGGTATTTGAGTGGCCAATCGATCTGTCAGTACACGTATTTATGAAAAGCTGGTTCGTCATCCTGTCACCCGGAAAGCAGCTGATATGGCACCGGAAGCACAGGCCAGAATTCCCAGAAACTTTGTCACCCTGTTGATCAGCCAGTTTCTGGTACAGCTGGGTGACGCCGTTTCAAACCCTAAAATCATCCTACCCTGGATCATGGGCAGTGTCGGTGCCCCACTCTATCAACTCGGGTTTCTGGTTCCCATACGAGAGGCGGGTTCACTACTGCCGCAATTACTGATTGCCGAATGGATCAGCCGGTATCGGTTGCGTAAATGGTTTTGGGTCTTCGGCAGCCTCTTTCAGTCTCTGGCCATTGCCGGTATCGGCCTGGTAGCGTGGCATGCTTCGGGAGCGCTGGCAGGCTGGCTGATCATTGCCCTGTTAAGCGTATTCAGTCTGGCCCGTGGCCTCAGCTCCACAGCTTCCAAAGATGTGTTGGGCAAGACTATCCCTAAAAGCCAGCGGGGCGAGGTTAATGGTTGGTCTGCCAGCTTCTCCGGTCTGATCACTCTGATCATGGGTACAATGCTGCTGTTACACAATGGACACCCGCTTGAAGCTTCCAGCTATGGTTATCTGATTCTCATGGCCAGTCTGTTGTGGACAGCGGCGGCGGCGGTATTTATCGGGATCCGCGAACTGCCGGGCGAAATCCACAAACCTCATAACGTAATGCAGTCGCTATTACAACGCAGCCGTATATTGATTACAGACAGACCGTTCAGACGCTTTGTGGTCGCCCGGGCGTTGCTGTTGTGTTCAGCGTTAACGGCTCCTTACTATGTGGCGCTGGCGCAGCAACTATTAGGCAATCCGCTGCAGTTACTGGGCATGTTTGTTCTGGCCAGTGGTGCAGCCAGCCTGGTCTCTGGGCCGGTTTGGGGGAAACTTGCCGATATTTCCAGCACCACGGTGATGGCTGTCGGGTCGTTCATTGCCGCTGGACTGGGATTCCTGGTGTGTCTGCTGGTTTGGCTTCGACCGGAGTGGCTGGCCTTACCCTGGTTGCTGCCTGTGTGTTATTTCTTTCTCAGTATTGCCCACCAGGGCGTACGTATCGGTCGCAAAACTTACGTCGTGGATATTGCTGAAGGGAACCTAAGGACTGATTACGTGGCAGTGAGCAATACGGTTATCGGTGCGGTATTGCTCGTGGTAGGAGGTTTGGGGGCATTGGCCGGCCTGATCAGCCTGTACAGCATTATTCTGCTGTTATCAACGGCGGGATTAATCGGTGCAATCATGGCTTCATACCTCAGGAAATAGCAGCCCGGTGTTGAAAATCCCCTGGTAAAGACCGGCTGCCACCTGCTTAAAATATTCAGAATCCTCCAGAGCCTGAGCACCAGTCAAAGCACCCTGCAGAGCCGCAAGGACCACAGCGGCCTGCTGGCTGACCTGTTGACTCTCCTCTGGCAGGTCATAAAAACGCGCAAGTGTCTTTCTGAGCCAGGTCAGATTTAAGGTAAAAAAGGCCTGGACTTCCATCATAACGGCTTCCGGCAGCAACGTTTTTTCCACGCTCAGGACTGCACACAGACACATTTGCCGGGCACTGAGCATTTCCTGATAGAACATGTAAAAGTAGTGAGTCAGTGCCGCTTCGGGATCAAAATCAGGCAAATCAGGATCCATTAACGCCTGCTCAAACCGGTTGCGATAACGCAATGCCACCGCTGCGGCAAGATGTCCTTTGGTGGGGAAATGATAATGCACACTGGCACTTTTAATGCCGGTATCGCGGGCCAGATCGCGAAAGCTGAACGAACTGTATCCTCCGGTTCGAATATACGTCTCCGCAAGATCCAGTAATTTTTCCGGCGTGCTTTTTTCACCAGCCATATTCCAACCCCATGACACAATAGAGCTACAGTGTACAACAAACTGAAGCAGGTTCGCGTAAAGCACATTTGACTTCAGCGGGCTTTGCCCTCATCTGCAACAGTATAACCCGATTTCAAGGAGAACCCGACATGGAGCTGCTGCTCGCCTTACTGATTATGGTAACCGTTATGGTGGTGCCTGTTAAACTCGCGGCATCCATGGTCGGTGCCAAAAACACCGGCTTTTTTACCTGCCTGGGCGCAATTATTGTCGCCAGTATTATTCAGTTGATTGCCATCAGAATCATTCCTGCGTTGAGCGAGCAACTGGGCATATTGTTGTCTCTGCCACTGACAGCTGTGGCCTACATGATGGTACTGGATACCAGCTTTGTGAAAGGTATCCTGATTGCCGTTCTACAGGGATTTATACTGGTATTGATGACGTTTCTGCTCGCAGGCCTGTTAGTTTTCTGACAACAGATTCGTGACTTATACGCAGGCAAACCTGGTCCAAACACCAACCAATCAAAATAGTAAGGATAGAAAGCATTATGGGGAAGGCACTCTGGATCGGTATTTTCACGCTGACGCTTATCTGGTCAGGCATACATCCCAAAGATCAATTTACCTGGTTTCTGGAAACCATCCCAGCCATGATCGGCGCTGTCGTTCTGGCTGCCACCTATCGTTCCTTCCGCTTGACCGCTTTAGTCTATTGCCTGATTCTGATCCACTGTCTGGTACTGATGGTCGGCGGACATTACACCTATGCCGAGGTTCCGCTGTTTGATGTCATTCGGGACTACTTCAACATGGCACGCAATAACTACGACAAACTCGGACACTTCGTCCAGGGTTTTGTTCCTGCCATGATTGCCCGGGAAATTATCAAACGCAAACATATTATTAACGGCAATATGATGAGTTCGTTTTTTATTGTCTGCTTCTGCCTGGCCTTCAGCGCGTTTTATGAACTGATCGAATGGTGGGTAGCCATTGCGACCGGTGACAGTGCCGAGGCATTTCTGGGAACTCAAGGTTATGTCTGGGACACCCAGTCGGATATGGCCTATGCGTTGCTCGGCTCAATATGCAGTCTGCTGTTGTTAAGTGGCTGGCATAATCGGCAGTTAAAATCACTTATGAATATGTAATGATTGTCGAACATACCCATAGCGGTCGGTTGCGCGTCAGAAGCAACGGTATGGGTCTATACCAAATGTGACTATGGCTGCGTGACACCATTGGCCGTTACCATTCAATGGTTGCTTAAACGGCATTTTCGATACATTAGTAAACTATTTCATTTGCCGGGTGTTGCTTTAAATGACCACAAATTAAAATGCAGCGCCCTGGTATAGAAACAACGGGTACAGACAGATCAAAGCTTTTAAGTATTCATAAATTTAAAAAGACAACATGGCAACAGAGATTCTCCGAAGCGGCCACAGGTACGCGCTCCGGAGAATAGGTTTCGAATGGAACAAATCAGCTTAACGCAGCCAGTTTGTCAGCTTGCTCCTGCAGACTCGCCAGTTTACTCTGCAAATCAGCAGCCTTTTCTTTTTCTTTCTTAACGACGGTTTCCTGTGCCTTGGCCAGAAAGTTTTCATTACTCAGTTTGGCTTCGGTACGTTGAAGATCCTGCGTAACTCGGGTGATTTCCTTTTGCAGACGTGCCTGTTCGGCAGCCACGTCGATCAGACCAGCCATGGGCACCAGCACCTGGGTCTCGCCGACCAACGCGGTTGAAGACAGTGGCGCTTCGTCATCCTCATTAAGCCAGCAGATACTCTCAAGCTTGGCCAGCTTGATCAGGAACTCGGAGTTTTGCTGTAAACGCTGCTGATCAACAACACTGTCGCCTTTCAGAATCACATCGATGGCCTTGACTGGTGAAATCTGCATCTCACCTCGAATATTACGCACACCGACAATCACACCTTTGATCCATTCGATGTCCTGCTCTGCGCTTTCATCCAACCGGGCCTCATCCGCCACGGGATAAGAACGTAACATGATAGTGTCACCTTCCTGTCCGGCCAGATCTCGCACATTCAACCAGATTTCTTCGGTAATGAAAGGCATGATCGGGTGTGCAATTCGTAGAATGGCTTCCAATACCCGTACCAGAGTCCGTCGTGTTCCACGTTTCAGGATTTCGGCTCCATCTTCCTGCCACAGCACCGGTTTGCTCAATTCAAGATACCAGTCGCAGTATTCATTCCAGACAAAGTCATAAATTGCCTGGCTCATGAGATCAAAGCGATAGTTATCAAAGTAACGGGCGACATCCAGTTCCAAACGCTGCAGGCGGGAAATGATCCAACGGTCGGCTAACGACAGCTCATACGATTCATTGTTCAGATCCTGAACCGCCAGCGCCTCAGAGTCATAGGCCTCCACGGTATTCATGCGAACATACCGAGCTGCATTCCATAGTTTGTTACAGAAATTCCGATAGCCTTCCAGGCGCTTAACATCAAAATTGATGTCACGTCCGGTAGCTGCCAATGAGGTCAGGGTAAAACGCAGGGCATCGGTGCCGGAACGTTCAAAACCATTGGGAAATGATTTGCGGGTATTTTTTTCAATTTTGGCAGCCAGCTGTGGTTGCATGAGTCCGCTGGTACGCTTGGTCAGCAGGTCGTCGAGACTGATACCATCGATCAGATCGATTGGGTCAATCACATTGCCTTTGGACTTGGACATTTTCTGACCGTTTTCATCACGAATCAGGCCAGTGACATACACTTTTTTGAAGGGCACCTGAGGCTTGCCATCATCATCTTTGATGAAGTGCATAGTCATCATGATCATCCGTGCCACCCAGAAAAAGATGATATCAAAGCCGGTAACCAGTACATCGGTGCTGTGAAACTCTTTCAAATCCGCAGTTTCATCCGGCCAGCCCAGCGTCGAAAACGACCACAGACCAGAACTGAACCAAGTATCCAGAACATCCCCATCCTGGGTTAACTGTACATCATCCGCCAGTTTATATTTCTGGCGTACTTCAGCTTCAGAACGGGCCACGTAAACTTCACCATTCTGGTCGTACCAGGCAGGAATCTGATGCCCCCACCATAACTGTCGGGAAATACACCAGTCCTGGATATCGCGCATCCAGGCAAAATAGGTGTTTTCCCACTGTTTCGGCACAAACTCGATCTCGCCGCTCTCTACTGCCCTGATGGCAGGTTCCGCCAGCGGTGCAGTGCGAACATACCACTGATCAGTCAACCAGGGCTCAATCGCTTCACCGGAACGATCACCCCGGGGCACCATCAGGGTGTGATCCTTGATGCCTTCGAGCAGTCCCAGCTGTTCAAAATCCGCAATGATTCTGTTTCTGGCCTCATAACGAGACAAGCCGGCATACCCGTCTGGAATAGTGCCTGCAACATCGGGGTTGATACTGCCGTCATAATGAAAAGCCTGGGCCGTATCCAGAATATTGGCACTGGCATCAAACACGTTCACCAACGGTGCACGATGACGCTTACCCAGCTCATAGTCGTTAAAATCATGGGCCGGGGTGATTTTTACGCAGCCGGTTCCGAATGCCATATCGACATAATCATCAGCCACAATGGGCAGCCTGCGGCCAACCAACGGTAGTTCAACATATTGGCCGATAATGGACTGATAGCGGTCATCCTCAGGATTCACGGCAACAGCGGTATCTCCCAACAGAGTTTCCGGCCGGGTGGTTGCCACAACAATATAATCTTTGCCATCTGCGGTTTTCACGCCATCCGCCAATGGATAGCGAAAATGCCACAATTTGCCGTTTTCTTCTTTATTTTCGACCTCCAGGTCGGAAATGGCAGTGTGCAGTTTTGGGTCCCAGTTCACGAGGCGTTTGCCGCGATAAATCAGTCCTTCATCATACAAACGAACAAAGGTTTCTTTGACTGCCGCAGCCAGATTATCATCCATGGTGAACGCTTCACGGGACCAGTCCACGGAGTCCCCCAAACGGCGCATCTGCCGGGTGATGTTGCCGCCACTTTCTTCTTTCCATTGCCAAACCCGATCTATGAAGGCTTTACGTCCAAGATCGTGGCGGGTTTTGCCATCTGCCGCGAGCAGACGCTCCACCACCATCTGCGTGGCAATACCAGCATGATCAGTTCCAGACTGCCACAGAGTCTTATGACCGCTCATACGCTTGTAACGGATCAATGCATCCATAATGGTCTGCTGGAAGGCGTGGCCCATGTGCAGGCTGCCGGTTACATTAGGCGGCGGGATGACAATGCAATAACCTTCGCCTTCTCCCTTGGGAGCAAAGTAATCACTTTGTTCCCAGTTCTGATAATGTTTCTGCTCAATGTCCTGAGGCTGATAGGTTTTTTCCATGGGGGAATGCTCTCAATTATGCGATTGTCGTTTCAGAAAATTTTTAAAAGAGTGGGATTATAGGAAAACAAGGCTACGCTTTTCCACCAACAGAGACGATATGACCGATAAAATACGAGCACAGAATATCGTATCGCATTCGCTCCGTTGACAGCCCTACGCGAGACTCAGCAAAGGAGGTCTATAATAGCCGCCTGGCCAGTTCTATATGGTGTAATCTCAACGCTTCCAGGTCGATATGCAGCAATCCATTTTCCACAGCCCATTGCCCGGCAACCATTAAGTGCCGAACTTTTTGGGCACCACAAAGTACCAGCGCAGCAATCGGATCGGCAGCACCGGAAAACCGCAGTTCATCCAACGCAAACAGGGCAAGATCCGCCTGCTTGCCAATTTCAATGGCACCGATATCACTACGCCCCAAAACCTTGGCAGAACCACGGGTGGCCCAGTTCAGAACGGTATGTTGGGTGATTTTCTCGGTCCCATATTTTAACCTTTGCTGCAGTAACGACTGACGAACCTCCTGCATCATGTTCGAGCAATCATTACTGGCTGAACCATCTACTCCCAGACCAATATGACAACCCGCCTGCTCCAGGTCTAGTGTTGGACAGGTGCCCGACGCCAGCAGCATATTGGATGTGGGGCAATGGGCAATACCCACCTCAGCCTGACCGAGGCGGTAAATTTCCTGCTCAGAAAAATGGATGCCATGAGCCAGCCAGGTACCTTTACGCAACCAACCGCAATGCTCCAGATAGTCAGTCGGGCGCATACCATATTTCTGTACGCAGAAATCATTTTCATCCGTGGTTTCGGCCAGATGAGTATGCAGTGACACCTGATATTGCTGTGCCAGCTCGGCAGTATCTTTCATCAATTGTTCGCTGACCGAAAATGGTGAACAGGGAGCCAGAGCAAGCTGTACCATTGAGCCTTCTTTGGGATCATGATAACTTTTTAACAGTCTCTCGGAATCAGCAATAATGTCCGCTTCCGTTTGTATGACAGAATCCGGCGGCAACCCACCCTGGCTTTCACCAAGACTCATACTACCCCGAGTCAACGTGGCACGAACCCCAAGATGCTGAACAGCGGCAATCTGGATATCAATGGCCTGTTCCAGGCCTTTTGGAAAAACGTAATGATGATCACAAATTGTGGTACAACCGGATAACATCAGTTCTGCGGCTGCCAGTTCTGATGACACTTCCAGCAGTTCCGGCGTCAACCTTTCCCACACGCGATATAAAGCTTTAAGCCATGGAAACAGAGGTTTATTCATTGCCTCAGGCAGGCAACGGGTCAGAGTTTGATAAAAATGATGATGCGTATTGATGAGTCCCGGAGTAATAACCAGATTACTGGCATCAAAAACTTCGTCTACCGGCGCTGACGGCTGTTCGTTCAACCCCAGCAGTTCGACAATTTTGGATTGTTCAACCACGATTCCGCCACGACAATCCGCAACAGCATCCTGGTAAACCGCCAATGGTTCCTTTATCCAGACACGTGCCATGCTTTATTCACCCCGACGGTACGCATAAGTGGCATCAAAACGTGACTGAATCCAGTCGCCACTGTATATAGGCTCATATTTGGCCGGGTTTTGTTCCGATTGACAGCTGGGTACACAGTCAACCAGGGTTTCGTAATCCGGTTCTACAAAAAAAGGAACAGAATAGCGATGAACATCCGGCATGGATGCCTTTACCCGATGCGCTGTCGATACATACTCGTCATTGGTCCAGCGCTGCATCAGGTCACCGATATTGACCACCAACGCCCCCTCCACCGGTGGTGCATCGATCCACTCACCGTTGCGGGCACGTACCTGTAAACCACCCACCTGATCCTGTAATAACAACGTGACACACCCATAATCCGTGTGAGCCCCGGCACCATTATCATGCTCCATCGAGGGTCTCGGTGGATAGTGGATAAGTCGTAAAACGGTTACATGAGTATTGAAGCAACGAGTGAAAAAATTGTCTTCCAACTTTAACGCTTTTGCCATGGCCACTAGCAAACTCTGAGATGCCGTAAATGCAGCCTGATAATAGCTGAGCAAGGTATCTACTATGGCTGGATCTTCGGGATAACGGTTAGGACCATACATGTTGGAATACTTGCTAACCATCGGATGGTCAGGTGGCAAATCCAACGCCATATCAAATGTTTCTTTCCAATCAGACAGATTGGTTTCATCAAGCTTTTCTTTACCAATCGAACCATACCCTCTGTGATTGGTGCTCGTACCAATATCGATCTTTTGCTTTTCTTCCTGCGGCAGAGCAAAAAAACGCTTTGCTGCTACAAAAATTTCCTGCATCAGACGTTCGGAAATACCGGTATTGGTCAGATAGATAAAGCCGATTTCACGACAAGCGTAATCCAACCGCTGGATTTCAGCCTGTTGAATATCTGGGTCGTGAGACGTTAATAAACTAAGATCGATTAATGGTAATGACATGGCTAACACTCGAAATACTACTGGAATGGAACAGCACATCCTGCCAATTTGGGAAAAACAGTGAGCTGGATGAACGTCGGGCTAGACTGTCGAAAAAAACGAAAACTGTCAATAAGTGTTCTGTTATCGGTCAACAAACACCACAATCATTATTTTCGCTAACAGATACGGCTGAACTAACGTTGATCCACAATCTGAATATTGGAAGTGAACGACATCTGTTGATCCACCAGCAAATATGCCACACCCGATTCCTGCAACCAATTCGGATCAGCTTCACTTTTCAATAATGCCAGACTGGAAAAAGAACCTGCTATCAAACACTGATCGGCCATAACCGTTGCCCCGGCAAATGGCGACTGAATAGGATAACCTGTATGCGGGTTAAGAATGTGACAATAGCGCTTTCCATCAATCAGCATATAACGCTCATAATCACCGCTGGTGGCAACAGCACCATGAGTCATGGGAATTTTGACGATAGCGCGGTCGACCTGACGGGGATGCTGAATACCAATCATCCAGGGTTTTCCATCCGGATGTGGCCCGATAACCGCTATGTCCCCCCCCAGGTTCACCAGTCCATGTTCCACCCCTCTGTAACGCAGCACCGAAGCAAGTTGATCAGCCGCAAACTCTTTTACAAATCCCCCGAAATCAATTTCCATTCCTGCTTTTGGCAAACAGAAAAACGGGGGTTGCCAATGCACATTTGACCAACCGACCAATGGTAACAAAGCTTCTATATCGGCATGGGGTGGTAAGCAACCGGAACGAAAATCCCACGCCCGGCGCAAAATACCAGACGTGATATCAAACAGCCCCTCACTTTGTTCATACAAAGTGGCCGCATAATGCAGCAATCCAACCGTCTCGTTATCCACTTCGATCAGTTCACCGTTGCCGGATGCAGTATTGATCCTGCTGGTAATACTGTCAGGACGATAACGAGTGTATTTGTTCTCCAGCTGAATAAGACGCTGCCGAGCAGCTGCCAGTAATTCCTGATTGTCTTCAGTCGGCGCGTAATAATAGAGCTCACACGGGCTACCCATTGCCCGGAACTGATGATGATGGAGTAAAAATGCCGATGACATGATTTAGAAGTTCATGCCAAATCCCACGGACACGACATCAAAACTCACCAATGCCGGATGATCTCCAAACGCACCATAATGTTCATATGAAACATTGCCGTAAAACTGCGTCCATTGTTTTTCCAGCTTGATACGACCACTCAATGCCGTAAATTCTGACAATCGGTAGTCACTGGAATAGTAACCATCTTGACGAGTATTTTTATAATAAGGTTCGTAAAAAGCAGCCGCAGACTGATGATAAAGACGCATGGAAGGGACTATTTGCCAATTGTTACCAAAGTTCTGGTACCAACCAAGATCAGCCGTCTGTGAAAACACTTCCCAATCGCTGTAGTAAAAACTCAGGTCGGTATGCAGAGCAGCATCATAATCACTAAAGAACTGTCTGAATAGCAACGAACCACTTAACTGGCTCTGGTTATCCGGGCGTGAATCCTGAACCTGTATACCATTAACTGTCACCCATTTATAAGGATCAGACAAAAATCCTTGTAATGATGTCATACCGATATTAGCACCTACCAAGCGGTTTTTATCGATGACTTGTGAAAAACCAACGAAACCGGACACCCGGGATTTGTCTTTTCCACTTGGTCTGGTGGGGTATTTATCGGTATCAGACGCGTCAATATTATCCTTCCCTGCACTCATACCATAGTTCAGAGTCGTCAGATTATTATTCAGGCGCCAAATCCCGGAAAAACCGAACGAGAGTGAGGAGTAATCATTTTCGGTTGAATAACTGGCAGACACAGTGGACTCACTTCGCAGGTTATAGCTACGAAAATCTGCGCCGACCTCCATCCGTGTGTCGTCAATGGTTGCACCACTCATCACCTGTACAGGATCACCTTTCTCATCCGGCACCACATACCATGGCGAAGCGCCAGACATGGTCTCGACGATACCGCTGACGGTCAATTCCGTGTCCGCAGTTACCGGAACCTTACCTTTTGCCTGAAACACATCGATATCATAACGAGAAGAGGACTTACCAGTACTGGTATTACCCGCTGGTACCTCCCCTTCATGATAATGACTGTATCTGAAGTCAACTTCATTATTCTGATTGGGCGGGTCCGCCCGCACAGTTTCTGATAGCGTATTTAGCAGCAGTGCCGCAGCACTTAAGCTCAAAAGAGCAGATTTTTTATCTTGCATTCTGTTTTCCTCAGTTACAACCACAACCACCGCCTGCTCCGGCAGTGACGGCTTGAGATGCTTCTTTACCATGATAAATATGGTCCTGGATTTTCTGTTCCAGTGCATCTGAACTGAAGGCCATTTCAGGCCGTGCAAGATTACCTCTTTCCCAAGGCTTCACCTGAGCGCAGCCCTGACAAAAAAGCACCATTACCAATAAAGGCAGGAGCAGTTTATTCATTATCAAATCTCTTCCAAAGCCAAAAAAGCTATCTTATACCAATATCCCGCTCACAGGACCATTGGCATCATACGGTTTTATGACTCCGTAGACACCCATATATTCCGCAGCAGTATCCAGCAGCTGATGATGGTTGTCCGCAGGGATGATCGTTCCCCTGTTAACGGCATTTCCACCACCTGCAAACATGAAAGCGGCATCAGAGCCAGTATGGGAACCACCATCACCCATATCTGTGACCTGTACGACAAGTGTCGAATCAATCATCTTACCGCCATTCGGATCATCTTCTGTTTTTAAGCGTTCAATCAGATGTGCCATGCGTTCAGAAAAATAGGTCCGATACTCAGCATAAAAGTCCAGATTC